>JAUWMT010000084.1 GCA_030613025.1 Candidatus Cloacimonadota bacterium
AAAAATATAATGTTGTCATATCAAACTTCGCATGGAAGTTGTAATTGAATTTTAACATCCAGTATATTGCCTTCCCCTCAAATAGGAGAAGGTTGGTTTGCCGCGTGAAAGCAGCTTGCTGAATATTTCATATGGAGATGAGGTTTAATAATTTGTTGAAATTCAATTTGAGTCATTTTATAATTGACTTAACAGTAGGGTTAAAATTAACAGTTTTTCTAAAAGTAATTTTCTACTAAGATATCTCTGCAAACCCTTGAGCAATACACTATCCTGAGAATCTTCTTCTAATTTTTGGGGGTATCTCTATATTTAATTGTTTAAACATTTTTGTTTAACCAACACCACTTTCCTCTCTCTCTTGTCACGCCGTCCTGTCTGGGCGTAACGAAGTGAAGACTGAAGTGAAATGAAGATGGGAAGAATCTATTCATTACAACGTAGAGAATTCTTGTAATACATAGAACTCGTTTTAAAGGATAGACTCTTCGCAAGCTCAGAGTGACAAATGCTTTGAATTATAATAATCATCATTTCATCAGGATCAGCTTCTTCGTCTCTGCGGTTTTTCCATTTACCAATAATTTATACAAATACACACCTGCTTGAAGTTCATTACCATTCTCATCTTTGCCATTCCAATCCAAAGTTTTGGATGAAGTAACTCCGGAATAAAGCGATTTTACAAGTTGTCCTTTGAGATTATAAATTGCCAGTTCTACTTGTGCTGTTTCAGGAAGGTTGAATGAAATCTTTGTTGAAGAAATAACAGGATTGGGTTCATTCTGGAATAGCCCATATCGTACTGGCTCAGGAATGAGACCACCACCCGGATCATGTTGATCTGGAATTGTTAGCACCGCTACTTTATCATAATGATTGATGATGCCGCTGTATTCTATACTTTCCAGCCAATAGTAATATTTATCTCCAACTTCCGGATTTTGTATTCTGTCTTCATAAATATAAGACTGTTGCAGTGTTGTAGTTCCATGTCCTTCAATAAACTCCGATATCTTTTCTGATGTAGTAAAACTATTCTCTTCACCGCGATACACAAACCAGCCCATGTTGTCTGTTTCAGATTGAGTTGTCCAATACAGAGTTGGTGTGTTTTCTAAAAATTGTGCAGTGAAGGTAGAGAGTGTGACCGGGAGGGAACCAGCATCATCCCACCACTCATAAGCGCCGATATCTGTTGTGCTATTTCTACCTGCACCACGTTGGTCTGTTGTAGGTATAACAACTGGGTGCCCGTCTTGATCGCTTGTTCCCGCATTTATTGCCACGCTTCCATCTTTAGTCTTTAGAGTTTGTGTTCCGTTTAAAGTATTATTATCTGCAAGAGATGGAGTAGCTGATATGCCGGTACCCCATAGATCTGCTTGTTCTCCGGCAATATCACCGGTAGTAATGAAAGCATAATTATAACAGTTTTCCACAACATTATAGCCATTATCGAAAACTGTTCCGTCGTTTTTATAAAAATCCAGTCCACTGGTAGTTGCCGTATTATTAGCAAGGATAGTGTTTTTTATGTATAAACCACTATCGTAACCGTAGATCCCGCCGCCGAAAGCAGCGCTATTTCCGCTGATGGTGCAGTTGGTCAGAGTTGGGCTGGAAGTGCCATCGTAGCCATCGTTGTACATCCCGCCGCCGCAGACCTCGGCACTATTTCCGCTGATGGTGCAGTTGGTCAGGGTGGGGCTGGTATTCCTGTTTAATAGTCCGCCGCCATGGAAAGCTTTTGAACCGGAAATTGTAACCGTATGAAGATTCAGAGTTCCCGCCTCAAAAAATATCCCACCGCCGCAAGCCGCCCAGACATCGCCATAACCCGAAATATCCCCACCTTTGATGGTCATGTTGGAGAAATTAATGGTTTCACCGGATGCATCGATATAGAAAACACGCCATGTCGAAGTTCCCGGAGTGGTTACCTGAACGGTGACATGTGTTCCCTCATCATCACCATCTATTGTTACTCCATCGGTAATTGTAGGAAGAGCTCCACTTATTACTAGTGTAGAACCTGAGGATAAAATGAATACAATGTTGTCGCCATCTTCTGTACTGGCATTTGATTGGGTAACTGCCCAGCTTAATTTACCTTCAGTAGTTGTCTCACTCCCTGTATCAGTAATTGAGGTAACTGTGTAAGTTTCAGCCATCAAACTTCCACTCATTGCCAATAACATAATCAGCATAAATCCGAGAACTAAACTTTTCTTTTTTAACATTTTTTTCTCCTTTCTTATCACGCCGTAATGCAATGCAGGCGGATTGTCACGCCGAACCCTCCCGACCTGTCTGGACGGAGCCGGATTGTCCGTTTTTTTATTTTCATTTTCATTTTTTTCTGCAAAGGCTGAACATGTTCAGCCCCTGCAAAATACAATTTTTTAAATCACGAGTCGGTCACAAAGGGAACGACTCGGGATAGTCGCTCATTCTTTTCAACCCGACTCATCTTTGCAAGCTGAGTCGTGTCTTTTATTTCATCAAAATGAGCTTCTTCGTCTCAGCGGTTTTGCCATTCACCAATAATTTATACAAATACACACCTGCTTGAAGTTCATTACCATTCCCATCTTTGCCATTCCAATCCAGAGTTTTGGATGAAGCAACTCCCGAATAGAGCGATTTTACAAGCTGTCCTTTGAGATTGTAAATGTTCAGTTCAACTTGAGATGTTTCAGGAAGATTGAATGAAATCTTTGTTGAAGAAATAACAGGATTGGGTTCATTCTGGAATAGCCCATATCGTACTGGCTCAGGAATGAGACCACCACCCGGATCAGGTTGATCAGGAATTGTGAGCACCGCTACTTTATCATAATGATTTACAATCCCGCTGTAGTCTACACTTTCCAGCCAATAATAATAGGTATCTCCAACTTGTGGATTCTGTATTCTGTCTTCATAAATATAAGACTGCTGTTGCGTGGTAGTTCCATGTCCTTCAATAAAATCTGATATCTTCTCTGATGTAGTAAAACTATTCTCTTCACCGCGATACACAAACCAGCCCATGTTGTCCGTCTCGGATTGAGTAGTCCAATAGAGCATTGGAGTATTTTCTATGAATTGAGCTGTGAAGATGGAGAGAGTGACGGGAAGTGAACCAGCATCATCCCAATATTCGTAAGCGCCGATGTCCGTGGCGTCTTTTCGGTTTGCACCTCTTTGGTCGGTTGTAGGTATAGCAACACCATTATTTGCGATATTATCTGGATCACCAGCATTTATTGCCGCACTTCCGTCAGTAGTTTTGAGTGTCCACGTACCATTTGTTGTGTTATTTTCCTCAAGCGTTGTACTCAAGTTATATGTTCCAGCACCGACTATATCATTATTAGTACCATTACTAAAACCACCTGCTCCTGCTCCAACATTTGTGATCTCCACCAGGTTATATCCATTATCTGTAAGTGTGCCAGAGGAATAATAATAATCGGCTGGTCCTGAATACCCATTATTATTAGCAACGATCGTGTTTTTGATATTAAGAGTCCCAGCATATAGAAATATACCACCACCATCGTTATAGGTCGATGTGTTATTCGCGAAAGTGCAGTTAGTTATCGTTGACACATCACTTTCATTAGTCAAACCACCGCCAGACCAACTTCCATCATTTGCAGTATTTCCGCTGACTGTGCAATTTGTCATGGTTAAGTTTCCAACATAGTTGTGTATTCCACCACTATCGTCTGCAGTATTTCCACTGACTGTGCAATTTGTCATGGTTAAGGTACCAACGTATTTGTAGATCCCGCCACCATAGTTGGATGCTGTATTTCCGCTGACGGTGCAATTGTTCAAAGTTAAAGTAGCACTATCATGGTATATCCCTCCCCCATTATTGGTTGTATTACCATTACGGATAGTCATATCAGAAATAGTTACTGTTCCGGAAGAAATATTAAACACCCTGTAAGTAGCTGTGTTGGGATTGGCATTAGCTTGGATGATTGTATTCCCCGCTCCTGTACCTGTTATGGTGAGGCTTTTGGCAATGCTTAACTCTGATGCCAAAGTTATAGTGTAATCAGTATCAAAGGTTATAGTTTCTCCATCACCAACATCCGTAATTGCCTTCCGCAGAGAACCTGCACCAGAATCATTGTTGTTTATTACGGTTTGGTCAGCAGCCATCAGGTTTGTACTCAATGCCAATAACATAATCAGCATAAATCCGAGAACTAAACTTCTCTTTTTTCCCGATGAATCGGGATTAATCATAGATTTTAACATCTTTTTCTCCTTTGTCACGCCGTATTTTAACGTAGGCGGATTGTTTTTTTACTTTCCCCGATGAATCGGGATTAATCATAGATTTTTAACATTTTCATTTTTTTCTATATATTCAAACTAAAACTCCTTGTCATTCTTGAGGAGTCCCGATAATAGAGACGACGCCTGCCACGGCGTAATGAAATGAAGACGGGAAGAATCTCGGCAAACGATAGATTCTATACCTGTGAGATCCTTCGTCCGATAAATCGAACTCGAGGATGACAATTTTCTTTTTCATTTTCCTCTTCTCCATTGTTTATTTTTTTTTAATATCTCTCTTTTTCGAGCTTCAGCAAGAAGTATATTTACAATATTGCCACATGAACTTGTCTTTTTTATGTTTGTTTGTTATTCGGTCAAGAAAAATATTCCCTGAAATGTTTCCCTAACCTGTAATCACGAGTCGGTCGAGAATGGAACGACTCGGGATGGAAGAGGGAAGAGAGAAGAGGGAAAAGCGATTCGCCAGCTTGCGAACAGGTTCCCACTGATAAAATCTTAAATTTTAATTATGAGCTTACTCTAAAAAGGTTATTATTAGAAATATGTTGGAAATTTTTCAAACATTGGGAAACCGATCCCAGTTAAATGAATACAAATTTAACGGGACAAGTGAATCGGTTACAATTAGCTATCTTCCTATTAACCACCAACTTAAGTTGGTGGTTAATGAAACAAAAAAGCATTAACCGTTTCAACGGTTTCTCGATTTCTTAAATTGAACTTTTTAGAGTGGACTCAATTATAAAATTCCTCTGTGCTCTCTGCCTGCCAAGGCGTTTTATCGGGCGTAACGTAGTGAAGACGGAAGTGTAATAAAGCCGGACCGCTTTTCGCTTCTCGCTCTTCTCTCTACTGTCTTGGCGTAGTCACCGACCATTGCGAAGGTCTCCGCCAATGCTTCGACCATTCGCAAGGACTCGTTACTCAAACTTAATGGTCTCAGGGCATTTCACATCAAAACCCGGCAGCTTCAAATCCGGCTTACCTGAAAGGGAAAGGGATATTTTAGCTTTTCCGTCAATATCAGGATAATAGGTTATTTTGAGCTGAATTGTTTTGAACACAAGATTTTCATTCCTCATTCGCACACCTGCTCCAAAGCCGATATAATTTTTATCAAGTAATATGTTGCTACTTGCTTTTCCAATAAAACCAATATCGAAAAAGCCAAACATCGCAAAACGGAAACCAACAAGATCCCACGGAGTATATGCAACACTTTCAAAATTAATAACCAGCCGCTGCTGTCCACGTGCTTTAGTATCATCAAATCCCCTCACATTCTGCATGTTATGAAGATCAATATGTTGATAATTGGGCTGATTCAATCCCTTCATATAATCAAATTCAATAAAATTTCTAATCCCGTAATTCCCAATTTCATAATGTTTTGTAAAAAAATGAGCATTAAATGAAAGAACTCCTTCATTAAGATCATTCAACCGGAATCTATCAAAATAACCTCCAAGTCCAAACTGCAAATAATAGTAGAGCGCTCTCTCAAATATAAAATTGCCCTGGGAAAAACGAACTCCCGCGTAATATCGTTTTTCATATAATTCAGGATACTCTGCTCCTCCAAGAATCTCGATCAAATGCCCGTATGGTATATATTCAATCTCACCGAAATCGTAAATAAGATTACTTCTATAATACTTACTTCTATGATGATTAAAAGAAAGTAACAATTCAGTTTTATCATCGAATAAAGATCCGATCAAAGGATATTTGTAGTAATCATAGTACGTAAACCGTATTAATTCAACAAGATAATCAGAGCTTGATTTATTGAATATCCTCAGCGGCTCTGCGACACCGAAACATAGATCACCCTTAAGATATTCAAGCGGATCCTCCATCAGCGTGCTATCATCGGGACTATGGCTATAATATGTATTGACTCTCTCTAAACCGACCCCTCCAACAATATTGATCTTAGGATATATGAAATTTCTATTGAATAAAAAACCATACCGTTCTTCATGTGCCGGATTGGAATAGAACAATTCCCCGGTAATAAAAGTATTTCCTAAATGATATACTTTGTAAAGTGCATTCTGAAGAGAGAATTTTTCCTTTTTCCCTCCATCATATGCAACTTTTGCACTTATTTCGTGTCCCAGTCCGGCGATATTCAAATCATATATTTCAAGATGATAGGAGTCCAACGCAGAGATACCCGGATTGGCACCAACAGGGAATTTGTCCTTTGTGAGGACCACAACATCAACATAATCGGGCTCATTAAAGCAGGGATAAATTTCGAAATAAACCTCATTTATAAAAGGGAGTTCATAAAGCATCCTTTCATTCTCTGCCATTAATATTGGATAAAGAGCTTCACCTTCATTGAACAGCAGAATATTCTTGATGACCCATTTTCTTGTATCGATGTGCAGCTTATCACCAGTTTTTTTTGCCCACTGTATTATTTTGATATCTTTGTCTGAATCGGTTTGGAAAATCGGGATATTCATTATATAAATATTCCGAATTATTTTGTCCTTGTAAGGGAAAAACTGTAGTTCGCTTTTTTCGAGCCGGTATAAAGGATCTCCGTCTCCCTTTCGCTTTTGAAATGCGAGATCGAAAAGCCGTTTTGTGAAATCAGATTTATCGGCTTCTGTCTGAGCTGTCTCATAGAACTCAGTTGTGTTTTTATGATCTTTTTGAATATAAAAAGGTATAGAATCAGTTATGATAAGCGTTGTATCCTGCGGCACGATCCAGCAGGAATCACCAACATAAAGAATATCACCTGCACGAAGCTCGAGTATGAATTCATTCCATTTCTGACTAGCAGATAGTGAACTAAAAAGACTCAATAGCACTATACAACACACAACAAGGACACACCGATTTCTATTCAATATTTTTTCTCCCAAATGACCAAACTATTGATAAGTCAATTGTGAAATGATGTAAATTGAATTTTAACAAAGTTTGAAACCTCATCCCCCGGTGAAATATTCAGCAAGCTGATTTCACGGGGTAAACTAACCTTCTCCTAGCTGAGGAGAAGGCAATATAAGGAATGTCAAAATTCAATTACCATTTCCAATC
>JAUWMT010000074.1 GCA_030613025.1 Candidatus Cloacimonadota bacterium
GGGAATGTCATCATCTTTTGATAAATCTCTAATACATTCATTTTGAGAAAGTTAGAATGTAGTTTCATAGGAGAATAGTGCTGCTCAGCTATCTTCATAAATCTCAAATCGTTAATCATCATTCATCAATTGTTGCGTTCCGAACCAGGAGTTTGGGAACGAGAAGACTGAAAGGTTTGGGAACGAGAAGACTGAAGGGTTTGGGAACGAGAAGACTGAAAGGTTTGGGAATGCATATTATCATTTTTAACGAAATCAACAATCTCTTCATTTTATTTTTTTCGCTTGCACCGTTGAATCTCTTTTAATTTATCATTTGAAATTTCATTAGTCCCGATGCATCGGGAGTAATTAGAAATTCCAATATTACAGGACGTAAATGATTTAAAATAATCATATAATATTTTATACGAAACATGAGTTCATGAATTATTAGAACTCGTCCTCGCTCCTTGGTGAACGGGTCATAAGAGTCATAACTCCATCTTGCGGTGAAAGATCTTCGAACAGGATTTGATGTATATGATCAGTGATCGGCATGTCCACGTTCATTTTATGAGACAACTGATATGCTGATCTTGTTGTATTCACTCCTTCGGCAACCATTTCCATAGAAGAGAGGATTTCATCAAGCGAGAAACCCTTTGCAAGCTGATCTCCCACATAGCGGTTTCTGCTATACAAACTGTCACAGGTCACAATTAGATCTCCAATACCGGAAATACCCGAAAAAGTATGTGGATTGGCTCCGCAGGCAACACCAAGGCGGGTAACTTCGCGCAATCCACGAGTAATAAGTGCAGCTTTTGCGTTATCACCCATGCCCATTCCATCAGAAATACCTGCCCCTATCGCAATGACATTTTTTAGAGAACCCCCAAGCTCGACTCCGATAATATCTGTACTAGTGTAAACTCTGAAATAATCTGTCATGAATAGGTGTTGAATCGTCTTTGCATATTCTTCATTGATTGAAGCAGCAACAATTGTTGCGGGAAGTTTTTTACTCACTTCTTCGGAATGAGTTGGTCCGGATAAAGTAGCGATTTTCTCTAAAGGAGTGCCTGCTTCATCATGAATAACTTCGGACATCCGCAGCATTGTCTCATTTTCAATCCCCTTTGCAACATTCACAATATTTTTTTCATGAAGCTCATTTTTGACCTGACCGACAATATGCCTTACAACATGAGAGGGAACTGCAAATACGATTATATCTGACTGCTCAGATGCATAAGAAAGATCGTTTGTAACTTTGAGATTGTTTGGGAATTTGCAACCTTGTAGGAAGAAAAGGTTTTCTCTTTTCTGGTGCATATCTTCAGCACGCTCTTTTATCCATTCCCATCCGATAACTGGATAACCTTTCTCTGCTAAAAGAATAGCGAGAGTTGTACCCCAACTCCCCATTCCGATGACCGAAATTTTTTCCATAATTAACCTTGAGTCCACTCTAAAAAGTTCAATTTAAGAAATCGAGAAACCGTTGAAACGGTTAATGTATTTTTTTGTTTCATTAACCACCAACTTAAGTTGGTGGTTAATAGAAAGATAGCTAATTGTAACCGATTTATCGGTTTCCAAATATTTGATGCATTTTCTAACATATTTCTAATTACACACTTTTTAGAGTAAACTCAACCTTAAAAAAATTAATAACACTATTACTTTTATCAACAAAATTATTACAAGTTTTTTAGATATTAGCACTCTACTAATTTAAGTGCCAAAATTATTTGACATTGTGTTGAGCACCTATATATTTTTTATTAAAATTGGAGCATTTAATAATAATATGAATCTAAATAAATTTACTTTAAAGGCACAGGAAGCAATTCAATCGGCACTCCAGCTCGCAGAACAGTTTGGTCATCAAGAGATCACACCCGCTCATGTGATGGCTGTGCTGATGAAGCAGCCCGAAGGAATTATTCCTTCGATATTAAATAAATTAGAGGTCAATAAAGACCAGTTCTACAATGAAATTGAAAAGATATTGCAGAACAAACCATCAGTTTCCGGCAGTCCCCAGCAGCCATATTTATCAACAGAACTGAGTAAAATATTTAATACTGCCCAAAAGGAAGCTGACAGACTGAATGATGATTACCTCAGCACAGAGCATATATTTCTCGCGATGTTGAGAGACAAAAACGAACTGAGCGATCTGTTCAAACAATTCGGCATCACAGAAAAAGATGTTATGCAGATCCTCAAAGATATTCGTGGAAATCAGCGAATTACAGACCAAAATCCCGAAGCAAAGTACCAGGCATTGGAGAAATATTCCCGAAATATCACAGATCTTGCACGAAAAGGTAAGCTTGATCCTGTTATAGGTCGTGATGACGAGATTCGATCAGTTATGCAAATACTTTCCAGACGAAGAAAGAACAATCCGGTGCTCATCGGCGAAGCCGGTGTAGGTAAAACTGCTATTGTGGAAGGTCTTGCAAGGCGTATAGTTGAAAATGATGTTCCCGAAAACTTGAAAGGAAAAGATCTTGTCGAGCTTGATATGGGTGCATTGCTTGCAGGAGCTAAATTTCGTGGTGAGTTCGAAGACAGGTTGAAAGCTGTTCTCAAAGAAGTCGAATCAGCTCAGGGTCAGGTCATACTTTTTATTGATGAGCTTCATACAGTGGTCGGAGCAGGAGCAGCAGAGGGTGCGATCGATGCATCAAATATGCTCAAACCGGCGTTGGCTCGTGGAGAACTTCATTGTATCGGTGCAACTACAATTAATGAATACAGAAAATATATCGAAAAGGATGCTGCACTGGAGCGCCGTTTCCAGCCGATCATGGTGTATGAACCGGATACAAATGATACGATTTCCATACTTCGAGGGATCAAAGAAAAGTATGAGATCCATCACGGTGTGAGGATAAAAGATTCTGCTATCATCGCTGCTGCAACCCTTTCAGAAAGATATATTGCAGATAGATTTCTTCCTGATAAGGCAATAGATCTTATTGATGAAGCGTGCGCGCATATCCGTATGCAGATTGACAGTCTTCCTACCGAACTTGATGAGATAGAGCGAAAAATTCTCCAGCTTGAGATAGAAAAACATTCTCTCAGAAAAGAAAAAGATGAGAAATCAGTCGCTCGAAAAGAAGAAATTGAAGATAGATTGAAAGAGCTGCAGGAAAAAGGAAATCATATTCGCACACACTGGACCCGTGAAAAGGAACTTATCGGTGCGATCCGTGAGATCAAAGAGAGAATTGACCAGACTAAAACAGAGATGGAACGAGCTGAACGAAATGCCGATCTGACAAAAGCATCTGAGCTTAAATACGGCACTCTGAGCAAACTCAATGAAGAACTTCAGAAGAAAAACAAGGAACTGGAAGATCTTCAGAAAGATCAGAAAATCTTAAAAGAAGAGATCGATGAAAATGATATTGCAGAGATAGTGTCCAAGTGGGCTCATATACCGATTTCCAAGATGCTGGAAAGCGAAGCAGCCCGGCTTATTGATATGGAAAAAGATCTTCATCAGCGTGTTGTCGGGCAAGATGAAGCCATTATTGCAATCTCAAATGCAATTCGACGAAACCGCGCAGGCATCAGCCCTGAAGGGCGTCCTATTGGAACTTTTATGTTTCTCGGTCCTACAGGTGTGGGTAAAACAGAGCTTGCAAAAACTCTTTCAAAGATTTTATTTGATACAGAAAAAGCAATGATACGGCTTGATATGTCTGAATATATGGAACGCCACACGGTTTCTAAACTTGTGGGTGCTCCTCCCGGATATGTTGGCTATGAAGAAGGTGGACAGCTTACCGAAGCAGTTCGAAGAAGACCTTATTGTGTGATACTTTTTGATGAGATCGAAAAAGCGCATCCCGATGTATTCAACATTCTTCTGCAGATCATGGAAGATGGTCGGCTTACTGATAGTCAGGGGCGCACAGTTGATTTCACAAATACGGTGATCATCATGACATCAAATATTGCATCACAGGAAATCTTTGCTGCTGATTCTAAAGATGAAATTTCCCAAGCTGTAGTGATGAAAGCTTTGCAAACCCACTTCCGACCCGAATTCCTTAATAGATTGGATGAGATCATCATATTCCACAAACTTTCTCATGAAGACATGAAAGAGATAATGGATATACAGCTTGATGATTTGAAGAAAAGAATGGCTTCAAGGGGTTTTGAAATAGAGTTTTCCAAAAAAGCAAAAGAATTCATTCTGCAGCATGGTTACGATCCACAATATGGTGCGCGACCACTCAAGCGAATTATTCAAAAAGAAATTGAAAATAAAGTTGCCTTAGAGCTTCTAAAAGATTATAATATTGAAGAGGGCAAAACCTCCGAAAAGCATAAGAAGCTTTTTATTGACATGAAAGACAGCGAAATTGCCATAAAGCGAAAATAAAATTAAGAAATAATTAAAAATAAAAACAGGAGTCAAAATGGCTAAACAACTGGAATTTGGACATCAAGCCAGAGAAAATCTTAAGCGTGGTGTGGATTTACTTGCAAACGCAGTAATAATAACACTTGGACCACGTGGTAGAAATGTAGTTCTTGATAAGAGCTTTGGTTCACCCACCATTACTAATGACGGAGTGACCATCGCAAAAGAGATCGAACTTGAGGATAAATATGAAAATATGGGTGCACAGATGGTCAAAGAAGTGGCTACAAAAACTCATGAAGTTGCAGGTGACGGTACAACCACAGCAACACTATTAGCTCAAGCAATTATTCATGAGGGATTTAAGCACGTGACCGCCGGTGTGAATCCTATGTTCATGAAGCGCGGACTTACCAAAGCTTCTGAAATAGTCGTCGAAGAAATTGCCAAGATGAGCAAACCTATCAAAACTTCCAGCGAGATCGAGCAGATAGCAACAATTTCTGCAAACAATGATCCGGAAATTGGGCAACTTATTGCTGATGCAATGGGAATGGTTGGAAATGAAGGTGTTATTAATGTTGAAGAATCCAAAACTATGAAAACTTATCTTGAGAAGGTTGAAGGTATGCAGTTCGATAGAGGATATCTTTCCCCGTATTTTGTGACCAATACTGATAAGATGGTTGCAGAACTGGAAGACGCATATGTCCTTCTTCTTGATAAAAAGGTTTCTGTTATGAAAGACCTTCTCCCCATTCTTCAGGAAGTTTCACAAACAGGCAAACCTCTCTTGATTATATCCGAGGATATTGAAGGTGAGGCGCTTGCAACATTGGTAGTAAACAAGCTTCGCGGTACAATTAATGTCTGCGCTGTAAAAGCACCCGGCTTCGGTGATCGCAGAAAAGAGATGCTTCAGGATATCGCAGTCCTTACAGGTGGAACAGTGATCTCCGAAGAAGTTGGTCTTAAACTCGAGAACACCAAGCTTCACGATCTTGGGATTGCAAAGAAGATCATTATTGATAAGGAAAACACGACAATCCGTGAGGGAAAAGGTGCAGAAAAAGACATTCATGGTCGTATCAAGCAGATCAAAAAGCAGATTGAAGACACTACTTCCGATTATGATAAAGAGAAACTTCAGGAGCGTCTTGCAAAACTTGCCGGTGGAGTTGCTGTGCTGAATATCGGCGCTGCCACAGAAACCGAGATGAAAGAAAAGAAACATCGTGTTGATGATGCGCTTCAGGCAACTCGTGCCGCTGTCGAAGAAGGTATTGTTATCGGTGGTGGATCCGCGTTGCTTCGTTCAGCTAAAGCCATTGACAAGCTTAAACTTGAAGCTGAAGAAAAGATCGGTGCTGAAATTCTGAAAAAAGCTCTTGAAAGACCTGTTTACCAGATCGCAAAGAATGCCGGATTCGCCGGTGATGTCGTCATTGAAAAGCTTCATAATGAAAAAGATCCAAAGATTGGCTTCAATGCAGCAACTTGTGTTTATTCTGATCTTATGGCTGACGGTGTGATCGATCCTGCTAAGGTGACACGCTCCGCAGTCCAAAATGCATGCAGTATTGCAGGATTATTCTTAACTACAGAATGTATCATTTCTGATCTTCCTGAAAAGGAAGGTAGTGCTCCAGGTATGCCCCCTGGTGGCGGTATGGGTGGTATGGGCGGAATGTATTAATTCTGACTTACACAAATATTCATATAAGCATCCATCTTTCGTCATGGGTGCTTTTTTTATTGAATTCAGATAGATAGAATACAATTTGACAAAATTTTTTCAGCTAGATTAAATATGTTCAAATATAAAAGGAGTTTTCAAAAATGAAAAAACTAGTTTTTATTTGTTTTATTTTACTCATGATTCCTATTGCTCTATTTGCAGCACGGGAATGGACAATTCTTGCTACCTACCCCATACCAGAAGGTGCTTCTGGTTTAGCTTATGATGGAACTTACCTCTATTGCGGTATATATGGCGCAGATGGAGGTAGAATATACCAGATTGATCCGAGTGATGGAAGTTATTCTCTACTATTTACAGGACCGCATGAAGATGCTTTTGGTCTAACTTATGATGGAGATTATTTGTGGGTTACTGACCATCAACCGCCAAGTTCAACCCCTGCGGTTGCGATGCAACTTGATATGAGCGGTAATTTAATTTCCGAATTTAACCTTCCAACTTACTATATGTCCGGCATTGCTTATGATAGTGGAGATTTCTGGTGTGCTGCATATTATAATCCAGATGGTCAAATTTACAAAGTTGATAATCTAGGAAATATATTAACACAATTTGCTGCACCGGACAATCAACCATGGGATCTGTGTATTGAGCACGGGAGTCTCTGGATGATAGATTATTGGGGAGATGCACTCTACAAGATTGATCCATCCAATGGAACTCTTTTAGAAACACACCCTTCAGAACACTCTGATCCTGCCGGTGTAGTCTATGACGGTCAGTATCTCTGGTATTGTGATAATGGTTCCGGATACGATCAGGATTGGCTCTACAAAATTGATCTTGGTGGCGCTGGAACTCCTGCCATAAACATTCCAAACACAAATTATTCTTTTGGTACAGTAACCGTCGGTGATTCTGCTTCATGGAATTGTTATGTGTACAGCGTCGGAACAAGCAATCTGGAAGTAACGGATGTTACAATTACAGGCACAAATGCTTCTGATGTATCATATGATCTAGATCTTCCTGTTACAATTATCCCCGGAGCTAACATCGTAATTCCTTTTAAATATTTGCCTACCGAAACCAGTTTATTGAATTGTATTGCTACTGTTTTTTCCAATGATCCTCTCTCGCCTGAAGTGGATATAACTATGACCGGAGATGCAGTGAATCCCGGTCCGAGTATCCATATCATAAATGACACTCACAATTATGGAACTGTTAGGGCAAATTCTTACAACCGCTGGTATATCGAAGTAGAAAATATTGGAGATGCGTTGCTTTCTATAAGCAATGTCTATACAAGTGATCCAAACCATTTTATTATTGATGAATCCGTTACTTTCCCAATTAATCTTAACCCGCTCGAAACGACAGAGATCGGTGTGTGGTTCACGCCTGGAGCCAGTAATTATTATTCTGAAATAGTGTATATTGACAGCAATGATCCCGCTCATCCTATTTCACAAGTATCTGTTGAAGGCGAAGGAAATAATATCGATTACCCGATTGGGAATCAGCTCTGGTATTATTACATTTCCACAAGTTATGATAACAGTCCCAAAGCTATTGGTTATATTTCTGATATTAATGGAGATGAAGTTGATGATGTTATCGTTTGCTCGGAAGATAATTATGTTCGTTGTTTTAATGGTAATTCTTCCGGTACTGCTGATGTTCTTTGGGATTTTGAAGTTTACGCAGGCAATGTCTTTTCTTATAGAGGTTTGGATATTATTTCTGATATCAATGGAGATGGTTATCAGGATGTGATTGTTGGAACTACCGGTGGTGACCGCAGTATCAGAGCAATTTCAGGAAAAGATGGCGCAAGTATCTGGGTTCACGATACACACGAATATGGTGGTGGTGGCTGGGTTTACCAGGTCAATTGCAAATTTGACTATAATGGTGACGGAATCCCTGATGTTTTAGCTGCAACAGGTGATGATGCAAGCGATACTGGACCCAAAAGAGTATATTGTCTTGATGGTTTAACTGGATTATCCATTTGGGAACGCTTTATAGGTGGGCCCGTATTCTCTGTTATAGGTATTGAAGATTGCACAGGTGATGGACAACCTGATGTGTTAGCTGGTGCTTCGAATGAAAATGAATCCATTGGTTATGCATATGGTATTAATGGAGCAACAGGTTATACAATCTGGACATATACAACAACCGCTACATCAGTTTGGGCTTTGGAACAAGTAGATGATATAACTGACGATGGAATTAAAGATGTAATTATTGGTGACTTCAGTGGGCATTATTATATCCTTGATCCAGTAAATGGAGTAGATATATATAGTGGTAGTATCGGTACAGCAATCATACTTCAATTAATTAAATTGGATGATGTAAATGGAGATGGTTTTTCTGATATTGCTGTTGCGCACAGTACTAATAGCAATGTACAAGTAATTAATGGATATACTGGTAGTATAATATGGTACCATTCTGTTGCTGATCAGCCGTGGAATGCATCAAGAATTGGAGATGTGAGCGGAGATGGAATTAATGATTTGGTTGTTGGAACTCTTTACTCAAACAATTATGCTTATTTCCTTAATGGAGTTGATGGCTCCGAATTACATTCTATTAATTTTGGTACACCCGTAGATGCAATCGCTTCGATCCCGGACATCGTGGGAGACGGCAGTATGGAAATGGTTGTTGGTGGACGTAATGGTACTCTTACATGTTACTCAGGTGGATTGGATGCAATCGTTTCTGTAGATGATGAGCCGAATATGACCAATTCGATCCTTACTCAAAATTTCCCAAATCCTTTCTCGAACAGTACTACAATTCAGTTTTCAAAACCGGCAGGATGTACTGAACACACAAACATCAAGGTATATAATATCATCGGGCAGCTTGTGAATGAAACTGTTATTGATCCAATGCAGAATTCCTTTACCTGGGATGGTACTGATATGCATGGCAAAACAGCAAGTTCAGGTGTGTATCTTTACAAAATAGTAAGCGGATCTTATTCTGCAACCAGCAAAATGATCTATATGAAGTAGAGAAAAAATTCTATAAAACAAAAAAGCCACGCGATGAACGTGGCTTTTTTTATAGAAATTAGTATGTATTATTTTGAAGGAACTTCGTAGATTAAATCTTCGTTTTGATAACCCGGAAGATCGAGATACCAATCCTGTTTCTGAGTTCCATCACTTTGTACCCATTCTACAAAGAAATTAAAGGCATCTGAAATCTGTGCCATTTCAATGGCGTAATCACAACTTTCTGCGATAAGGATAGCCCAAGGGAGATAATTTGCAGTTCGGAAATAAATACCCAAACCCGGATCTGAAGCATCGTCACCTGTATCCAGAAGAGCAGTATTCATCTCGTAAGTGTAGGGATAATCAGGAAGATGTATCTCGTGGCTTCGGACTCCATTCGCAAGTAAGAATGGATTAAAAGGAGCTTGATTCCAAGGAGCAACAACCTTTGCTTTTGATGTTTCGCTCATTGAGAGCGTTACAGACCACGTGACAGTTGGAATGAACGGATACGGTTGATATGTGTTTATCCAGTCACCACCGCTTACGTTAAATACCTGACGATGATTTTCAAAGAAAATAACAGTTCTGTTATCGGTATCAACATAAGCTCTATCAAGATCATCATCAATTGTACCGTTCACTTCCCAGTAATCAGGATACTGGATAGCAAAACCATTGTTCAAATAGCCGGCACCGGCAGCACGCAGATAGAAGTTATTGATCACATCAACAATTTCATGGCTGGCATTAGTTACTTCAACGACATTATAATCCATAACAAGGTCATTCATGTCATAGTCGCCCTTATTAGGCCAGAGATCTTCCAACATAAAGGTTCCATATTGCCCTTCAGCAGGAGTGTATCGGTTGAAAGCTCTGTCCGGATCGTCCGGATAGTCATCCCAATCGTCTGTAACACCGTCGCCATCACTGTCATTGCAGGTGGGAGTATAATCGACATCAAAGGTGACCTGTCCGATTATTTGAGCAGCTTTCGCAAGAATTGTAATTTCAGTCATTGCGGCAGCATCAGCTGTGGGAATAATGTAAATAAAGTAACTATACTTACCGTTTTTTGGACCTTCGCCTTTTGATTCATACTTAATGCTGTAGAAGGGATTATTTGTCGGGTTCTCAACAGTATACTTGTACTTCCCAGATTTGTAAGTTGATCCATCGGTTGGTTGAGAGGGAATAACTCCAGCAGGTAAGCTGATCGCAACATGGCTTAATGCTCTGTTGTTATTGTTCTTCACTTTAAATTTTACAGTTGTAGTACCATTGCAATTATCTTCGAGTTCGTAAAAATAAAATTTAAAATTATTATCAGTTTGAGTTTCGCATTTGGGTCCATCTTTTACATTATAAACAGGCGGAATACATACAAAGGTATCGAGGATTGAACCTTCGGTTGTATTTTTGGAAGTGATCCAGAGCTTCTGAACAATATTTCCGGATTTGAGGAAAATTGATTCATAATAGGTGGGAAGTGAAATCGTATTAATGAATTGAGCATTCTCATCAGTTTTAATAGAAAGAACCTTTTTAGTACCTCCATCTGCCGGATCGTCTTTCCATATTTCAAAATGTCCACGAATAAATAAGAATCCGTATTCATCGATGGAAGTTAAGTTCAGTTCTACGGAACGGGTTGTATTAAATTGGAATTCAGGATCAGCAACGAGATTATCCATATTTTTAGAATCATCGCCACTGGAATCAAATAATTTGCATCCTGCTAATACAAACATCAATAAAAAAGTTAAAAAACCTAACGCAAAGTACTTTTTCATGTGTACCTCCATGTACAATGTAACTTATACCCCTCTGTGCCAAGATGACACTGGACACTTTTCGACACTAAATTAGTGTAGAAAAAGAAAGGTGAAAAAATGAAAGAACTTGTCTGCCCACTGGAGATACCCCAAAATCGATCCGACAATTTCAGGGGGATATTCCCGATACTGAAGTAAGTATGAAAAAGAGAAGGAGAAGATTTGCTAATGAGTTCAAATTAAGAATATTAAAAGAAATCGATGCGGGTACTCAACCA
>JAUWMT010000019.1 GCA_030613025.1 Candidatus Cloacimonadota bacterium
TTTGGAAACCGATGAATCGGTTACAATTAGCTATCTTCCCATTAACTACCAACTTAAGTTGGTGGTTAATGAAACCAAAAAAGCATTAACCGTTTCAACGGTTTCTCGATTTCTTAAATTGAACTTTTTAGAGTGGACTCATATATTATTATTAATAAGCTTTTCTTAATTTATAATGAGGTTTAAAAAACTTGACTCCGAGTCTCTTTGTTCAATGAAAAGAACAAATACCTAAAAAATTCAACGTCTTATAAATATAACGAATTGAAAGTAGAAAAGATGAAAAAAGTAATAACAGTTCTCGCTCTTCTCGTACTTGTAACCGGTATTGTGTTTGCAGAAGCTCCAAAGGTCAAAGTACAACATATTAATGAGCAACCTGTTCTTTCCGGAACTGATTCACCAATGGTTCCAGCTCCGGCTAAAAGCAGGGATTTGACTGATGTTTTCTTTGAAAAATTTGAATCAGGTGCCCCTGGTTGGACTACCTGGGATGCAACAGCAACTTCTCCGATGTGGCATATTGATACCTATAATGCTTATGGAGGTTCAGGTATGTCCTGGTGGATGGGTGATCCTGATGTGGGAACAACTGGCGGTTATCTTGATCACTGGTATCAGGTTCTGGATACACCACCAATTATGTTACCTCACGATGGTAGATTTGTGCTATCATTCGAACAATTCCGTGCAATTGAAGATCCAGCAGGTGCAACAGCTCCCTGGGATGGTTGGGATGGTCTCAATGTAAGAATTCGCCTTGCTACCGAGGATTATGCCGATGCAGTTGTGCTTACAGATTGTACTCCTGCCTATAACTGTTCCAGTATGTACAGTTTCGGTTTTGAGCATGGTGAATGCCCTTCAGGTATTCCAGGTATTCCCGGATGGGGCGGTTCAACTGGCGGATGGATTTCAACCTCTATTAATATTCCAGATAGCTACTCTAGCGAAAATGTAATTATCAGTTTTGCCTTTGCTTCTGATCCCGCTTATTGCACTCTTGATAATCCTGCATTGATCGGTGTTTTTGTTGATAATATTGCACTTGCTTCATTCTATAATACCGGTGACGATGCAACTGGTTTTACTGCTTTCTCAAATGTTCCTGAGGGTGGACAGCTCTGGCACATCTATGAAGATTCCTCAGCCCCTTCACCAACTCATGCAGCCGGTTGCTTTGATCCCAATACAGGAACCTATAATCCCAATATGAATAATTATTTCATCACACCGGAAATTGATCTTCCTGCAGACGTGAATGTAACCTGGGATATGTATGTACAAACAGAACTCGATACCAGCACATTCCCTGATTGTGATTATCTCTACGTAGAAGTTCGTCATGATGACGGCACAGGATGGAGTAACTGGTGGTCTGTAAGTAATCCTACTGGTGATCCAAATGGTACAAACTATGTTTACACAGGTAGCATTGCAGATTGGACTCCCTTCTCTGAGGGATGGCCAGGATATTCTAATATGTCTGCACTTGGTGGAACAACCGTTCAATTCCGAGTTGGACTGCATACCAATGCTGATAATCCGACAACCTTTGGTTTCCATGTTGATAACTTCCAGGTCTTGGCAACTTTGGATGTCTTACAACCAACAAACCTGATCGCAGATTACAACGAACAAACTGGCTTTGTTGACCTCGATTGGGATGCTCCTGCAGGAATGGGTGGTGCAATGCAATGGGATGATGGATTCTTTGAAACTGCAATTTCTTTCTCCTCAGGTTCAGGTTATATGGGTGCTTCTTTCCCTGTCGGCGGAGAATGCCTGATATTGGAATTCACTGTATTCAGCTCAGATCTAGCCGGTCCTACTACACTTGGCGTGTATGAAAAAGAAGGCGCTTCTTATTCTTCCACACCCACCTATACAATGCCTATAACCACAACCGTTGGCGCAGCTGCCACTTATGACGTTTCCTGTGATAACTGGATCGTACAGAACAGCTTCATACTTGCTTTTGAATGCAGCTCAACAATTGATTGTGCATTAGATGAATCAACTGTCCCAAGTGAACATAGTTATGTTTTAACTGGCGATGCATGGGCTACATGGGCGGACGTAGCAGCAGCAAATCAACTTCCTGATGGAGAATGGGGAATTCGATGTACTACAACCTATGCAACAGTCACTCCACCAAACAGCTATAATGTATATCGTGGATTAGAGAGAGGAAACTATAATGATGATCCTATTGGAAATACCGCAGATACTTTATTCTCAGATGAAACCGTCGAAGCAGGAAACACATATTATTACGCAGTCACCGCAGTATATGATGCAGGAGAAAGCAACTATTCCAACGAAGCATCAGCTTTTGTTGAGATAGCTTCTGCTGTTGAATATATTTATGATGACGGTACCGCAGAAATGGGTTACCACGCAGGTGCAGCAGGAAACTGTCTTGCAGTTCGAATAACTCCTGATCAATACCCTGTTAAACTTATCAGGATTAAGTACTATCTCACCGAAGTTAATCAGCAGATGATCGTATATGCATGGGATGATGACGGCGTAGATGGTCAACCCGGAACTCAACTCATTAGCCCGGTCTATATGATCCCAACAGTTGATCTCGTTGCCAATGATTGGAACGTTATCACACTTCCCGATGATCCGAGATACAATATTATCATTGAAGACGGCGATTTCTATGTTGGCTGGTTCGAAGCGTCATACAGCAGCTTGATCGGTGTTGATACGAACGGACCTGTCTATAACAGAAGCTGGCAGTACACAGGCGGTACTTGGTACGATTACAATATGGGTATTCCTCAGAATTTCATGATAAGAGCTATTATTGATACCCTACCCCAGATTCAGGCAAGATTTACTGCAGATGAAGTTTCTGGTACACTTCCTCAAATAATCCATTTTACAGACCAATCTACAAACGTCTGTGCAAAAATTGTTGAATGGAATTGGAATTTCGGAGATGGACAAACATCCTCAGAACAAAATCCAACTCATATTTATCAAAATTCCGGTAAATATTCAGTATCTTTAAGCATTGTGGATGAAAATGATTCTACTTCCACAATTAATAAGGAGGATTATATAACTATTTATCCACAAATTTGGCCGGGAGATACAGATAATAATGGTATTGTGGATACACTTGATATTCTTCCCATTGGCATATATTTCCGCTCAACTGGAAATGCAAGAGAAAATATTTCTTATAATTGGATGGCTAACGAATTTCCTGCTTTATGGGAGGATGAGACAGCAGCTCCAGCAGATTGTAATGGCGATGGAATTGTTGATATCAGTGATATCCTTGCTATAGGATTGAATATGGGGAAAAGCCATACTGCTTCTTTAAATATTCAAAATCCACAGGTAGATATTGACTCTTATAAAAGAAATTTTCTTGAAATATATAATTCTCTCGGTGATAGTGAATCTGATCTTATTATAAAAAATTTTATTGCAAGAAGAATCAAACTTAATACAATAGAACCAGAAGTAGAAAATGTTCTCAATGGAACTTATCCAAATCCATTTTCTGCAACAACCACTATCAAATTCTCGTTGAAAGACAATGTTCAGTCGGGCTATATAAGTATTTATAATGTTAAAGGGCAATTAATAATAAAATTAGATATTTGCGGTAGAAATTCCGGTGAAAATATGATTAACTGGAATGGCCGAGATCTGAATAATAATCGAGTTGGTAACGGTATTTACTTATATGTATTAACATTGGATGACACGATTATATCAACAAAACGAATGATACTAATGAAATAAAGGTAATGATGAAAAAGAAACAATTATTATTAATCATATCAATGATAACATGCGTTGTTTTATTCTCTTGTTCGAAATTAGAAAGTCCATCTGAGAATTTATCTGTTACGATTACTCCAGCAGAAAACACAATCAGTATTGGTGAAAGTGTTCAACTTTTTATTAATATTATTGATGTATCCGATCTATTCGGAATCACTGCGGAAATCGTATTTGATTCCGATATAATCGAAGTCCCTGAAGAATATTTCATTATTGGTAGTTTTTGGGATGATTTACAACCGATCACATACACAAAACAGGAAGCAGAACGCTTGAATATTGGAATTGTTTTGGATAATAATTTAAATAATCAACCAGTTAATGGAAGTGGTGTTTTGTTTTCCGTATCTTTCAAAGGTATTGCAGAAGGCGAAGCGAGTATTTTTATTGAAAATTTAAAATTGGTAAATAAAGAAGGTAATCCCGTTGAAGGTTTCGATATTGTGATAATAAAAAATGCAACAATAGTAGTCAGCTCACCAGCGGTATGATAAATAAAATTGTATATTACTTGACATTACAACATGTAAATAAATCAAAGAAGATAAGTTTCATTATTTATTAATATGAAAAAAGAAAGGAGTTAAAATGAAAAGAAATCTTACGATTAGTTTGCTAATACTCTTTGTTTTTCTATCAACCTCTGTTGTTATTGCACGCCCTGAAGCTCCAACTCAATATGTACCAATTACTGATTCTAATGAATTAGGGAAATCGAGTAGAGATTATGGATGGATCGAACAAGCTTCGGGTTTTACAGAACCTTCTCGCGGTATTCATTATATGCATACTTTAGATGAGAATATCATCTGGGCAACAGCATATGATGGAAGTGGAGGAGGTGCGATTATTCAAGAATTTACCAAAACTACAAATGGCGGTGAATTATGGACACCTGGTGAAGTTAATAATGCCTCGGGATTAGAACTTTCTATGATTTTTGCATTGGACGCTAATAAAGCATGGGTTCCAATGTATAAGTCTTCCGGAACTAACCTCCAGGGTATTTATTATACCCCTAATGGTGGTGCTAACTGGACTCGTCAGGGTGATGCAAGCATGTATACAGACGCTGCAAGCTTTCCGAATGTCGCTCATTTCTGGGATGAGAATATTGGTTTTGCTCAAGGAGACCCTGTAGATGGATATTATGAACTGTACACAACTACTAACGGTGGTACAACATGGACTAGGGTTCCTTCCAGAGATATTCCGGATCCATTAACAGGTGAGTTTGGCATTGTCGGTTACTACGATGTAGTTGGAGATACAATCTGGTGGGGAACAAATAAGGGTCGTGTCTTTAAATCCACTAACAAAGGTTATAACTGGACTGTTTGCAATCCTGTAGGTTCTCTTACTTATGTGAATATCTGGTTCAAAGACTCAATGAATGGTCTGTTACAGGATAAGGGTTCAGGAACTACAGGAACTCTATATGAAACTTCTGATGGTGGCGAGACTTGGACATTAGTTAGTCCAACAGGAACTGTTTATTATAACGATATGGCTTATGTTCCGGGAACTACTAATATGTATGTCAGCACAGGTGCTGCTTCCGGAGCTTCAGGAGCTTCATATAGTACCGACGGTGGACATACCTGGGAGATATATGCTGGAACAGACGGAACACAATTCCTGGCAACAGACTGGGCTAATGATGAATGCGGATATGCCGGTGGCTTTAATGGTGATCAGTTTACAGGTGGAATGTTTAAATACACTTATGTCCCTGCTCCTGTTCTTCCCCCTGAAAATCTTACTGCTGTAGCATTACCAGATCTAACTGTTGGACTTAACTGGAGTCCTCCTCCAAGTGGTTTGGAAGGATGGATAAGATGGGATAATGGAACTAATGCCGGTTCACTCGGATTAAATGCTCCAGGTGAATGGGATGCTGCCAGTAGGTTCTCTTCGGCTCATATGCAACCCTATGTTGGTGGGCAGATCACAAAAGTTCAATTCTTCCCAACCTCACCAACAACAACCTATACGATCTATATTTGGTCTGGTCCAGGGGCGTCAACTGTTGAAACTACTGAGGCAGTAACTGATCCTACTATTGATGATTGGAATGAAATTATACTTACGACTCAAATTACAATAGCCGAGGGAACTGAATATTGGATAGGTTATCATATGAATCAAACAGAAGTTGGACAACCAAATGGTTATCCTGCCGGTTATGATTCAGGTCCAGCTCTGAATGGTCTGTGGGCTAATCTGGGCGGATGGACTGATATTTCGACTCAAGGTTTCAATTATAACTGGAATATTGCCGGTTTGGTTGAGAATCCTGATGGTAAAACTTTTATCTTAGGGCAAAAGGATGATCTTAGTGAATATAATATTTATCATTCCTTGACCTCAGGTGAACCGTATGATTTTGTGGGTTCTGTCCCGGCTACTGATACAACCTACATCCACCAAGATCCTACTTCTGGAACTACAAACTATTATGTTGTAACTGCAGTGTACGGTCTTGATGAAAGTGGCTATTCAAATGAAGCTTCAACATATGTAGAGATAGCTTCTGCTGTTGAATATGCTTATGATGACGGCACAGCAGAAATGGGTTACCGCGCAGGTTCAGCAGGAAGCTGTCTTGCAGTGCGTATCACACCTGATCAATATCCTGTAAAACTTATCAGAATCAAATACTATCTCACTGAAGTTAATCAACAGATGATCGTATATGCATGGGATGATGACGGCGTAGATGGTCAGCCCGGCACTCAGCTCATCTCCCCGATCTATATGATCCCAACAGCCGATCTCGTTGCTAATGACTGGAATGTTATCACACTTCCCGATGATTCCAGATACAATATTGTCATCGAGGATGGAGATTTCTATGTTGGCTGGTTCGAAGCTTCAAACAGCAGCTTGATCGGTGTTGATACGAACGGACCTGTCTATAACAGAAGCTGGCAATATACCACTGGTACTTGGTACGATTACAATATGGGTATTCCTCAGAATATGATGATACGCGCTGTTGTCGATACGAATGTTATCTTTGGTGTTGATGATGAACCTGTTGTCGGAACCTATCTGCTTCAGAACTATCCAAATCCTGTAAAGGGTTCAACCAGGATCCAATATGGAATTCAAAACCATAATGGACCTGTTGAGATCGATATTTACAACATACTCGGTCAAAAAGTTGATTCCATACAGGGTGAGCAAGGTGTCGCAACATGGAATCCAGAAGAACTTCCAAGCGGAATTTACTTCTATAAACTTGAAACTGTAAACTTCACTCAGACACGAAAAATGTTACTTATCAAATAATAACCTTGTAATAGATATAACGAAGTCCCAATCGTTCATTCGGTTGGGACTTTTTTTTGTTAAATATTTGGAATAGGATGTTTCAGTTTTTTATATTTGAGTCCACACGAATAAGCCAGATTTAATAAACGAGAAACCGTTCCCAGTGAAATAAAAAAGAAAAGCATTTCACGGGATAAATAAAACGGTTAATGTTTTTTTGTTTCATTAACCACCACCTTCTACTCTCGTTACTAAGCCCCTGCTTGGTAACGGAAGACGATAAGACATTGCGTTCCCAAAGTGGGCTTTGGGAACGAGAATAAGAGATTCATCGGTTTCCAAATATTTGAAAATTTGTCTAACATATTTCTAATTATAACCTTTTTAGAGTAAAATCATATTTATTTAAAAAACGATGCCATTCCTCCCGATAAGTAGGGAATCGGGGATATATGAATCTTATAAGTTAATATTGAAATATAACTTGAACTTAACCTGATTTATCCAGAACAGCACAAAGGGTGAGGATTATTATTCTTCTATCTTATCTTCGATAAATATTCGATGCAGGTTCGCAATTAGTTTTGAGGGAGTGATTGCTGCTTCTTCATACTCATCAAGAAGTATATCAGCAACCTCACCATGAATATAGGCGCCGACTCGAGCTGCATCATAAGGAAAAAAGCCCTGTCCGAGCAAAGATACAATAATACCGGTGAGCACATCGCCGCTTCCTCCGGTTGCCATACCGGGATTGCCTGTTAGGTTAAAGGTAATATTTCCTTCCGGATCAGCGATTATTGAAGTGCTTCCCTTAAGCAAAATGGTTACTTTGTAATTTTTTGTGAACTCTTTCACATATTTGAGTGTATCGTTATTGATCTCCTCAATAGAATACCCACTCAGACGCGAAAATTCCATTATATGAGGAGTGAAAATATAGGGCTTTTCTGCAAGCTGTTTTAAGGCATATTTATCATTCTCAAATGCATTGATCGCATCTGCATCTATAATTGTCGGCTTATTATTTCGTGCAAGGAATTCACGTACAAATTCAGCGGTTTCTTCATTTCGGGAAATGCCCGATCCAATTGCTACTGCATCACAGTATTCAACAAAATCAAGTACTTCATCGAGGGCATCTAAGGAAAATGTGTGGTGCTTTGTTTCTGTCACTCCTCTTGTCATAACTTCGAGCAGACTGACCTCAAAAATAGTATCTAAGCTCTTTGGATGCAGAAGTGTTATCAAACCCGAACCCATTTCCAGCGCAGCTTCAGAAGCCATAACTCCTGCACCGGTCAAGCCGGGGGAGCCGGCAAGAATAGCGATTTTGCCATAGATGCCCTTGTGAGTATTCTTCTTTCTTATGGGAAAATAGTGCAGTACATCAGACAGAATTTCTGCACGTGGAGGATTTTCTTCATAAGCGAGTTCAGGTATGCCGATATCAACGATATACATTTCTCCGCACAGGTCGCGTCCAGGATAAAGCAAATGCCCGTATTTCATATTCGCCATTGTGATAGTTACATCTGCATGAATTGCCACATTCGCGACAGTTCCCTTCTCAGCATCAAGACCTGAAGGTATATCAATCGCTACAATGATCTCATCAAGTTCGTTAATGATTTCTATGAGATTTTTTCTGTATCCCTTTACCTCTCCCTTGAGTCCGACACCGAAAAGTGCATCGATGATCACATCAAAATCATAGAACTGATCGACTATCTTATCGAGATACTTTTTGCATGAAATGTATTGGATTTCACAGTGCATTTTCTGGAGAATTGAATGGTTCTTGTCTGCAAGTGGAGAAAATTTATCACTATCACCAACGACATAACAGCACACGTCAAATCCGTGATTATGAAGCCATCGTGCAATAACCATGCCGTCTCCGCCGTTATTGCCTGTACCGCAGATAACAGCCACAGAGTCCGTATCTTCCAGTACTTCCATTTCTATGATCTCTGCGCTTTTCTTTCCTGCATTTTCCATTAGAATAATTGGATCTACGCCGAATTGCTCTTGCGCAGTTTTATCAAAATATCTCATTTCTTTAGGACTTAAAATATACATTTTAACCTCATTTATTCTTTTTTGAGAGCATTATTTCTATAGTTGTGCCCTCATCCGGTTCGCTTTTTGAAATATAAATTTTGCCGTGATGGAACTCTTCAATTATTCTCTTTGTCAAGGCAAGTCCTAAACCCCAGCCGCGTTTTTTTGTAGTATAGCCGGTATCAAAGATCAGCTTCTGGGCTTTTTTTGGAATGCCGCAACCTTCATCTTTGACCTGAATATAAAATTTATCTCCCTTATCATAAGTGATGATAAAAATATTTCCGGATTTATCTTTCATTGCATCGATAGCATTCTTGATCAGATTTTCCAGCGCCCACTTGATGAGGTCAGGATCAAAGCAGATGACCTTATCTTCAGCATGATGAATGTAGTTCAGATTTACCTGTTTGCTTGATCGGGGAATACGTTCACGGAAATAATCAAGAGTTTCATGAATTGTTACTTCTATGTTTGCTTCTGTTATCTGAATATCCGAACCAACTTTTCCAAATCGGGAAGCGATCTTTTCGAGATGATGAATATCCATTTTCATGTTCTGTACAATATCTTCCATCTGCTGAATATCTTTGCATTCTGTAGCTTTTGACTTCAGCACTTCCAGCCATCCAAGCATAGATGTGATCGGCGTCCCGAACTGGTGAGCGGTCTCTTTTGCGAGGGCTACCCAAATAGATTCCTTTTCCTGCTTTTTCATAATGAACAGACCGGAAATTCCAACTGCAATAAAGAGGATCATTATGAAAAATTCAAAGTAGGGAAGGAACTTCAGTCTTTTAATTGTAGGGGATGAACTGTACAAAATTTTTGAGATCACCTCTCCAGTTTGAGGTTCTCTGAGAAGTATATAAGTCTCGTTCTTCTCCATATCAAAGGCAATTTTTTTCAGTTTCTCCAAGCTTATTTCCTGATCTGATAACTTAGATTCAATATTCTTCCAGTATTTCGGGTTGTTCTGAACATCCGTAACGATGATTGGGAAATTTATCTTTTGAATAACCTCTGTAAGAATGATTTCCAGCAATTCGCTTTCAATATTGTCTTTTGTGGAAACTTCGGCAAATTGGGCATAGATTTTTGGAAATACCTCGAGCTCTTTGCGTACCTGCCGAAGAAGATTATTCGAATAGATAACAAAGGAAAGTATGATAATGATGCTTCCGATAATGAAGTAGGACTTAATAAAGGTCAGATTTTTATTGCTATTCTTCATCTTTGTCCTTGGCTTTCTGCCAGTAATATTCCATCTCATCGAGGTCGGCAGAGAAAATCTTGTCCTTGAGCTCGTCCTCAATGAAGTTGAAACGTTTTATAAATTTTTTTATTGTTCTGTCAAGAGCAAATTCAGGATCGATCTCCAGCCGCCGTGCCAGATTGACCAGTGCGAAAAGAATATCACCAAGCTCATCTTTCATTTTTTCATGATCTTTTGATATATACTCTTCTTCAAATTCCTGAATTTCTTCCTTGAGCTTATCAAAAATCTGGTCTATTTTATCCCAGTCAAAGCCCACTGTAGCAGCTTTTGCCTGAATTCTTCTTGCTTTGATGAGCGCTGGAAGGGATTTGGGCAAACCTTCCAGAATGGATTTTCTGCTATTTTTTTCTTTTCTCTTTATCTTTTCCCAATTATGCTCAACTTCTTTATGATCCTGTACAGAAATATTACCAAAAATATGTGGGTGCCGCCTTTCCATTTTTTCATTTATGGAAGCAAGTATATCCTGAAGAGTGAAACGATCCTCCTCTTCAGCGATCTTTGCCTGAAACACGATATGCAGCAGCAGATCACCGAGCTCTTCTTTCATGTGCATGTCATCCTTATGGTCGATTGCTTCAGAAAGTTCATATACTTCTTCTATCATATGAGGACGCAGACTCTCAGGGGTTTGCAGTTTGTCCCATGGGCAGCCCTTTTCAGTATCCCGCAATATTTTCATTATCTCTACAAGTTTATCGAATTCTTTCATCAAATACCCCAGATTCCTAAATACCATTTAATAAGAGTATCGATGAGCCACGAAAACACACGAAAAAAATATGAAAAATAACAAAAATAATTTTTGTGTCCCTTTTGTGTGATTTTGTGGCTAATATATTCATCTGTTGCCTGTCATTATGCTCACGAACATAGCGATAACAATAAATGATCCAAAGGGAATAAGAACGGTGTGTCTCACTTTTGAAAATGCATAAAGGATCATTCCGATAAGTGAACTGAGAAATATCGTTAAAAATGTTAGCTTGAAACCCAAAGAAAGCCCGATCAGAAAGATGAGTTTGATGTCACCACCGCCCAGTCCTTCTCGTTTTGTAATAAAGCGAAAAATAAAGGCAATGAGTATAAAGAAGCCGGCACCAAAAGCACCTCCTCGCAGCGCTGCCCAAAAGCCGAGATCGTTGAAAAACGAGAAGATTAATGCAACTAATATTATGGACAATGTGATCATATCGGGTATGATCCTGTGATAAAGATCGAGGAAAAATATCAGTATGCCTGCAATGATCAAAAGGGAATATTGAAAAAAGGAAAGGGAAAAATGAAACTTTACAAAGAGCAATATGAGCAACAATGGAGTGATAATCGGTATAACAAAAACGAAGGAAGGCACTTTTGCACCGCATTTGGAGCATTTACCTTGGGAAAGAAAATATCCAATGATAGGGAACTTGTAAAGTGGTTTTATTGGTGATGAGCATTTCTCACAACTAAGGGGATGAAAGATGGATCGTCTTCTATGAAATTGCGAGATGATTTTAGTGCAAACCCATCCTATCAAGATTCCTGCAATTGTAATTATACTTATCCAGAGGATCCACATTCAAACCCTTCATCGAAAGGAATGATAAGAGGTTGGGAAACTATTGAATTCGATATGAAGTCTAAGATTTTCCGTAGGAGCATAATCGAGACTGAAGTTGGGTAATATTTTTGTGTTTTCATTTGAGATCAAGGGACTGCTGGAGCCGAATTTTCCATAATTAACAAAGTTTAGATCCAGTACGAGATTGAGTTTGTCAGAAAGTGGGAGTTTGAAACTGCTGCAGAAATTGCTGAGATAATAGGCACTCTTAGTTCCGCTGTTATAGGTTGTTGAAAAACTAATGGACTGGCTCATCTTCAGATTATTGAGCGGCAGGGAAGATGGAAATGCAAAAATCGAAGAAGGTGTATTTTGAGGTGGGGTGATGTCCTGGGCAAAAATGATGCCCGAACTCATAAGTAAAATAGCTGCAAATAAAGAAATATATTTCATGTTAACTCCTAAAAATATTTAACCATCCGACTACGCTGCGCTTCGCCGTGACAGACGAAAGGCACGAAAATGGATTTAATAATTTCATTCTGTACTTCATTAATTATACTGTTAATTAACTCAAATTTATCAAATATTAATACAAAAATCATAATCTTCAATGTATTCTCAAGTAGTTCATAGTTACCTAAGCCCATGCCATTTTTTTTTGTTTCCTGAAAACCACACTCTCTATCTCGTTCTCCAAGCACACACCTCTTATCTCGTTTTCCAAGCACACACCTCTTATCTCGTTCCCAAAGCCCCCTTTGGGAATGCCAAAAAGAGTTCCAATAACAACGCATTCCCAATCAGGGGATTGGGAATGAGAATCCATGAAATTTCGATCAAAAGTTAAAATTTTTATTTCGTTATTTTCGTGTTTTTTGTGGTTCATTATTGATTTAAGGATAAATTCTATAAAGCATTCTTGGGAATGGAATTGTTTCACGAATGTGGCGCACGCCGGATATCCAACCGATAAGGCGTTCCAGACCCACACCAAAACCGCTATGTGGGACGGAGCCATACCTTCTCAAATCAAGATACCACTGGTACTCATCCATGGCAATGTTTTCGTTTTCCATTCTCTCTTTAAGTATGTGGTAGTCATCTTCTCTCTGCGAACCGCCGATGATCTCTCCGAATCCTTCAGGTGCTATAAGGTCTGAGCCCAAAGAGATATTCGGCTCTTTTGAATCTACTTTCATGTAGAATGGCTTGATATGCTTTGGCCATTTTTCGACAAAGATCGGCACATCAGAATCTTCAGCAAGCGCTTCTTCTTCCGGGGCGCCCATGTCATCACCATAATGAATATCGACACCTTTTTGTTGAAGGATTTCGATCATTTCTTTATATGTAATGATCTTAAAAGCTGCATCTGCTTTGCGGAGAGCTTCGATGTCGCGTTCAAGTGTTTGCAGGTCAAGGAAATTGTCTTTCAGTACCGATTTGATGACGAATCTTATCAAATTTTCCTGGATTTTCATGTTCTCTTTGTGCTCAACATAAGCAGCTTCTGCATCCATCATCCAGAATTCGGTAAGATGTTTGCGAGTTTTTGACTTCTCTGCGCGGAATACCGGACCGAAATCATAGACTCGTCCCAGACTCATGATCCCAGCTTCAAGATAAAGTTGCCCGGATTGAGAAAGATATGCCTTTCCCTGATCGAAGTATGGAACTTCAAAAAGCGTAGTCGTACCCTCGCAGGCATTGGGCGTCAGAATTGGTGAATCAAATCTGAAAAAGCCGTTCTTATTCAAAAATTCACAGATCGCAAAATATACGGTATGCCGGATCTTCATAAGTGCATTCTGCTTTCTGGAACGCAGCCAGAGGTGCCTGTTCGAAAGCAGAAAATCCACCCCGTGTTCTTTTTTGCCGATAGGGTAGTCTTCAGAAATGTGGATTATTTCTATGCCGGTCATTTGGAGTTCATATTGATTTTTAATATTGGGATGCTTCTTTGGGATACCGGTTATTATCACCGAAGATTCAAGAGTAAGAGCTTTCACCTTTTCGAATTTCTCTTCGCCCAGATCCGGCTTGTATGCAACTGACTGCACTTCACCTGTTCCGTCCCGGAAGATCACAAAACGCAGTTTGCTGCTGGCTTTTCTATAATTTCTGACCCAACCCCGAAGAGTGACTTCTTTTCCGATATATTTCGAAAGATCTTTTACAAATATTTTCTTTGCCATAACTACATTAAATCCAAACTTTTTCTATTTTGGTCAATATTTTCTATGATCTTGTAAGCGACACGTAGTGCTTCGTAGCCATCTTGAGCATTTACAATGGGGCGTGTATTGGTCTCTATCGAATTTACGAAGCTTTCGATCTCTGCTTTAAGCGGTTCTTTTTCTATAATGGGAAGCTCTTCTGTTCTAAAAAGCTCAAAAATATTCGCATCGCGTTTTCCAGACATAACATCCTTCATGATCTCATCGACCTGAGGATTCTTTTGCACGACCCTTACTTTCTTATCCTGATAATCGAGTGAGATGTACATATCTTTTTGAAAGAAGCGAATTTTTCTTTCACGCTTCAAAGAAATTCTGCTCGATGTGATATTTGCCAGAGCGCCATTCTCAAATTTGATCTTTGCATTTGCAATATCAATGTCATTGGTTAGAATGGGTACACCAACTGCGTTGATTTCTTTTACCCTGCTTTGCACGAGTGAGAGTATTATATCAATATCGTGGATCATGATGTCATACACGACCGGTACATCACTGCCGCGGGGAGTAAAGGGTGCCAGTCGATTTGCTTCTATAAAAATGGGACGAATCAGAATTGATGACAATGCCATAATTGCCGGATTGAAACGTTCAATGTGTCCGACCTGGAATTTTACTCCTTTTTTTTCAACAAGAGCAACGATTTTTTTCGCATCATTAAGTGTACTGCAGATTGGCTTTTCTACGAGCACATGCTTTCCATGGTCCACACAATATTTGGAATGATCATAATGTGATTTGGTGGGTGATGCGATGCTTAGAAGGTCGGAATTCAGAAGCAGTTCATCAAGGTTGTCATACACCTTGCAGCCATTTTTCTCTGCAATTTCATGTGCCCGGTCTTTATCTGTATCAAAAACACCAACCGATTCGATGTCCTGCAATTCACTATAAATTCTTGCATGATGCTGCCCTAAATGACCCACACCGATAACGCCAGCTCTCATTTGACATCCTTTGTATTTGTATTCTTGGTATCCCTCTTTTTGCTGTAGGAAATTCCAAGATTATAGACTGCATATAATATAAGAAGATATGCCACGATCCTCATCAATATTGATATACCCATAATGATGCTGCTGAAGCTTATCTCATTAAGTATGAAGATTATCGCGAAAAGTGCAAAAGCAATTCCAATGCATAATGGGGAGTTGTTCTGCGTTTCCTTATATGCCCACAAACCCAGCAGAAAAATAATGGAGAAAAGAAAAAAATAAAAAACGGGAAGGATCGTGAAAAATATATCTGCCATTATTTCTCCAAATTAATTTATGAACTTATTGAAAGATATGCAGAGAGGTCAATTTGCTGTCAATTATTTTGCTAATGGGGTTGCATATTATCTGAGAGTGGAAATACACACCCGTTTCATTTCTCTCTTTCGCAATCCTAGATTCACACACTCTTCGGTCACTACGAATCAAGTCTTGCTATTTTTCAAATTAATATTCAGAGACCTACATTGCTGGTTTCTCAAACACCATACCCTTGATGAAATCCTTTACACAAAATTAATCTTTGAAACAGATACGATATTCCAAAGAATATATTGGTTTTATAATCATAAAAAATTAGAGTAGTGGTAAAAATTTTATTATTCCCGATAAAGTATTTTTTAATATATCCCAAATAATTTTTGCTTTTTCTGGACTTAATGCTAACTCTATAGCTATTGTAATTAATACTCCGATGCAAGTATGGAACCAATCTAAACGTCCCTGCCTATACAGTGCTCCTTTAAGATAATCTATTTTTTTATCAATTACTTCTAAATTATCTTTAGTTTTTATATCTTCACTGATATTATCAGTTAAATAATTTCTAATCCTATCCAATCCTATTTCTATTGTGTTTACTTGATATGCAGTAAAAGGTTCATTTTTTATATTAGGATCAATTCTTGTATCCTTGGGTAACTGGTATTTTTGAACTTCTCTCCATAAATCTGGTGCATCTATTTCTCTTTTAAGGTTTTCTAACCACTTTTCAAAACTATATAATTGAATATCCCAAGCCCCATTATAATCAATAGTTTCCCATCTTTCATAGCCAGGTGCATATACAGCAGTCTGTGATTCTATGTTATAATCAAATATAAAATAAAATTCTGTATTATTATACAGTAATTTTGAAACTTCTAAATTTTTTGTTATTTTACTTAGTTCAATTTTCCATGTAAAATTGAATGGATCAAATTCCCATTTTTTAATTAACTCTAATGCTTCATTTTTTTGTGTTTTAAGTAATAAATTTTGTTTCATTTTACTCCCCTTATATTTTTATTTCCACCACCTGCAGCGTATCATTCCCCAATATATCAACTACCCTGACTGCAATCTTATAATTTCCCTTTTCCGGATATGTGTGTTCTGCAGATTTGAATTCAAGATTGTTATTTTTCTTTGAACGGAATGTCTGCCATTCGTTTTCAAAAATATAATTTCCAGTCCAAACCTTCTCGTCATTTCCATTTATTTTAACCATTTCTTTTTTACTTTCATAATCAAAATCCACCGCCCAGTAATCGATCCAGTCATACCAATTATTGGTTAAAATCTCCTGTGATATAATGTCATCTTTATCTTTAGAAATTTTTATGATCTGTCCGTTCTCTATTACAACCTTGTCACTTCCCTTGCGCATGCTCTGTTCTATTTCAACAAGGTCGTCCTGTGTGTATTTCGTAACAAAATCTTTCAACTCAACCTTTACTGTTCTACCCTTCAAGTGTGGCTTAACTTCCAAATATGCGACATCATAGAATTTCACCTGCCCCTTTTGCACTGCTCTTTTATCAAAAACTTCTCGCGGTATGTTCTTCATAATAAGATTCACACCATATTCGGATAATTCCTGCTCAATATAAGGTATCAATCCCATCTCAAATTCAAAACCCAACACATCAACTTTTGTGATAGTCTTTTCTACGCATTCTTCCAATATATCTTGAATAACTGATTTCGTTACAGGAAAATCCAGAGGTCCTACATACACAAGCCGATCTGCTTTTTGTCCGTGCAGTGTGAGAAAACCAGATATTCTCTTTGCTTTATAACCTTCCAGAATTAATGAAATATACTGCTCCTGCTTCATCTTCATTTGCTTTTCTTGATCTTCTTCGGACAGATTAGTATTTACATCGAGGAAATATCTTCTCTCATATTTTCCAAGATTAAGGATCTCAAAAGACCTGAAATTTTTTCCTTCTTCCTTTAATTCCCTTTGTACCTTGATCATTCTTTTACGAGTAGTGTGTATTGCAAACCTGCCCAAATCTGCAACTATCCATTTTCTCCCCAATTTCTCCGCCACTGCTGCTGTTGTGCCGGAACCGCAGAAAAAATCGGCTACAATATCACCTTCGTTGCTGCTGGTTTTGATGATACGTTCTAACAGGGCTTTGGGTTTTTGGGTTGGATAATCAAGTCTTTCAGAAGAACCAGAAGCAATTGCTTCTACGTCGTTCCATAAGTTACCTATTTTACGACCTTCATATTCATCTGCATAGGTTTTATACCTTGGTTTACCTTTATCAGTCCAATAAATTAAGTATGGATTTTCTTTTAATCTAATATTAAAAGTTTCTTGTGTCCATCTCCATCCTAAATTTGTTGTAACTTCTTTTCCTTCAATTATTCGTTTTTCTCCTTTACTATAAACATTCGAGCTTTGTTCTAACTTTTGATGATTATATCTTCTTCCAGTTTCTTTTTCAATGTAAGGAAATTTTAAATCTAATTCTGTTTTACTTAATTTTTGATATGCTTGATTATAAATGTAGTTTGATTTTTTATAGAACCATAAAATTGTATCTGTCATTACATCATAACCCTTTGTAGCTAAATGGTGACCTCCTGTTCGTTGCCAAATTATCTCTGCTCCAAGATTTGAAACTCCAAATATATCCTCCATGATAATTCTCATTGCACTATTCACCCTCCAATCACAATGTACATAAATAGAGCCATCAGCAGCAAGTAAATCGTGTATTAACTTCAATCTTTCATACATCATAGAAAGATAACTGGAAATTCCTCTGCCCCATGTATCGCGGTAGGCAATTTCTTCAAGAACAGTTTGTTTTTTGCTTACTTCATCATTCCCAATTTTTACATCAAACCCAAAATCTGCACCAACAGCAAAAGGTGGATCAATATATATAAGTTTAATTCCACCTTGTTCTTCAATTTCTTTTCGTAACGGACCATTTGCCAGCGAAGAGAGAATGAGTTTATTGTCTCCCCAGATCAGTTTGTTCGTCCAACCCTTAATTTGCCTTCCGCGGTTATCAGTATCAAAGAGTATTTCCTGGGATACTTTTACTATTTTTTCTTTTCTTGGTTCGTCTATATGCTCTATAGAGTGAAAGGGTAATACTGCGTTTGTTACTTCCTCATTTCTTCCGTTCCAGAAAAGGAAAACATCTTCATCATCATCATCTTTTGAGAGCTTGTAGAGGTATTCTTTGGGGATGGTTTTTCCTTCTTTTATGCTGTTTATAACAATATCTTTTTCTTTTTCTGTAAGCAGGTTTTTATCCTGGGTCATGTAAACTCCTATTTCTTCTCAACCTCTGAATGTGCGAAGCACTTCCGAGTGTTGTCTACTTTTCACAAACATTCGGATGTCCTTCGGACAATCGGAAGTTTGTTTCTATTTAAACAAATATTTCTTAACCATTTCATCATTATCTTTCATGTTTTGATATTCATTGAAAGAGTTCAAATAATTATCAATTGTATCGAAAAATTCTTTATAAAAAGGCATATAAATAATTGTATCTTCATGCAAGAACGACAAAGATGAAAATTGCTTATTGAATTCATTCTTGGGATTATTATGGATATAATGTGTTACAATTCCTAAATAATTAATTTTATCTATATTTTTTGCTTTTACTTTACTTTCAAACAAAGTACCTTTTCGTCCATATTTTTTATTAAAATATTTTACATAAATATTAAATATATACCTTATCCAACTAGTTACAGTCTTTTCAGATATTTGTCTGACGAGAAAATGATAGTGATTGGGCATGAATGAAAATGCGCATAATTGTAAATAATCAGCGAGTTTAGATTCTATTATGATTTCAAGAAGTTTTTGATAATCGCGATTATCTCGAAAAATCAATTCTTTATTACAACCTCGATTAAAGAGGTGGTAATAACAATCTTTTTCATAAACCATAATTATGCCTTTCTCAACCTCTGAATGTTCGCTATCTGCGGACTTCCGAGTGTTGAGGATTTATTTTATACAAACATTCGGATGTTCGCTCGCCAGCGAACAATCAGAAGTTTGTTTTTGAATCATTTTTAGTTTCATAATCCCGTAAACCAAATAATTCAGCTACATCCTCAAAATTTTTAATGTCTTTTTTATATTTATCCCAATCTACCTGTTTAATGTACAGCGGGATATAGGTTATTTTCGTTTTCTTAGAATTATTAACGTCGCCGCACCATATTTTCAGTCTATTGATCTTTCGTATATCATCCAGGTCTTCCCTTCCTTTAGTCTCTATTATGTAAATTGTTTTCATGTCTTTTTTTACAATAAAATCAGGATAATAATTCCTAATATTCCCATCTTCTGCCTGGTACTCGATTTGGTAACGAACACTCAAAATGTTCTTTGCAAACGAGATGATATCATCGCAATTATCAAGAAAACGTGCGAACTCGAGCTCAAAGTCATTATCTCCAATAATAATATTGAATATTGACTTCTGCGGATAGAAATGGTTTTTATAATCATATACAGTTGGCTTCACTTCTCGCAATTTAATATGTCTTCTAATTTCTGCAGTTCCTGCATCTGAGATTGTAAGTCTTGAAATAGCTTCTTTGAATGTATTGAAAATTATTGTTTTTGGTGAAGCTTCCGAGAGGTTTCGTAGTATATTTCTATCTTCAAGGACAACTTCCTTTTCGAATAATCTGTATTTAATGAAATCTCTTACTTTGGGATATAATACTTCAAATCCGCTGAACAAACGACTTTCTTTCAAAATCGAATTCGTGAAAAAAGCTACAACATTTCTATAATCGATCTCTGATCCTTTAAAATCGATCTTGTGAGAGAATTCACCTTCAATATCTGTAAATATTATTTCTCTTATCTGATCTTTTCGGAATTGCTTTATCCTTACTCTATTATTCTTAAATTTATTAATATCAATAAGTTCCAATTTTTTATATTCTCTATAAATTCTTGGCGTCAGTACAGGTACCAAAATATCCAATTTATCAAGATCCTTTTTTGTATTTTCTTTATCCGGTTCTATTATCAATGTTCTTTTTGGTTTGTAATTTAATCCCATTGGTCTGTAAAAAAGTTCAACACCATCCTTCTTAATTGATTTTACAAAATCCATAAATGAGTCAGTACCAATTACAGCAAGTTCTTCTTCCGGGAGTTCCGGGAACATGCGCCTTAATCCTCGCCCAATAGTTTGTTCGGGTAGGATATTGCTGTTGTCTGAATATGGACGTAATCCAACAACCGTTGTGACATTTTTCACATCCCATCCTTCTCTAAGCATAAGTACCGATACGATTGCTTTGTAAGGACTTTTATCTAAATCTACTTCATCTGCTGCTTTTCTTAATTTTTCTAACTCGGCAGTAGGTTTCTTTTCATTTATTTCACCTTTTTTATTTGTGTGAATAACAAGAACAGATTTCTTGTTCTGGAATTCAGGATAATGATTGTGTAAATATTCAGCGATTTCATCGCTTTCTCTTGTTGTGGTTGTCATTATGAACAATAAGGGTGTTTTCACTTTTTTGAAATTATCATATTGTTTTTTCCATTCCACATACCCAAGGTCAATATAATCTTTATATCTTTCTACAAATTCATCTGTTTCCTTCTCTCTCAGTTTTGCTCGGGAAGCTTCATCCGGGAGCACAAGTTTTTTCACTACATTTTGCTTAATTGCTTCAACAAGCGGATAATCACAAATTGTTTGAACAAAAATACCCCCACCTCTATGTTTTGGTGTTGCTGTAAAATCAACCTGTAAGGCAATGGGATTTTTCTGTTTCAGTTTTAGTGTATTATTTATGTCTTCAATATTTTTAAACCACGCAAGACTTTTATCATGTATGTGATGAGCTTCATCGTTTATTATAAGTAGGTCTTTTATCTTATCACTTCTTAATATTTTTCCAAGATCGGTTCCTTTATCTTTATCTGCATTAGGGCTTGGCTTTCTGCCGGCAAAGTAATCAAGCACATTATCATCTTCATAAGTTGGCTCTTTATATGACGAAAGAAATATTCTATGAACATTTGTAACAAATAGATTTCCTGCCGGTGAGATTGCTTTTACTTCATCTTGTACATGCACTGTTAACTGAAAATCGGTATTCCAGTTTTTTTCGTGCCAGCCATCTTCTGGTATTACCGGATCATCTTTAAAAATATTCTTATTCTTAAAATCTTTTAATAATCTGTTTAATACAATTATGTTTGGTGCAATTAGCAAAATATTTTTGGATAGATTAGAATTTTCTTCGTACAACTTATTAAAATATGACCATGCGATCACTAAACTTGCTACTTTAGTTTTACCTGAACCTGTAGCCATTTTTACAACATACCTTGTCCAATCCTCATCAAACATACCTCCTGAAACTTCTCCGGAGGAATCAAATCTCATTAGTTCAAATTTATCATGTGCTTCAACGATTTCATAAAGATATATTATTGACTCAATAGCTTCTCTTTGTGCAAAATAATATTGGAATTCTATTTCTTCATCATCTTCCATTTTTTTATGTTCAGTCTGGAACCAATATTCCAATAATTGTTTTGAAGTTTCAGTCGCACCTTCGTAATTATTTAATCTCCATTCGTACACCTTGTGCCTGATTTTATGCACAAAAGGTGGCAGCAAATTAATGAAACCTGCCTGTTGCAGTTCCTGACGTGTAGGCACCCATCTAGTATCAGGATGCATTATTGAGAATGGATCAAAATTTTTTTCTTGTTTTGGCATATTTATACCTTATTCAATAATTTATTACTTTTCTTTCAATATCTTTTCCTTCTTCAGCCACATAATTACAAGATCATTTTTTTGGGTTACTCTTTAATTTTATTTTCTGCATTCACTGTCAATTTATAATTTATGCTCATTACAACTTAACCACTTTCTTCGTTAAATAGATATATCGTTCCTCGTCCTTTTCCAATTTTCTCAATTAAATTTTCAGCAACTAAATATTGAAGATCCTTTTTTATTGTATTAATTGAACAGTTCTCCAATTTTTGGGCTATATCACTCACTTTTACCGGTTGATCTTCTTTAATTATTTGTAGAATACCACTTTGCCGTGCATTTAAGTAACTTTTCTTTTCACTATATTTTTGGTATTTCGTTTCTAATTTAGTTATTAAAATCTCAATAGATGTCAGAAAGAAAAGAGTCCACTCATATATTTTTTCATGTTCCGTATATCTATTTTTTTGTCCGTTCATTATGGCTTGGTAGTATTCTTTTTTCTTTTCTTCAATAATATGTTCCAATGAAATATATTGAACAAATTCGTATCCGGATTTCATCAATAAGAGAGTTGTTAATAATCTAGATAATCTGCCATTTCCGTCCTGGAAAGGATGAATAGATAAAAATTCGTACACAAATGTAGCAATAATTAATAATGGGTGAAGACTTTTATTGTCGAATTGTTTATTAGTCCATACGATCAATTCTGACATTTCTTTATCAACTAAAAGGGGTTCAGTAGTATTAAAAATTATTTTTTCAGTTCCATTCGGATACTTTGCAATTACTTTATTTGATATTTTTTTATATTCTCCGAGATGCCTTTGATCCTTTTTGCTTTCTTTTAATAAAATTCCATGCAATTGTTGAATATAGTTTTCTGTTAATGTAATTGAATCGTAATTTTCAAGAATTAAATCAAGGGTTTTATAATAACCAACTACTTCTTGCTCATCCCTGCTTACAAATTTATTTATTTTTACATTTTTGAGCAGTTTTTCTATTTCCACATCGGTTAATTTAGCCCCTTCAATTCTTGTTGAGGAACCAATACTTTCTATCGTGGCAATTCGTTTTAATTCTTTAAGATACTTATTTTCTCTTTTTTCAAGAGCTTGCCATTTTCCTTTAAATAGATCAATTGTACTAATTCTATTTATTAGATTCTGTGTTTCTGAGAAAGAAAATTTCATTTTATTTGAAAACATATTATATCCTTTATTTATCTGCAAAATATTCGTAACCAACAAAACATGTCAACAGATATATTTATTTTGTATCCGTAAAATATCTTTAAATTGTGATCATTTAAATTACGTTTTCACTGACCGTAAGGCGGATAACTTCAGACAAAATGCGGGACTATTAGGAATTATATAGATATAAACTGAGATAAATAAAATTTTTTCAACAATCGATATTTACGAAAACCTCAATTTAATTGACAAACAAATCATCTTGCGAAATTGCTCATTCAGTTCAAATCAAGGAAAATGAAATGATCGCTCGAATACAAAGTATATTAAAAAAAATGATCAAGCTTTCCAAACAAAAGACTGAGCATTTGGAATTCGTCCGCGCTGTTCATGAGCTTTTTGCTGAAGAATTGGATATTCGGGAATCAATCTTCATTCTGGCTATCGACAGCTACTTTTTAAAAAGTTCATACAGTACTGAACCGGAAGAATATTGGGATATTCGCACTAATGAACTGCGGGATGAAGACCGGTTTTCCCGATTGGTAGATATCGTTCTTAAAGAAATAAATTTTGACCCGGATTCTGACATTAGGATCGAGATATATAATTGCGATGTTACAATTGGATACATCATTGCCCGAAATGTTGATGCCAGCAGTGATGTGATTGAAATATTCGAAGAGATCAAAGACTTCTTCTTCCTGATCTGCATGTCGATCTATCGCCAGTTTCAATTGAATGAACGAGTGAAAGAATTGAGCTGTTTGCACAGTATCAGCAAAATTGCCGAGAATACCGATCTCAGTATTTCAGAATTTCTTACTGAGATTGTTAACCTGCTCCCACCCGCTTTGCAATTTTCCGCACAAGCTAGTGCTCGCATCGTCTACAATGACCAATCATTCCAGACTGATAAATTCTCAGAAGGTGAGCGCTCACTAAATGCTCCTATAGTATTAGGCAAAACTAAAACTGGTTTTGTAGAAGTGAGTTATCCGAAGGATTTGACATTGCCGAACAGCTATCCATTCTTGAAAGAAGAAGAGCATCTTATTAGCATCATTGCGCAGGAATTGAGCATTACACTGGAAAAGAAAAAGGCTGAAAAAGAAAGCCAGCACTTGGAGAAACAACTTCGCCATGCCGACAGATTGGCGACGTTGGGACAGCTCTCTGCTGGCATAGCCCACGAGATCAATGAGCCTCTTGCCGGAATCCTGGGGTTGGCTCAATTGATGGAGAAAAATGAAAGCCTCGATGAGCAAGCTCTATCTGATTTGGAAAATATTGTATCAGCATCTCTACATGCGCGTGAAGTTGTAAAAAAACTTATGCTTTTTGCCCGCCAGATGCCATCTTCTCAAACCAACCTAAATTTGAATGAAGCAGTTAATAATGCCGTCTTTTTTTTAGAATCACGCTGTCGCAAGAATTTAGTGAAGATCACACTCGCTCTGAAAAAAGGTATTCCCTGTATTAAAGCAGATTCTTCCCAGATTCACCAAGTACTCATTAACCTGATCGTGAATGCTCTGCAAGCTATGCCCGATGGCGGTATCATTAGCATTAAAACTTATTTCGATACTGAACTTGTTTTTCTGGAATGCAGGGATACTGGCATTGGCATGAGCAAAAGTGTACTTAGCCAGATATTCAATCCTTTTTTCACGACCAAAAAAGTGAATGAAGGAACCGGTCTTGGATTATCAGTGGTGCATGGGATTATATACTCACACGGTGGTGAAATAAAAGTGACCAGTCAGCCGGGCAAGGGGACAAAATTCTTGATAACATTTCCTCACGCATTAAAGGAAGGTTCATAATGAAAAATAAAAGAATTCTTGTTTTGGATGATTATGATCTCACCCGGGATGTGATAAAGCGCAATCTAGCTGCGAATGGTTACCAGCTTTATACAGCCGGAAATTTTGAGCTGGCGAAAGAGATACTTAAGGAAATCGATCTCGATCTGGTGATTACCGATCTTAAAATGCCTGATATCAGTGGATTGGATGTAATAACTTATATTACTGAAAATTTCAAAGATGTGGAAATAATTGTTATCACCGGTTATCCCACTATTACTTCTGCAGTGGATGCCGTCAAACTTGGTGCTGATGATTACTTAACAAAACCATTTACGGATGTGGAACTTTTAGCAGCAGTGAAGAAAACCCTGGAAAAACAGGAAAATAAGCGGGAATTTAACAGGGAAATTTCAGATGGATTCGGTGAAAAATTCGGGATTATAGGTAATTCTGAAAAAATGCTGGAAGTGTTCAAAACTATTAAAAAAGCTTCCGAGATAAACAGCACAGTATTGATAACCGGCGAGAGCGGAACGGGAAAAGAATTAGTAGCCCGAGCGATTCATTATACTGGCTTCAGAGCAGCAGCACCTTTTGTTCCCATAAATTGTGGCGCTATACCCGAAACACTTTTAGAAAGCGAACTATTTGGTTATGTTAAAGGAGCTTTTACCGGTGCTCATACCACACGTAACGGTTTTTTCATAAGTGCAAACAAAGGCACGATTTTTCTGGATGAAATATCTGAAACTTCCATGATGCTTCAGATCAAACTTCTACGCGTGATTCAGGAAAAAGAAGTTTACAGGGTCGGTTCAGCCGAAGTTCAGAAAGTGGATGTTCGAATTCTCGTGGCTTCCAATAAAGATCTGCATGGATTGGTAGAACTGGGTAAATTCAGGGAAGACCTTTTCTATCGTTTGAATGTTCTCACTGTCAATATCCCTCCTTTGCGGGAACGAGGTACAGATATTTTCCAGCTTGCCAATTATTTTGCCAATAAATATGCAAGTGAATTCGATAAAAAAATTCTTTCCTTCAACGATGAAGTGCTGGATATTTTGGGAAAATATAACTGGCCCGGTAATGTGCGTGAATTGGAAAACCTGGTTCATCGTTTGGTGATAATGAATGAAGATGGAAATATCCGCAAAGCTGATCTGCCTGTCTTTATGAAATCCCGGATCAACAGCGTGAGCGATGTGAAAAGAACCCTGCAAGAAGTCGAGATCGAGCACATCAAAAACGTGCTGGAATATACAAACAATAATAAATCAAAAGCATCTGAAATTTTACGAATCGATCGTAAAACGTTAAATAATAAACTCAATCAAGATCGTAACGAGTAATATAAAATTTAGACATAGATGTAAACGCATTTCATACTCTGATTTTCGAAAGAATACTTGAAAACACTGTGGAATTTCAGATATGTGGGGAAAATTTACCCACTTTTTTAATCTACAATAATTACAATTCTAAACACAAAGTTGCATTTCTGAAATTTTATTTCTATCTATAAGTAGTATTCTCAAGCATTTACCATTTTTCAGAAAATTATTTTTCAGATTTTCAATATTTGGCACACAAATTGCAAATAAACAAAACAAAAGCAGTAAATATGACAAAGGAGAAAAGATGGATAAGTCTTTCAATGCATTTAAAATGGCACAAGATCAGTTTGATGCTGTTGCTGACAAATTAAACCTGAATGAAGCATCAAGAGAACTCTTGAGAACTCCAATGCGGGAATATCATTTTACTATTCCTGTCAAAATGGACGATGGAACCTCCAAAGTTTTTCGTGGATTTCGCATTCAGCATAATGATGCCATAGGACCATGCAAAGGTGGAATTCGATTCCATCCGCAGGAAACTGTTGATACAGTTCGTGCACTTTCCATGTGGATGACATGGAAAACAGCGGTTGTGGATATTCCGCTGGGTGGCAGTAAAGGTGGAGTGATCTGCGATCCGCATAATCTTTCAGCCAGAGAACAAGAACAGATCTGCCGCGGCTGGATTCGCCAACTTCACAGAAATGTAGGTCCGCTGCGCGATATTCCCGCTCCTGACGTGATGACCAATGGACAGCACATGCTGTGGATGCTTGACGAATATGAAACGATCACTGGCGAAAAATATCCGGGAATGATCACAGGGAAACCTGTTGGAATGGGTGGTTCACTTGGTAGAACTGAAGCTACCGGTTATGGAGTTATTTTTACTGTTCGTGAAGCTCTGAAAGAAATGAACCTCACTATCGAGAACACAACAGCTTCATTCCAGGGATTCGGTAATGTTTCACAATATGCAATCAAGCTATATGACCAACTTGGCGGGAAATCACTCTGTGTTTCTTGTTGGGATCAGCAGGATCAAACATCCTACTCTTTCCATAAAAAAGCGGGTATCGATATCGATGAACTGTTAAGTATCACCGATCACTTTGGTGGAATCGACAAAGCAAAAGCGAAAGAACTTGGTTATGACGTACTCACAGGTGATAAATGGATCGAAGTGGAATGCGACATCTTAGTTCCTGCAGCTTTGGAAAATCAAATCACTGCTGCAAATGTTAATAAGATAAGTTCGAAAGTAAAACTAATTGCAGAAGGAGCCAATGGACCCACTACACCGGAAGCCGACGAAGTGCTAAAAGAGCGCGGCATTTTCATTATTCCGGATTTCCTGTGCAATGCCGGCGGAGTTACCTGCAGCTACTTTGAGCAGGTTCAATGCAATATGAATTATTTCTGGAGCAAAGACGAAGTTCTTGGAAAACTCGATTACAAAATGACTACTGCGTATCATAAGGTTTCCAAACTCGCAAGAGAAAAGAGACTATATATGCGTGACGCAGCTTATATGATCTCTGTCGACAGAGTTATACGAGCCTCTGTTGCCAGGGGTTGGATATAGAGAAATATCCTCCTCAACCTAAAGGGCAGATTCACGTCTGCCCTTTATATAATAACAAAAGGAACTGCTATGAAAAGCGGACAAAAATTCGAGCGGGAAACCGGGTTCTTTCATGATGGTTTTACCTATATAGGAACTGGTTTGCCAGGTGGTAAAGCATCGGGATTGGCTTTATCTCATAATATTTTGAAGAAACATTTTCCAGAAGGTGATATTGAAGGAATGCAGGTAAACATACCCCACACAACCGTTTTACTTAGTGGAGTGTTCGATACATTTATGAAAGAAAATAATCTGTATAAAATTTCTCTTTCAGATGCTTCTGATGATGAAATTGCCATCAGCTTCATAAATGCGTCCTTTGGCGGCTTATATTCCGGTGATCTGTTTTATCTGATTGAAAATGTTGATAAACCATTGGCAGTACGTTCCTCAAGCATTTGCGAAGATTCTTTGAACGAACCATTTGCCGGATTTTATGAAACCAAAATGGTGGCAAATAATCAGTTAAACAGTGCAGACAAATACAATGCGTTGATCAATGCCATCAAATATGTGTATGCTTCACTTTTCTTTCAACAGTCCAAGAAATATTTCCGAACCATTAATCGTGATATTTGCCAGGAAAAGATGGCTGTTATTATTCAAGAAGTTGTGGGTGATCGTTATGGAGAGAACTTTTTTCCGTATATTTCCGGTGTGCTGAAATCCTATAATTTCTATCCTTCCGAACAGATCGAACCGGATGCTGGTTTTGCTGCTTTGGCTTTTGGTTTGGGTAAAACGATCGTTGACGGCTCAACTTGCTGGAGCTACTGTCCGCGTTATCCTCGCACTCCTCAGCCCTTCAATAACATGAAAGATATGCTGAACAATACCCAGAAAGAATATTGGGCTGTGAATCTGGGGAAGATCAATAATTACAATCCTGTGGCTGAAACCGAATACCTGGCACATAATTCCATTTTCGATATCCGGGACAGAAGTCTGCTCAAACATATCTGTTCCACTTATGATCACATCAATGATCGTCTTATAATGGGAGTGCAGAATTATGGGGCTCCGGTTCTGGATTTTGCTCCTACTTTACGGGCTGAAACTTTACCTTTGAATACTGTGATAAACCAGATAATAAAGGTATGTGAAGATGAAACAAACAGCAAAGTAGAAATAGAATTTGCTGTATCTTTGGGCACAACAAAAGATCCTCAACCACGATTTGGCTTCTTACAATTACGACCTATTAACATATCAAATGAGATTATCGATTTGCCGGAAATCACTGATAGTTCAGACGAGGTTTTGCTTTCTTCAAAAAAAGTGATGGGTAACGGTATATCTAACGACATCTGTGATATTGTTTACATTCGTCCAGAAAATTTCAATACTCAATACACCAATCAGATAGCTGCTGACATCGCCGAATTTAATGCCATTTTCACTGCCAATAAACGTAAATATATGTTGATAGGATTTGGACGCTGGGGGACTTCCGATCCGTGGTGTGGAATTCCGGTGCAATGGCCACAGATTTCCAACGCCAAAATAATCGTTGAAACCGTTCTGCCCAGCATGAGAGCAGATTTCAGCCAGGGCGCACACTTCTTTCACAACATGACTGCTCACAATGTATTCTATTTTTCTGTGGATAAGGAAGATGCAAAAAATCTTGACTGGAATTGGATTCAGCAGCAGAAAACAATAAACGAAACGAAATTCGTGAAGCACGTTAAATTGAAACAAAGTCTGAAAGTGTTGGTCGATGGCAGGCACAGCAATGGTGTGATCATGAAGAATGAAGATAATAAACAATGAACACAATCGAAGAAAATTCAAAAAGATTAATTGAAAGCCTGAAAGAAAGACAAAAAGAGCTTGATTGTATTCATGGGCTGGAAAGTATTTTAACTGATTTCGATCAACCTCTGGAAAAAATATTTCAGAGGATTTTGGATATTCTGCCCAACGGCTGGCAATTTCCCAATATATGCTTTGCCGAAATCGAATACTATGATAAGATTTACAAAAATTCCAAATCACCCGACACAGAATATGTACAAAAATCTCCCCTGCACAAAAACAATATTCATTTCGGGGAAATCAGGATCTATTATACCGACGTTCCGCCTGAGCTTCATCATAACCCTTTTCTCAAGGAAGAATACTCTCTTTTAAACACTGTTGCAAGCATCCTGGCTTCCTATCTCGCAGTGCGTTCATACAGGGAAAACACACCCATCTCAGCACATCGGGGTGAATGGAAAGTTATCATCAATATGTTGCAAAAAACGGATATAAAGCTTTTTTTGCGCATAGCTAGGAAACTGTTGAATCTGCTTTATCAAAAAGGAATCAAAGAAGTAAAATCGATCTATGCATCCTTTGGTGCCACTACCCGGGATTCCCAAATAGATTTGAGTTCTGAGGTCAATGTTCCGCTCAAAAAAAGGGATTACAAGGAAACTATTAAATTAAGCGATCAGATATTCGAAATTGCTGATCAACATTTTTCCGATGAAGAATTAATGGATTACATCCGCAAATGGATGCAGGAATATAAATTGAATTTCCTAATTATTTCTCTGGAAAGTAAGGATACAACACTGTCTGAACTGCAGGACGCAATTTTCCATTATCACAGCCAAGAAATCGATAAAGAAAGCCTCTCTCCTTATGCTTATATGAATGTGAAAGTGCTACTCATTCAGAAGTTATTCACCAATCAACTGGAATTCATCAATGTTGTTAAAAACTATATAGAAATTGATGATTTTTATGAAGTATTGCAGCATACTATTTTTCCCAGTAATTCACATGGTAAGCTGGGAGGGAAAAGCACCGGGCTTTTTTTTGCAAATAATATTATTAAAAGCGAAATAGACGAGGATTTCAGCAAAAACATCAAAATACCCCAGACATGGTATATTACTTCAGATGCGATGCTTAACTTCCTGCATTATAATAATTTGGAAGAAATCATTGAACAGAAATACAAAGATATTGAGAGCGTGCGAGCGGAATATGGCAATATCATCCAGATGTTTAAAAATTCACATTTCCCACAGGATATATCCAAAGGATTATCTCAATTCTTGGATATATTAGGTGACAAGCCGATCATTGTGCGCAGTTCTTCTCTTTTGGAAGACAGCTACGGTGCTGTTTTTTCCGGAAAATATAAAAGCTTGTTCCTGGCTAACCAGGGAAATAAAGAGGAGTGCTTGAATGCTTTGCAGGATGCTATTGCTGAAGTGTACGCTTCCATTGTCGGACCTGATCCGATCGAATACCGTAAGGAACGCGGTCTTCTGGATTTTAAAGAAGAAATGGCGATCATGATCCAGGAAGTGGTCGGAACAAAATGCGGCAAATACTTTTTCCCAGCTTTTGCGGGAGTTGCTTTTTCCAATAACGAATTCCGGTGGTCGTCAAGCGTAAAGAGAGATGACGGACTGGTACGAATGGTGCCAGGTATGGGAACGCGTGCCGTGGATAGGTTGAGCAATGATTATCCTGTCCTGGTATCTCCCGGAAAACCAGGTACCAGGGTAAATGCCACTACCGAAGAAATTTTGAAATACAGCCCCAAGAATATCGATCTGATCAACCTGGAAACAAATTCTTTCGAAACGATGCCAATCAGAGAAGTTATAAAGGAATGCAAAGAGCAATTTCCACTTTACCAACAATTGTTTTCGGTTTACGAAGATAAATATATCGTCGAAAAATCCGGATTCAATATCGATTTTGAAAACGATGACCTGATCGTCACATTCAATGGTTTGATCAACAATTCTTCTTTTTTGAAAAGGATAAAAAAGATTTTAGAGATACTGAAATCAAAATTGGATACTCCAGTCGATATCGAATTCGCTGTGAAAGATGATGACTTTTACCTTTTGCAGTGCCGTCCGCAGAGTTTTTCCAGTGTCGATGAGCCACAACCAATTCCACAGGATATTCCCAGTAAAGACGTTTTGTTCACAGCACACAAATATATTTCCAATGGTTACATTCCGGAGATTTCTTATATGGTTTATGTAGATCCGGAAAAATACAGTGATTTGCAGACTATCGATGAACTGCACAAAGTAGGACTTTGCATCGGAAGGTTGAATATGTTACTTCCCAAAAAGAAATTTATCCTGCTTGGACCGGGTCGTTGGGGTAGTAAAGGTGATATTAAATTGGGTGTGAACGTAACATATTCGGACATTAATAAAACTGCTGTTCTCATCGAGATAGCAAAGGAAAAGGGAAATTATGTTCCCGATCTTTCGTTTGGGACACATTTTTTCCAGGATTTAGTGGAAGCACAGATCCGTTATATTCCACTCTATCCGGATGAAAAAGATAACATATTCAATACAAGTTTCTTTCGATTTTCTAAAAATATCCTGCCAGACATCCTTCCTGATTTTGTCGATCTGATCGATTGTGTAAAAGTGATAGATATTCCCGCTGAAACTGATGGCAGAATACTGAAAATATTTATGAATGCCGATCTGGATGAAGCAATTGGATATGTTGGTGTACCGGGTATAAGCAGAGACTACATCTTAAGTCAGCCCGAAAGTTATGACACAGGTGTCGAAAATTATTGGTATTGGCGCATGCAAGTATGCGAGTTTCTGGCACAAAATATCGAAGCGGAAAATCTGGGCGTGGAAGCTCTTTATGTTTTTGGTAGTGTGAAAAATGCTAATGCGGGTCCAGCCAGCGATATCGACCTGCTGGTTCACTTTCGGGGAGATGAGATACAAAGAAAAGAACTTGTTGCCTGGTTGGATGGTTGGAGTATTTGCCTGGATTATTCCAACTACCTTAAGACCGGTTATAAGACCGGAGGACTGTTGGATGTGCATATCATCACGGATGAAGATATCGAGAATAAAACCAGTTACGCCATTAAGATCAACGCTGTTACCGATGCAGCCAGAAAACTGGATATGAGGAAATGATTCCGGCTCTCTTCACCAGCGATTTGCATGGCTCAAAAAAGAAGTATGAATTTCTCTTTGATAAAATTCTAACCATCAAACCTGCTGTTGTTTTCCTTGGGGGAGACATGATGGGCTTTGCCGTAAAATTACAAAGCGTTGCAATTCCTACCGGTGAAGACTTTTTGTACGATTACCTGGCAATGAATCTACAATTAATCAGAGATGAATTGAAAAATGAATATCCGGTAATTTTTGTGATACTGGGAAATGATGACCCCAAAAGACATGAAGCTGCTTTGCTGGATATTTCAACCACTAATCTTCTCACATATGTTAATGAACAAAAAGCCAACTTCCAAGCTTATAACGTAATCGGCTATTCCTATGTACCTCCAACTCCTTTTTTAAATAAGGATTGGGAAAAATATGATGTTTCTCGCTTTGTGGATGTGGGTTGTGTTTCTCCAGAAGCAGGTTATCGCAGTATTCCTGTTTCAGTTGACGAACTTCGTTTTTTTACAATTAAGCGTGATTTGGAAAAACTTTTTGCTGATGTAGATCTCTCCAGAACGATTTGTCTTTTTCATTCTCCTCCCTACAAAACCAAGCTTGATCGAGCTGCCCTGGATGGTGTGCTGGTCGATCATGCGCTACTGGATGTGCATGTGGGCAGTATAGCCATCAAAGAATTCATCCTTACAAGATCCCCGTATCTCACTTTGCATGGTCATATTCATGAATCATCCCGTATTACAGGCAATTGGAAGGAAAAAATCGGAGATACGATCTGCTTTCAGGGAGCAACGGAGCGAGATGAGAACGGTATCATCCTTTTTGATTTGGATGATCCGAATACAGCAGAGATGCTCAAAGAATGAGCACATTTATCCGAATGATGATTGCTGGTTAATAAAATTTAGGATTTTTCCCCAACTGATAAAAAATCGTATTTGCAGCAATTGTGATCGCGGCAGTTTCTGCTCTCAGAATATGATTTCCCAGCGAAACGATCTGTGCTGAGTGTTCTCTTGCAAAATCTACTTCTTGCTTTACAAAGCCACCTTCGGGTCCAATTATTAGACAAATATCTTTATCAGCATGTTCAAGTACCTCATGAAGTCCGTGCCGGTCTTCTTCTTCCCAAGCAAGAACAGGATAGTAATTTTGGGATAAATTTTTAAGTAATTCCCCGAAAGCAAGCGGCTTATGAATTTGAGGTAAATGAGTTGAATCACATTGTTTGAGCGCAGCGATTGCGACTTTTTCAAGTCTTCCAAACTGGTGAGTAGAAAGAGATGTTTTTACATTCCTTTCTGCAAAAAATGGGAAAAATTCATAAATACCGAGCTCGGTACATTTTTCGATAATCAGTTCATTATGCTGTTTCAATAGGGAAAATGCCAGTGCAATATGTGGATGGGATTTCTCTTTTTTGTCGATCCTTTCAATTTGCAGGATTATTTCTCGGGGTGAAAGTTCTTTTATAATGCATTCTGCCAGTAGCCCGTTTCCGTTTGTTATGAGAAGAGTATCCCCAACTCTTTTTCTTAGTGTATTTTTTATATGTTTGAATTCTGTATCTGATATTGTGATTTCTTTTGTTGTTGCAGTTAGATCCGGTATGTAGAAAATTGGCATTTACATCAAATTGAATTAGACAAAATAGTCTTTGATCTTATCAAAAAATGATCTGCCGGGTTTGAGATTTCTCTTTTCGTCAAAAGGAGCGATCTTGGTGTACAATTCCTTCTCTTCGCTGGAAAGTTTATTGGGGATGACCACAATAATTTTCACATAAAGATCACCTTTTCTGTTGCTGTTCAGATGGGGTAAACCCTGACTGCGCAATCTGAAAACCTTTCCGGATTGTGTGCCGGAAGGTATCTTCATCTTGGCATGACCTTTCAGTGTGGGCACTTCTGCGGTGTTACCAAGTACTGCGTCAGTTATGGTGATAGGGAAAGTGCAGATAAGGTCCTGTCCATCTCTGTCAAAGAGGTCGTTTCTCTTTTCCCTGATATAAACTAGTATATCACCTGGAGGACCGCCCTGTTTGCCTGCGTGACCCTGTCCGCGGAGATTAAGATATTGTCCGTCAGAAACCCCTGCAGGGATCTCGACTTTTATAGTTTTAACTGAGGAAATTCTGCCTTCTCCATTACATTTAGAGCATTTATTCTGGATGCTCTGACCTGTTCCGTTACACACAGGACAGGTTGTGATGGTTGACATCGCTCCGAATGGGGATTGACGCACCTGTTTGACTCTTCCTGAACCACCGCATTGGCGGCAGGTTGCAACTTTTCCATCTGCCGATCCGGTTCCGTTACATGCATCACATTTTTGCTTTATATTTACTTTCAGCCGTTTGGTAACTCCCTTAGCAATTTCTTCCAAACTAAGAGAAAGCGATATCTTCAAATCTCCACCACGATTTACCATGCGTTGGCGTGGTTGTCCCCCAAAACCAAATCCTCCTCCACCTCCTCCAAAGAAGGTTTCAAAAATACTGCCAATATCTCCAAAGATGTCTGAAAAATCATTTGCATGAGTGAAATTATCCCAGGTAAATCCACCGCTTCCAAAAGCACCTTCAAGTCCTGCATGTCCGAATTGGTCATACTTTTTACGCTTATCGTTATCGCTCAAAACTTCGTATGCCTCAGATGCTTCTTTGAATTTTTCATCAGCTGCTTTATCATCTTTGTTCTTGTCAGGATGATATTTCAATGCCAGTTTTCTGTAAGAGCTTTTTATCTCGCTTTGGGAAGCGCTTTTATCCACACCGAGTATTTCGTAGTAATCTCTCTTTGCCATTTTCTATTTCTAACCTTCTTTATTGATACGCACGGGAACTGCGAATGTGCAATTCCCGCGCATGAATTATTAAATGTTTTATTTATCTTCTTCGTCATCAACAACTTCGAAATCAGCATCCACTGCATCGTCATCAGATGGTTCTTGCTGGGACTCAGTCTGTTGCTGCTGACCTTGCTCCTGATCACCTGCCTGCTCTTGTTGCTCTTGTTTCTGTTGCTTCATGGTTTCCTGATACACGATCTCACCGAGTTTCTGAGCTTTCTGTTCGAAATCGGTTTTTGCCTGCTTCAGCACTTCAACATCTTGAGAATCAAGTTTTTCTTTGGCAGCTTTGATCGCTTCTTCAATCTCTGCTTTTTCATTATCTTTCAGCTTATCGCTGTATTCTTTGAGGGATTTCTCTGTGCTGAAGATCATAGTGTCAAGATGGTTGCGAAGTTCAACAAGCTCTTTGAATTTTTGATCTTCCTGTGCATGCTCTTCTGCTTCTTTGACCATTTTATCGATCTCATCCTCGGAAAGTGCACCGGACTTGTCGATCTTGATCTGTTGTTTTTTACCGGTTCCTTTATCCAATGCAGAAACATGGAGAATACCATTTGCATCGATGTCAAAAGAAACTTCGATCTGCGGAAGTCCACGTGGTGAAGGAGGTATGCCGACAAGGTCAAACCTGCCAAGCGTTCTGTTCTGCGTAGCCATATCACGTTCGCCTTGCAGCACATTGATGGAAACTGCGGTCTGATTATCTGCAGCAGTTGAGAATATCTGGCTCTTCTTCACAGGTATTGTGGTATTTCTATCGATGAGTCTGGTCATCACGCCACCAAGCGTCTCGATTCCAAGAGATAGGGGAGTGACATCGAGAAGGAGAATGTCTTTCAAGTCTTCATCACCGGAGAGAATTCCACCTTGAATCGATGCGCCGATCGCAACAACTTCATCAGGATTCACGCTCTTATTTGGCTCTTTCTTGAAGAAATTCTTCACAGCTTCCTGAACGGCAGGAACTCGTGTCGAACCACCAACAAGTATAATTTCATCGATCTCGGACACATCGAGTTTGGCGTCTTTTACCGCGGCTTTACAAGGTGTGATACTTCTTTCTATGAGGTCGTCGATCATTCTGTTGAATTCAGAACGAGACAGGTTCAAAGAAAGGTGTTTCGGTCCACTGCTGTCTGCTGTAATGTAGGGAATATTGATATTTGTAGACTGGGTTCCGCTCAATTCGACCTTGGCTTTTTCTGCAGCTTCACGAATTCTCTGCATCGCCATAGGATCCTTTGAGATATCAATGCCATCGCTTTTTTTGAATTCACTCACGACCCAATCGATGATCTTTTTATCAAAATCATCGCCACCAAGATGGGTATCTCCATTTGTGGAGAGCACTTCAACTACGCCTTCGCCAATTTCCAGGATAGAGATATCAAAGGTACCACCGCCGAAGTCATACACAGCGATCTTTTCATCTTTTTTCTTTTCGAGTCCATATGCGAGCGCTGCTGCAGTTGGTTCATTGATAATACGGGCAACTTCCAAACCTGCGATCTTGCCTGCGTCTTTTGTTGCCTGTCTTTGGGCATCATTGAAGTATGCGGGTACTGTGATAACAGCTTTATCAACTTTGGTGCCGAGGTATTCTTCGGCAGTTTCCTTCATCTTTTTAAGGATGAATGCAGAAATTTCCTGAGGTGTGAAATCCTTTTTCTGATTGGGGATCTCGATTATCACTTCACCCTTGCTGTCAGCTTTAATTTTGAAGCTTACTTCGGATTCTTCTGTCTTTACTTCATTAACTTTTCGACCCATAAAACGTTTTACCGAGTAAACCGTGTTCATGGGATTTGTAACTAATTGATGTTTTGCTAATTGACCAACCAATACTTCGCCGTCTTTGGTGAAACCAACCACAGATGGGGTGGTTCTTCCACCTTCTGAGTTTGGTATGACAGTGGGTTTTCCACCTTCCATGACTGCAACACAACTGTTGGTCGTTCCTAAGTCTATTCCTATTATTTTACTCATTGTGATACTCCTTGAGTTTTTATTTTTTAAATTTATTTATTTTTATTTTTTTTCTTTTTCTTATTAGAATTTATCTCGATCTTCTCACCTTCATCTTCGGGCATTTCCTGATCTTCATCGATGGATTCTTCGGGAGCTTTTGCCACTGCAACACGAGCAGGACGGAGCACTTTATCATTAAGAATATAGCCACTCTGTATGCAATCGAAAATTATATTATCATCAAATCCTTCTTTGGGAGTGCAAACGAGAGCTTGATGATATTGAGGATCGAATTCTGTTCCCACAGCTTCTATTCGCCTCAGCCCGTATTTCTTTAGCAAATCTTTAAGCTGATCATGAACCATAACAATACCTTTGCGGAAGTTTTCAGGAACCTGATCGGTATCTGCAGATTTAATTGCCAGCTCGAGATGTTCATACACATTTATGAGTTCCAGAATGAGATCTTTATTTGCATTCTTGATCCAATCAATTCTGTCTTTTTCATTGCGTCTGCGGAAGTTTTCAAATTCTGCTGCCGCACGTAACCATCGGTCTTTGTAGGAAGCTGCTTCTTCTTGAAGTTTTTCAATTTCCTCTTCAAGCATTTCTATCTTCGTTTTTTCATATTCATTATTCATGTCGTTTTCTGTTTCAATATCTTTTTTCTTTTTAGTCATCCATTTCTCCTAAATATAAATATTTTTACCATCCGACTACGCTGCGCTTCGCCGTGATAGGCGAAATACACGAAAGAATAGAACGCTGATTACGCTGATTATGCTGATGAACACGGATTCAGAAAATAAAATAGCATTTTTCTTCAATATTTTCTCTGTGCTCTCTGTGTTCTCTGCTTGGCAGGGCGTAGTGAAACGAAGACTGCTGGTGAATTCATTTTATTATTTTTCCAAATTTTCGTGTTTTTCGTGTTTTTCGTGGTTCATATTTCTGATGTTCATAATTTTACACCGCACGGTAGGGCATAACAGTTCCTTTTGTGGTCATTTCTGTGATCATGCGTGTGGCAAAGCATATCATAGGTATATTCTCGCGATAATCCATACGTTTCGTGCCGAGTATGCCGATAAAACCTGGCAGGTCCATTACACGATATCTACCAAAAATCAGTACGAGATCAGTGAATTCGTTTCCTCTGATCTCATCACCCATGAGAATGGTGTAATCTTCAGTTGCATATTGCTGAAAAATATTGAGAAAATCCTTTTTGTTATCAATGATCTTAAGTAGTTGCACGATCTTTTCCTGAGAATTGAATTCCGGCTGATTTATAAAACCGACTTCTCCTTCAAAACGTATATTATATTGTTTCACTTGCTGAATTATTTTCCTTATTTCAGATAAGATATCAAACAGAAATGATTCCTTTTGAGCATCGAGAATTAGATCATTAAAAACAGTTTTCTCGATTTTGTGAATGGGCTTTCCCGAGATCCTTGTATTGATATAGCGGTTTAATGCGTTGATCTGAGCGTCCGAAAGGGAATAGGTATTATGGAGCGTAAAGGTCTTTTCAATTCCACCTTCGAGGTTCACTACGATGAGGAGTTTGTTGTCTTCGATATTGAATATCTGGAGTGAACGCAGTATGCCAAGAGAATAATCGGGTTCGGCAATTATACTTAGTTGCCCTGATATTTTTGCAAGGAAGCGATGTATTGCACTGAGCATCCTGTCGAGACTCTGATAATTTTCGGATAGGAGCTGCTGCATCAATTTGATCTTTTGCTCGGGAATATTTTTATCAAAATCAATTATATCATTTATATAAAATTTGTATCCTTTTTCTGTAGGCGTCCTACCCGCTGAAGTGTGGGGTTGCTCGATATATCCCTTTTCCGCAAGCACTGCCATCTCATTTCGTATCGTTGCAGGGCTTAGATCGAAATCATAGCCGCTTGCAAGCACCTTTGAGCCCACTGCCTGGGCGTTCTTGAGATATTCAAGAATGATAGCCCGAAGCAGTTTTTTCTGCCGATCAGTTAAAGAATTTGCAATGTGATCTATATTATTTTGCATGATTATTTTACCAATTTTAGCACTTCGCTTTCAAGAGTGCTAATTTTAGTAAAAATTTAGGGCAGACACGCATTATGTCAAAAATTAATTGGCTTTCTCAAACATAAAAATAATTTAACCACGAAATACACGAAACTCACGAAAACAGGATTTAAGAAAATATGAGCTTACTCTAAAAAAGGTTATGATTAGAAATATGTTAGAAAATGATCAAATATTTGGAAACCGATGAATCGGTTAAAGTCTGCTATCTTCCTATTAACCACCAACTTAAGTTGGTGGTTAATGAAACAAAAAAATGCATTAACCGTTTCAACGGTTTCTTGTTTTCTTAAATTTAACTTTTTAGAATGGACTCAAAATATTCTATACAAAAAAAGCCTTGCGAATGGTTGACGCAGGAAACCTTCGCAACGGTTTGAAATAAATTTTAAATAAATTTGACAAGAATATAATTATTATCTTAAAATTCCGCAGTTAATATGGATAAAAAAATATTGGTTCGTATAATCGCAGGCAGCAAATCCGATATGGAATTTGTTGAACAAACACAGCAGGTTCTCGATGATTTTGATGTGCCCTATGATATGCACATTTCTTCTGCACACAGGAATCCGGAAAGAACAGAAAAACTCGCAAAAGAAGCTGAGGAGAACGGTGTGCAGGTTATTATTGCTCTTGCGGGTATGGCTGCTGCGCTTCCCGGTATTATTGCTGCAATGGTTACTATTCCTGTTATTGGTGTTCCCCTTCCCGGTTCTGCATTGAATGGTATTGATTCGCTCTACTCGATAGTGCAGATGCCTTCAGGTATTCCGGTTGCAGGTGTGGGCATTGGTAATTCCGGTGCAAAAAATGCTGCTTACCTTGCAGTTTCGATTTTAAGTTTGAAAGATGAAAAATATAAGGAAAAAATAAAAAAATACAGATCTAGTTGGAACGACTGAGTAAATTGTACAACTAAGAAAGGAGAATGATGAAGAAGGTTATATTATTAATTTTCGTTATTTTTATTGTAACAAATTTATTTGCTTCTAATTTAATCCAAAACTATAGTTTTGAAGATGGGTTTAATAATTGGACTGAAATTGGTACTGAGTCATATATAACTAATTCTACAGCCCAAGAGCATACAGGTACTCATTCATGTAGATTTGTTAATCCGACTGCAGATTTTAGTGGTAGAGGAATAAAAAGCGATAATGTTGCTGTTACTGCAGGAAATGTTTATGATTTATGGGGATGGTTTTATGTATCAAAAGATTCTGATCCATCAAGCATAACAGATACGGATATTAGATTACGGGTTTTCTGGCTGAAAAGTGATCAATCAACTCCTTGTGATCCTGCATCTAATCCAAATCAACTCGGTTGGAGTTTAAGTAGCTTCAATGCCTGGACTAAGAATGAATTCAATTCAATCACCGCACCTTCCGAAGCAGCTTATGCATATGTCTTAGTTGAATGCAAAGAAACAGGTGGAGATGATAACGATGTTTTTATTGATGATATTCAATTTGGTCCAACAGGAACTCTCCCCGTCACCCTCTCAACATTCACCGCTCAATATCTCAACAGCAAACCAACCCTCTACTGGCAAACTCAATCCGAGGTAGATAATATGGGTTGGTTTATTTACAGGAATACTGCGGAAGATTTCACAACTGCAGAAAAAATTACAGGTATGATTGAGGGACACGGAACAACCACAGAACCGCAATCCTACATTTATGAAGATGCAGAAGAACTTCAGATCGAGCAAACCTATTATTACTGGCTTGAGAGTGTGGATTACAGCGGAACACTTCATCATTATGACAGAGTTGCACAGGTTACCATTCCTCATCCGAACGATCCCGGACAGAATGTTACTCCTCCTATTGCTTACGACATTACAGCAGACCCCAATCCTTTTTCTTATACAACAAATATCAGCTTTGTAATGGATCAACCCAGTTTGGTCGATGTGGCAATTTATAATGTAAAGGGTCAGCTTGTGAAATCCTTTAATTCTGTAATGAGCTCTCAAGAAAATGAAACAGTGGCTTTTTCGTGGAATGGTAAAAACGATGCAGGCAAATCACTTTCTAATGGAGTTTATTTATACTTAGTAAAAGTCAACGGAAAAGACTATGCCACTAAGCAGTTAATATTGATGAAATAAACTAATCTTTGCGAAAGTTACCAACCTTTCGCAAAGTTCATATATCGGGGCTGAATCTTTTCAGCCCCTTTCTTGTCACGCCGTAATGTAATGAAGGCGGATCATAACCTCACCCTGACCCTCTCCTAAAAGGCGAGGGAAGTGAGTAGTTTTAGATTTAAACCAATCATTTACAAATAATTGTCACTCTGATTCGCTAGCTGTCGGAGAAGTTTCCACTGATCCGGAAAATATAATGAATAAGAACATATTTTAAATTCTTGATCTGTGTTCATTTGTGAAAATTCGTGTTAATTCGCCTGCCACGGCGTAATGAAATGGAGACGGATGGTTAAAATTTCTTAATCTGCGTACTATAAAAAATTGGGTTTATCTATTCCCTCTTAATGGTTTCCCTTTATCAAAATCGGGAACGAAATCTCTTACCCCTCGTTACGAAGTTATACTTTGGAACGCATTTGATAATCTTCAAGGAGAATTTCTAGTCGTAATAGATTATTTTATGACTGAACTATTGAATGATGATTGTAGAACACTGATTTTTGATTTTAGAAGTTCAACCGTTGCGAAGGTTGAGAAGAAACCGTTCGCAAGGTTTCGGAAACTAAAAAAATTAAAGAAATTTGCCTTTCTGAGTGGAACTGCGATGAAATCAGGCGGAACGAGAAATCTATTTTTCGAAAAGTATCGCTTTGAAAAAATTGGATTCTCTCTTTCAAGGAATCACAAGTATCTATATGGAATTAATATTAAAGGTTCTTTTCAGAATTGAGTGGGTAAATAAAAATAATATCCAGTATCCAACCACAGTGTAATAAAAGAAAAAGAAGATTACACGGGGCAGGCACGGAATATCCAATGAAGAAGGAAAAAGATAGATGAGTGAGTAAGAAAAGAGTGGAGGAAGTAATCAAAAGAAGTTCAATTTGCGGGAACGTCTTATTGATTTTGCGGTTAGAATTATTCGTGTTTCTGAACAACTACCAGACACAAAAGCAGGAAAACATGTCTCTTCTCAAATACTAAAAAGCGG
>JAUWMT010000027.1 GCA_030613025.1 Candidatus Cloacimonadota bacterium
TTTTATTTATTATGTGTTTTTTTTTATTCATGAATTAACTCTATTAAAAATCCAGAACACATTTTTTCATATACTTCAAAAAATCGTACACTGAATTGAGTTATTCTTTTCTTCAAAATTATTTACGTCTAACATAATTTGAGTCCACTCTAAAAAGTTCAATTTAAGAAATCGAGAAACCGTTGAAACGGTTAATGCGTTTTTTTGTTTTATTAACCACCAACTTAAGTTGGTGGCTAATAGGAAGATAGCTAATTGTAACCGATTCACTTGTCCCGTTAAATTTGTATTCATTTAACTGGGATCGGTTTCCAAATATTTGATGCATTTTCCAACATATTTCTAATTACACACTTTTTAGAGTAAACTCATAATTTGCATTAATTTTTCTTCAAATGCTTTCTGTATTTTTATTACATTATCATAAATACTTTTAACCATGAAAGTGGTGTTTAAGAAAAATATTCTTAAAAACTTTATTTAATTTTTCGCGTTTTTCGTGCCTTTTGTGGTTCAAAATATTCTTCTTCCAGCGTACCCAGTATTTTGTCTTCAGAGCCAAGAAGTAGTGTGCAATCACCTTTAAGATCGACAGAGCTCAATTCTACATTCTTTCCGATGATGCTTTCGATGATCTTGCCTTTTACATTCCGAATGATGGTATTTTCCAGGATTATGGAATTTTCAATATTAACATTTTTTATTTCAGAGCCGTTGCCTATGCAGGTATTGGGCAATAGGGTTGCATGCTCGATCTCACATTTATCACCGATGATCACCGGTCCTTTTATAGTGCATTTATTTATTTTGGAACCTCTTCCAATATACACAGTGCCGTCCAGAATGGAATCTTCATCGAGATCGCTTTCACCTGCAATATGCCAACCGTTGAGCTTGCTGCATAAGTATCTGTTTGCCTCGATTATATCACTCGGTTTGCCGGTATCCAGCCATTTGCCTTGAAGAATTTCACCTTTGACGATCAAATCTTTGTCAATAAGACCTTGTATAGCGTCTGTGATCTCATATTCATTTCGCCAGGAAGGTTCGAGCTCATCTATCGCCTGAAAGACATCTTTATCAAAAATATACACACCTGCAAGCGCCAGATTTGACAGAGGTTCTTTTGGTTTTTCTACGACATTGACTATCCTGTCTCCATCAAGAATTGCGACCCCGAAACGCTGCGGATCATCCACTGCTTTCAGATTTATTATGCATGACGGCTTTTCTTCATTATATCTGCGCACAAGATTGGTGAGGTCATCTTCAAAAATATTATCCCCAAGAAAGACCATAAAAGAATCATCTCCAACAAAATCCTGTCCCATTTTGACAGCATGGGCGAGCCCTTTTGGTTTATCCTGTACAATGTATGTGATCTTCGCACCGAGTTGGGAGCCGTCACCAACTGTTTCTCTTATCTGTTCCTGCATATAGCCAACGATCAGTCCGATCTCTGTAATGCCGAGATTTACCAGCTTCTTAATGATATGAAACACAATAGGCACGTTTGCCAAAGGTAAAATATGTTTTGGCATTGAGTATGTAAGTGGCTGCAAGCGCGTTCCTTTTCCTGCACAAAGGACCAATGCTTTCATAGAAAAACCTCCGAAATAAACTTTGTTTTCGACATTTGAAATAGAGCGATTCTGAGTGTCAATGAAATAAAGTTATAATGTTATAAGGTTAAAAGGTTTTAATGTTTGATCGATGAATGGTGAAGAAAGTTTCAAATTTCAAAAATATTGACGTTAGTTGTGTTGAATCCTATTTGCAACTGTTAGCGAAAAATAATGATCCAGAAATAAAAAAACAAGAGAGTATATTAATGTTAGAGAATATTAAAAAATGGTTGATGAATGGAGAGCAAAGTAAGATCACAAAAGATGTGACTGAGATCGTTTCTGAATGTAAAGGTAGTGATTTTGAAAAGATCATAAGCATTTTAAATTGGATGAACAAAAACCTGAAAAGATGTACTGATCAGGATAAAGTATTGAAAATTTTTGCCACGAGAGACATCTCTGAAGTTTTAAAAGATATGTTGAGTACTGGATGTCATGATGATGCACTCATTTTTACAACATTTTGCAGAGCAGTGGAAATACCAGCGAAATATGTGGTAGGTATCAATAAACTTAATCCGAAAAACAGAGGTCATTGCGTTGTTGAACTTTATCTGCACGGTAAATGGATACTGGTAGATCAGTCGAAAGGAAGTGTGTTCATCGATCCAAAACGAAGCGATTTCTATAGAATGAATTTTATCGTAGGCAAGGGCTTGGATTCGTGGGATGTTGGCATTAGCTCTTTTAAAACATGGGAAGAGAAAGCTGATAAAATAATGGAGATTATTTCAAAAATATAGATTTATTTGAGCAGTTTAGAAATAAATACTGCAATTCCTGTAATAATAGATCCTAATCTGCATTTGTTATTGAAATATTCAAAATTATACTGGAAGAGCAGTAAATACTTGACATCTTTCACGATTGCTTTCAAATATTGTCCATATTTGACGGAAAAGCGGTAAATTATTGGAGAAATCTCATGTTAAATAAAATTGGCAGGATCGTTCGGTTTCATCGTAAGCAGGCAGGAATTACGCAGAAGCAGCTTGCGGATTTAGCTGGAATTGGTAAAACAGCTGTCTTTGATATCGAGAATGGTAATAGCAACTTTCGAATAGAAACATTAATGAAAATTTGCAAAATATTAAATATTATCTTAGATTTCCAAAGCCCATTAATGGAAGAATGGAGAAAACATGAATCGTAGAGCTCTGATTTTGATAAATCAAATACCTACTGCTGAATTTGTGGAGACAGAAAGTGGTTATCAAATAAAGTATTTAGATGATTATTCAGGTCCCTCTGTATCCCTAGCACTTCCACTGCAAAAAGATGAATATGTTTTTTCAAACTTTCCGCCTTTCTTTGATGGTTTACTGCCGGAAGGGATAATGCTGGAAGCACTTTTAAAAAAATTCAAAATCGATGCAGATGATTATTTCGGGCAATTATTGATTTTGGGAAATGATCTTGTAGGCGCAGTAACTGTAAGGGAGATATCAAAATGAGATGTCCGATAACCTATGCAAAGATCAAGTCAGGGAAGTATTCTCGTGATGGTTTACATTCTCTCTCACCAAAATTACATACGCTCATCGATCTGCCGTTAACGCTGTCTGAAATTCGGCAGGAATATATTCGCAGAGCAGGAAAGATGTCCATTCAGGGTGTTCAGCCAAAATTGAGTATGAAGTTGAGTATCAAAGCTCAGCAATTTGAAATTGTTGATACCAATGGTAAATATATCCTAAAGCCACAGAATGAAATGTATCCTGAAATTCCTGAAAATGAAGATCTCACCATGAAAATTGCGGCGATATGCAGCATTGAAGTTCCCTGGCATAGTCTTATCTACTCAAAAGATAATATTCTGAATTATGTGATCCGGCGGTTTGATCGCAAGGGGCATAAAGATAAACTAGCAATAGAGGATTTTGCACAATTATCGCAAGCAACAAGAAGAACAAAATACAGATCAAGTATGGGAAAGGTAATTTCTATTATTGATACTTATACCACTTTCCCGATTTTGGAAAAAATCAAACTCTTTAAACGTACCCTTTTCAACTTCCTTATCGGAAATGAAGATATGCACCTGAAAAATTTTTCTCTTATTACAAGAAATTACAAAGTAGAATTGAGTCCGGCGTATGATTTTCTGAACACATCAATCATAATTGGAGCGCCAAAAGAAGAAATTGCATTACCAATTGCAGGAAAAAAAAGAAATCTTAATCGCAAGGATTTCATCGAGAGCTTTGGAAAAGAGCGGATGGAGATTCCTGAAAAAAAGGTAAATGAATTGGTCGATGTATTGTATAATTGCTTTCCTGAATGGATCGATCTAATCGAAATTAGCTTTCTTTCAGATTCCATGAAGGAAAAATATCTTGAATTATTAAATGAACGGAAAAAGAGAATATTTGGTTAGGATAATTGAAGATTGACATATCACCAATTTCTTGACAACATAGGAAGGAAAATTACAAAAACGAATAAGAAATTGAATTCATGCTGTTTTTATGAGGAAGCTGAGCGGAAAGAAAAAATAAGGAAAATTCAAATAATCTAACAATGGCACTTAGCTGGAATGAAATAAAAGATAGGGCACTGCAGTTTACAAAAGAGTTGGCTGAGGAGGAACGAGAAAGCGCCGAATCAAAATCTTTCTGGGATGCATTCTTTAACGTTTTTGGAATTACAAGAAGAAGGGTAGCATCATTTGAAGAGCCCGTAAAGAAGTTAAATGAAAATTATGGTTTCATAGATTTATTTTGGAAGGGAACTCTTTTAGTTGAGCATAAATCCAAGGGTAAGAAATTAGACAAAGCTTATTCACAAGCAATGGAATATTTCAGCGGATTAAAAGAACATGAGCTACCTAAGTATGTAATTGTTTCCGATTTCGAGAATTTTAGATTGTATGATCTAGATGAAGGTACACAGGAAGATTTTAATATAAAGGATTTTTATAAGAAAGTAAAACTCTTTGGTTTTATAGCTGGTTATCAAAAACGGTCATTTAAAGAAGAAGATCCGGTAAATGTAAAAGCAGCAGAATTACTTGGTAAGTTACATGATAAACTAGAAGAAGATGGTTATGGGGGACATGAGTTAGAGGTATTTCTTGTAAGGATATTATTCTGTCTTTTTGCTGATGATACAAGTATTTTTGAAAAGGATATCTTTAAAGAATATCTCGAACAAAGAACGAGTGAGGATGGCAGTGATCTAGGAGACAAACTTGCCCATTTTTTTCAGGTTCTCAATAATCCAAAAGGAATACGTTCAAAAAAGCTCGATGAACACTTAGCTGAATTTCCCTATATTAATGGTAAACTATTTGATGAAAAACTTACGATACCTTCATTTGACAAAGAAATGAGAGAAGTGCTTTTACAATGCAGTTCCTTAGATTGGGGAAAAATTTCACCTGCAATATTTGGTTCGATGTTCCAAAGTGTTATGAAACCGGAAGAAAGAAGAAACCTTGGTGCGCATTATACATCAGAACAGAATATTTTGAAATTAATAAAACCGCTATTTTTAGATGATTTATGGGATGAGTTTTCCAAATGTAAAGGGAACACCAGAAAATTAGATGGACTACATGAAAAATTAACTAAGCTAAAATTTTTAGATCCTGCCTGCGGATGCGGTAATTTCCTCATTATATCATACAGAGAACTAAGAATATTAGAATTGGAAATAATCAAAGAGATACATAAAAAATCTCAAGTTATCCATAATGTCGAATCAATAATTGGATTGGATGTTGATCAGTTTTACGGCATTGAATATGAAGAGTGGCCTGCGCGAATTGCAGAAGTAGCAATGTGGTTAATGGACCATCAGATGAATATGATGGTTTCCGAAAAATTCGGCGAATATTTTACGCGACTACCACTTAGAAAATCAGCTATAATTGTAAATGATAATGCCCTAAGAATTGATTGGAATGACATAGTAGCGAAAGATGAATTATCTTATATTTTAGGAAACCCCCCCTTTTTATGGAAAACAATATCAAACACCTGAGCAGAAAGATGATATGAAAATAGTATTTCACGGTGTTAAAGGTGCGGGCGTTCTTGATTATGTGACAGCTTGGTATATTAAAGCTGCTAAATATATACAAAATACAAGAATAAAAGTTGCTTTCGTATCAACGAACTCAATTGCACAGGGAGAACAAACGGGAATTTTATGGAATGAGCTTTTTGATATCTACAATATTCATATACATTTTGCTCATAGAACCTTTAAGTGGACTAATGAAGCGAGGGGAAAAGCAGCAGTACATGTTGTTATAATAGGATTTGCGAACTTTGATACAAATGATAAGAGAATATTTGAATATGAAGATATTAAAGGTGAATCACACGAGATAAAGGCAAAAAATATTAATCCCTATTTAATGGATGCTCCAAATGTTGCAATCACAAAAAGAAGGAATCCGATTTGTGACATTCCGCATATAAGTTTTGGGAGTATGCCAAACGATGGGGGAAATTTCCTGTTTTCTGATGAAGAAAAAGAGAGATTTATAAAAAATGAACCGGAAGCAAGGCAGTACTTCCGTCCATTGCTTAGTGCATATCAATTTTTGAATGGTGAGAAACGATGGTGTTTGTGGCTAAAGGGTATATCATCAAAAGAGTTAAGAAATTTACCATTGGTTAAAGAGAGAGTTGAAAGAGTAAAAGAGTTAAGAGCAAAAAGTAAGAGAAAAACGACAAGAGAATTAGCGGAAACACCAACAGAATTTGGTGAAGAGAGACAACCCAAAGAAAAATTTATATTGATACCTTTAACATCATCAGAACACAGGAAATATATTCCAATGGGAATTTTCACACCAAATTATATTATAAATAATACATGCTCTACAATAAGCAGTATTTCTTGGTATCATTTTGGTGTGCTGCAATCCATAATGCACATGACATGGGTAAACTTTGTATGCGGGAGATTAGAAGGTAGGTATAGATATTCAAATGAAATAGTTTATAATAATTTTCTATGGCCGGAAAAACCTATTGAGAAGAATGCAAAAAAAGTTAGTGAAAAAGCGGAGCTTGTTATAAAAATACGAGAAGAATATCCGGATTGCAGTTTAGCAGATTTATATAATCCGATCGCGATGCCCGGACCACTCGTAAAAGCACATAGGGAACTTGATAAAGCCGTTGATCTATGTTACAGACCACAGCCATTTAAGGATGAAACAGGGAGAATTGAATATTTATTTAGTCTATATAATAAAATGGTAAATCCACTAAAGGTGGAATGAAAATAGGAGGAAAAATATGGATAATGCTATTTGTCCTGTATGCAAATTACCAAACATAAAAGTCCAAGATATATGGAATAATGATACTAAAAAATATTATTGTAAACAATGTGGAGAATTCAAAATTTCTGAAACTGCTGATATCATGCTATCTTCAAAGAAAGCTGACCCTAAATTATCGTTTGCTTTGAGAACTCTATTTGATAAAGGGGAAAAGAAAGTAATAACATCAACAAACATAGATGAAATAAAAAATAGTGTTAAATATCCAAAGACATTACAAGAAAGAGTGGATTTAATTTTATTGTATCTGTATGGTCATCCTACTGAAGAATCAAGAGGTTTTGATATATCACTTGGAAATATTTATAGGTTTGGAATTGAGGATAGAAACATAATGAGAAGAATATTGGATTATGCAGAAGAAAAAAATCTTATTACGATTAAACCAAGATTTGCAGATGGAAGTGGTATTGTAAAGTTAAGTGCTAATGGTTATGATAGAGCAGAATCACTGTTAAATAAAAAAAACTTATGGAGGAAGATATGCTTGATAGTAAAGAATATTATAAAAAATGTTTCTTAGTTCATGGGCATAATGAAGAGATAAAATATGAAGTTGCAAGATTTATTGAAAAAGAATTAAATATTAATGTAATAATTCTACATGAAAAAGCCAGTAAAAGTAGGACTATTATTGAAAAAATTGAAGCACACTCTGAAGTTGATTTTGCTGTATGTCTATACACTGCAGATGATTTGGGCTGTGAAAAAAAGGAAGAAATTGAATTAAAAGATTTATCATATCGTGCAAGGCAAAATGTTATATTCGAAGCAGGTTATTTTATGGGGAAACTAGGAAGAAATAAAGTTTTTATATTGCTTGAAGATACTCTAGAAAAACCTGCAGATATTGATGGGGTAATATATATCCCTATTAAAGGGGAGTGGAAAGAAGATTTGAGGAGAGAAGTAAATGAAATATACAAGTAAACAAATTTTTAAAAATGCTGGTGTTAAAATGAGAGAGGAACCATTAATATTTTATATTGTACACAAAGATACAAAAGAAGAGATAATAAAGTTAGAATTGAGTATTTTTAAACAAACACTCGATGTTTATCTTAAATTGAATCATGTATGGACGTTTAAAGATTTCAAGATAGTTGATTATGAACAAGCTGACACACCACTACAGATCGCAGAGAGAGCAATTGAATCATTTAATATAAAAATTGATAGTAATTACGAAATAAAAATTTGACTATTACAATAAAAAATACAATATACAGTTGATGTAAGATCATGAAAAATAAATATTCCGAAACCATGGAAAAGAAAACCGATGAAAGCAAAGACTAAATGAACCGTTCGATACTTGAATCGCAGTGAGTGAAACGACCCTGTGAAATAAAAAAACAGATTTCACGGGTTAAAAGTGTGATTCGAGGATTATGGCTGATAAAAATAAGATGTTTATGTTTAATCATTCTCGCTTCATGCTTCGCCACGAAGCAAGTCTGACAATGCAGATTTAATTCCCCACTTCACCAATTTCTTGACATCTAAATATGATTCTCTTCACACAATACGTAGATAAAAGATCATGAAAAATGAATGCTGTGAAACCATGGAAAAGAAAACTTATGAAAGCAAAAACGGAATGAACCGTTCTATACTTGAATCGCAGCGAGTGAAACGACCCTGTGAAATAAAAAAACAGATTTCACGGGTTAAAAGTGTGATTCGAGGATTATGGCTAATAAAAATGAGATGTTTATGTTTCATCATTCTCGCTTCATGCTTCGCCACGAAGCAAGTCTGACAATGCAGATTTAATTCCCCACTTCACCAATTTCTTGACAGCTAAATATAATTCTCTTCACACAATACGTAGATAAAAGATCGTGAAAAATGAATGCTCTGAAAACATGGAAAAGAAAACTTATGAAAGCAAAAACGGAATGAACCGTTCGGGAAAATTGGACCCATACGACCACCAGATCGAGCTGGTCAGTTTCGGTGATAGAATTCCAAACGGCACTTTTACGATCCATTCAATATTTCGAAGAACTGTAAATTTTCACAACAACTCTGTGCTGATCTCAATTGTGAACGAAGATATCGGCAGCGGACCTCTAAATATAATTGTAAGAGGACTCGATCTTCAAAAAATACATTCCCTCTCAATCTACAACAATATCCTGACGATCAATAACATACAAATTCTCATTAATGAAATCGTGAAGTATAGTTCAAGATTATCTCCGAAAGCAGTTAGTATTTCCAAATTTACTGATAATCTGGCATTTTTGCAAACTGTTCTAACCAAATTGAGTGCTCCAAAAAGTCTCTACTTTCTTTTAGATGAAAAGAGAGAAAAGGACTTCATATCGGGCTTTGAAAAGGAATTTGCCAAAAGGATGAAGTTGGGCGTCGATTTGATATTTAATGGCACGATGGCGAGCTTGGTTGAAGGAGTTTCAAAGATCAAGGGGTGCGGATTCGGGCTCACTCCGAGTGGAGATGACTTTAATGCCGGTTTGCTGTCAGGTCTCTATCTGAAGCAGGAATTATTCGGAAATGATCTATCTGAAATCAGGAATACGATCTATAAAACTGCGCAGGGCAACAATCTGATCTCAAATACATATCTCTATCTCGCAAAAGAGGGGCTGTTTATCGAGAGGTTCAAAAACTTTATCAATTCCCTTTTATATGAAGGGAAGGAAGAGATACATTCAAATATCCAAAAAATGCTAAATGTTGGAGAAACTTCGGGCGCCGATATGCTTGTGGGTTTCATTTTATCATTTAAGAAAGCGGGTGAGCTGTGGTAGTGAAAGGTAAAATAAAACGAGGGGAATATTTTGATTCTGTTACTCTGATGCTCGTTGCGAAACAGATCAATGGGATCGAAGGAATTGCAGATGCTGCAGTTGTGATGAATACTGAAGAGAACAGATCGATACTGGAATTTTCGGGATTGCTTATTTCCGATTTTGATGAAGCGAAAGCATCCGATCTTTTGATATGCCTGAAAGCAGAAAGTGAAGAGGTCGCAGAAAAAGCAATGCTGCAAGTTGATGAAGTTCTTGAGAAAGTCCGGCACGCGATCAGCGACACTGAGGATTTTCTTCCCAAAAGTCTGGAAACTGCACTATGTGCAATGCCGGATGCAAACCTGGCGCTCATTTCCGTTGCCGGCAAGTATGCAGCCAATGAAGCGATGAAAGCTCTGAAGTTAGGACTTCACGTTATGATCTTTTCGGATAATGTTCCGATTGAAGATGAGATCTGGTTGAAGAAATTTGCGCAGGAAAAAGACCTTCTTTTGATGGGACCTGATTGCGGGACCGCGATAATAAATGGCGTTCCACTTGCTTTTGCGAATGTAGTGAACAAAGGAAATATCGGCATGGTGGCAGCTTCGGGAACTGGGTTGCAGGAGATCAGCTCGATCATATCCAACAATGGAGCAGGAATTTCTCAGGCGATCGGAACAGGAGGAAGAGATGTGAAGAAAGAGATCGGCGGGATCATGTTCCTTGCAGCTCTCGAAGCATTGAACCGTGATAAAAACACAGAAATAATTGTGCTTGTATCCAAGCCACCAGCAAAAGAAGTACTCAAGAAAATATTGGAAAAAGTAGAAAATATTCATAAGCCGGTTATTACAATATTTCTCGGCGCTGATGAAAAATTATTTGAAGGTTCAAGGGCAATACCAGCAAAAACCCTCGAGGAAGCTGCACTTATTGCGGTTAGTTTAGCACAGAAGAAGGATATAAATTCATTTCAAGAAATGTTTGAGAAAAGATATAAGGGAGTAAAAGAAATTGCTCAAAAAGAAGCAAAGACAAAGATCAGGGAGCAGAAATACCTTCGCGGACTTTTTTGCGGAGGCACTCTTTGTGAGGAAGCCCTGATCATCTTTAAGGAACAGATAGGGGATGTGTATAGCAACATGTCATCAAAAGAAAAATTTCAATTGAAAGATTCGATGACAAGTTACATGAATACGGTCATCGATATGGGCGGAGATGAATTCACAGTGGGCAGACCGCATCCTATGATAGATTTTTCTTTGCGGAATAGAAGGATATTGAAAGAAGCAGAAGATCCGGAAGTTGCAGTCATACTTTTTGATGTGGTGCTTGGCTATGGATCGAATATGGAACCGGCACAAGAGCTTGTTCCGGTCATCATGCAAGCTGCAAAATCTGCAGTAAAAACAGGAAGAGATATTTCTTTTGTGTGCTCAATAACCGGTACAGTTCATGATCCTCAAGATAGGAAAGATGTGGAAAAAAGATTGAAAGAAGCCGGAGTTCATGTAATGGAATCAAATGCTGCTGCATGTGAGTTATCCGGTTTGGTCATCAAAATGCTTTCGGATGAAAGCTCAAAAATGGAGGATCGTCATGGCAATAAATGACCTCTTTGATAAAGATCTAAAAGTAATAAACATCGGACTCGGCTCTTTCAAAGATAGTTTGGAAGAAGTTAATGCCGGTGTTGTGCAGGTTGATTGGAAACCCCCTGCAGAAATCGATGAAAAAACTCTTAATATTATTTCGGATAATAGCTCATATATTGAGAAAGAGAATAAAAAATGCCTTAATAAAACCCTGAGCGGAACTCCTTTTCTAATCGATTTGGATAGAGCAATTAATGTGATACCGGGTATGAAAAAGAACATGATACTTCATGCGGGACCACCAATAACCTGGGACAGAATGTGCGGACCAATGAGAGGAGCGATCATCGGCGCCCTGATTTACGAAGGAATGGCTGAAAATCCCGAAGAAGCAGAGAAAATTGCAGCTTCCAATGAAATTGAATATTCACCCTGCCACGAGCATAGTACAGTCGGACCGATGGCTGGTATTGTGTCATCCTCGATGCCGGTTTTTGTTCTGAAAAATGAAGAGTATGGAAATCATGCATACTGCACGCTGAACGAAGGACTCGGCAAGGTGCTTCGTTACGGCGCTTTCAGCAAAGAAGTGATCGAAAAACTGAGATGGATGGAAGCGGTTCTGTATCCTGCGTTGAAAAAAGCAGTGAGAGAACTTGGCAAGATCGATCTGAAAAACATCATTGCTCAAGCTCTGCACATGGGAGATGAAGTTCATAACAGAAATCGAGCTGCGACCTCCCTGTTTTACCGACAGATCGCGCCGGCTATAATAAAAACGACAAAAGATACAGAGATCGCTGTCAAAGTGCTCGAATTCATCAACGGCAATGATCATTTTTTCCTAAATCTATCTATGCCTGCCTGCAAAGTAACGCTCGATGCAGCCCGAAATATCAAGGGAAGCAGTGTTGTCGTGGCAATGACGCGCAATGGAACAGATTTTGGCATACAACTTTCAGGAACAGGTGATCAGTGGTTTGTCGGACCTGCACCAATTCCAGATGCGCTTTTCTTCCCGGGATATACAAAAAATGATGCAAACAGGGATATCGGAGATAGCTCCATCACGGAAACGAATGGACTTGGCGGATTTGCAATTGCAGCATCACCGGCAATCGTTCAGTTCGTTGGCGGAGCAGCACAAGATGCCCTGAATTATACTCAGGAAATGTATGAGATCACTGTTGGTGAGAATAATATCTATCAAATCCCTTCTCTGAATTTCCGCGGAACTCCAACAGGGATCGATGTTATAAAAGTAGTAGAAAAAGGGATATTACCTTTTATCGATACAGGTGTAGCTCATAAAAATGCGGGAATCGGACAGGTCGGCGCCGGAGTGTTGAGCGCTCCAATGGAACCATTCACAAAAGCGTTGAAAGGTTTAGCTGAATCATTAGAAAATAAAGATACTAATAAAAAAATGTAAGGAGTATCATGAATAATAACGAATTTCTGGAATTTATGGATAAGGTGCGAGTGTATGATCTGACACAGCGACTGAGCATTCATACACCGCCGTGGCCCAGTTATATGCCGTTGCAGATCCAATATTTTAAAAGACTTGCCGGCGCTCATATGGGTCAAGGGGCGAACGGACAGATCATCAAAACAAGTAATCATGTAGGAACTCATATTGATGGGCAAATTCATTTCTTTGCCAGCGGTAAAACTATCGGCGAAGTTCCTATTAAAGATTGGATCGGACAGGGAGTTGTGGTTGATATTTCCGATGAAGTGGAAGATTACTCGCTCTATTCACCGGAAATGCTGATGAAAAAAGCTGAGATCAAAAATGGGGATATTCTCATTATCAATACAGGGTATCATAAATATAGCTGGGATCAACCGGAATCTGATGAAGTTCGCTATTTCGTAAAGCATCCAGGTCCTGATCCTGAATTCCACAAATGGGCTCTTGAGATGAAATTTAAATGGATCGGTGTTGATTGCGGAAGCGCAGACCATCCAATGAACACGATCATCAGAGACTGGCATCCGAAACCCTTCATTGAAGCTGAGAAAAAACTGAAAGCAAAATATCACAAAACCTGGGACGAGATGTTCCCGCTCGAAGAATACTACCAGGTTATGCATTTGAATCTTTTTCCCAAAGGACTGCTTCATGCAGAAAACCTGGGTGGTGAACTGAATAAAGTAAATAATAAACGTGTTTGGATCGGGTTGTTTCCCTTGCGCGGTATTGAATTGGAATCATCCATGTGCCGTATAATTGCTCTTGAACCACCGGAATAGAGAAGAAGTTTAACCACGAAACACACGAAAGACGCGAAAAAAGAAAAAAACTATATAAAAAGTGTTTTAACACTTCATGTTAAGCAAATCGAATGGATCTAAATAAAGCAGAAATACAACTCCTATACTTGATCAATATGGTTGAAAGATCAGTAAGAAAGGTTAATAAAAAAACTATTAACACAACCGGGAAGAAAGTCTATGATGAGAACTTATTAGAATTATCAGAAGCTTACAAATCACTTATCAAAAATGAGTTTGTTGAGGAAGTCAATAAGGAATATTCTTTAACAAATAAAGCTAAGAAATATCTTAAAAGAATAAGAGCCAATAATTTTGGAGAGTTGTTAGTTAAAATAGAAAAAAGTGAAGTGTATGGAAAATTCTGTGAGCTGGTGTATGGAAAAAATATTACTCAATTCAATATGATGAATATGCATCAACTTAACAAATTACTGGAATTAATGAAGTTAAACCGACATCATAGAGTTTTGGATTTAGGCTGTTCATCGGGAACAATTACTGAGTATATTTCTGATTTAACAAACGCACACATCACAGGTATCGATTTCGCAGAAAAAGCAATAGAATGGGCTGAAGAGAGAACAAAATCTAAAAAAGACCGTTTGAAATTCATAACAATGGATATTGATACAATTGATTTTCCTGAAAAATCTTTCGATACGATCATCTCAATTGATACACTTTATTTTATGGAAGATTTAAAAGATACTGTTCTACAAATGAAGGGGCTTTTAAAACAAAATGGAAAAATGGGAATCTTTTATACACAGATGATAAAGCCCGATGATTCTCAAGAATCATTACTTCCTGATAAAACAAAATTAGCTAAGATTTTGAAGGAACAAAATTTAAAATATCAAACCTGGAATTTTACAGAAGAAGAGAAACGTCATTGGAGAAAATCAAAAGAAGTTGCCGAAACGTTAAAAGAGGAATTTGAAAAAGAAGGTAATATTCAAATTTATTTATCCAGAATTCGTGAATCAAATAAAATTCTCGAGTTTGTCGAATCAGATCGACTCAGCCGTTATCTTTATTTTGTGGAACTTTAATTATGAAAGGAAGTTTTTAGTGGTCACAATAAATTTTGAATATTTCAAACCCAAAGATATGATCGAAGCAATAAATCTTCTTTCAAAATTTGAGAAAAAAGCAAAAATCCTTTCGGGAGGTACTGATCTCATCGTACAGATGAAAGAGAATATCGAAGCACCGGAAGCTGTAATCGACATAAAAGGAATAAAAGATCTGCACGAGATTCTATTTGAAGACAATATACTCTTCATCGGCGCATGCGTAACCTTCTCGGAATTGATCGAATCGGAGATCATCAAAAAATATTTTCCTCTAATAAAAGAGATGTCAAAGAAAGTTGCTTCGATAGGAATTCGTAACAGAGCCACTATTGTAGGAAATATCTGCTCGGCTGTCCCTTCTGCAGATTCTGCCCCGATCCTGCTCGTGTATGATGCTGATATTATTGCGAAAAGTTCTTCTGAAGAAAGGATCATTCCGATTACAGACTGGTTCACCGGTCCGAAAGAGACTATTCTGCACGCAGATGAACTCGTTACAGGCATTGCAATTCGGTTCCCGGATAAGAAACATGTAGGATGTTATGAAAAACTTAGAAGATATTCCGGAGAAGATCTTGCTCAAGCAGGAGTGTGTATTTTGGCATTTGAAGACCTTATTTACAAAGTTGCATTTTGTGCTGTGGGACCAGTTCCAAAGAGAGCTTTCATTGTCGAAGAACTTCTGAATGACAAAGAAATTTCCGATGATCTAATCGAGGAAGCAAAGCATCTTTTACAGGAAGAGATCTCTCCGATTTCGGATATCAGAGCATCAGAAGAATATCGGGTTCATATGATGGGTGTGATGTTCGAAAGAGGATTGAAGAAAGCGATCTCTCAGATTCATGGAGGTGGAAATGTCTGAAATGCATTTTATGCTGAATCATGAAAATAGAGCTGTTAATGTAGAGCCGAACGAAACTCTCCTTGAAGTATTGCGTGAAAAATTAGGTGTGAAAAGTCCGAAATGCGGTTGTGATAGAGGAGACTGCGGCGCTTGCAATGTCCTCCTGAATGGACAGAGTGTCAGAAGCTGCCTTATCCTTGCTGTCGAGGTTGATGGACAGGAAATTATCACAATTGAAGGAATTTCTAAGCACGGCTTGACCAAAGTTCAGAAAGCAATGATAGATAATAATGCTTTCCAGTGCGGATTCTGTGCACCAGGTATCATAATTTCTGCTACGGAATTGCTGAATAAAAATCAACATCCGACCCTCCAAGAGATCAAAGAAGCACTTGCAGGAAATTTATGCCGCTGTACCGGATACTTGCCGATCCTTGAAGCTGTGTTAAAAGTTTCAAAAGAAGAGGTTCACGCGGAGAACGCAGAGAAGACGCGGAGAACGCAAAGGAAATAAAATTGTTGAAAAATAAGAATTTTCAAGGTGAAGGTCGTTTTGAAGTGAAAAATATACAAAGTGAATATCATATTAAAGAGAATTTTTGTAAAATATCTCTGCGAGCTTTGCGTAAACTCAGCGCACTCAGCGTGAAAAAATGGAGTGACTAATGGATAATTTAAAATATGTTGGAAAATCAGTTGTCAGAATTGATGGAAAAGAAAAAGTAAGCGGTGCAACTCGTTTTACCGATGATCTCGAATACGGACCGAATATGCATTATGCTGCTCTTGTGGAAAGCACGGAATCTCACGCTATTATCAAAAACATAGATACTTCCGAAGCAGAAAAATATCCGGGCGTGATCGCTGTGTTTGCAGGTAGGGATTTTCCCTATAAATTCGGACTCTATATGAAGGACAGGTATATCTTTGCTATGGATAAAGTCCGATTTGTTGGTGAACAGATCGCAGCAGTTGTTTCCCGCGATAAGAGAATTGCAGAACGAGCAGCAAAACTGGTAAAGGTAGAGTACGAGCCGCTGCCAGCAATTTTTGATCAGATGGAATCGCTCAAAGAGGATGCCTTTCTCATTCATCCCGACCTTGGTAACTATATCCATGTTCCCTGGTTTTTCCCCAAAGCAAAGACCAATATTGCCCATTGGCGTAAGACCAGAAGAGGTGATGTGGAAAAGGGCTTTGCAGAAGCGGATTATATTCTTGAAGACATTTACCGTGTTCCCCGATATGCACATTGTCCGATTGAAACTCACGCTGCAGTAGGTTTGTGCGATCTGTCCGGCAGATTGACGGTCTGGGCTTCATCGCAATCACCCCATACGCAAAGAAATTTATTTGTAGAAGCCCTTGCTCCGCTTGGTTTTACTCATAAAGATGTTCGTGTGATAGCTCCTCCGATCGGTGGGGGATTCGGTGGGAAAGCCGGAGTCTCGATGGAAATCCTCGCTGCTGCAATGGCAACCAAGCTGAAAGGAAACCCCGTGCAGGTTATCTGGTCACGCGAGAAAGAATTTTATAATACTTCACAACGGCTCGGTGTCATAGCCAAATTGAAGATCGGTGTGAAAAAGGACGGCACTTTCACAGCAATCGATCACCGTCTGTACTGGGATGCGGGAGCTTCTGCAGAATACGGAGCAAATGTAGTCAATGCCATCGGATTATCAGCGACCGGACCATACCGCTTCCCAAATATTCTCATAGATTCGGTTTGCTTGTACACGAATCTTCCTCCATGCGGAGCGTATCGCGGATTTGGATATTCGGAATTCATGTTCGGATTGGAGTCACATATAGACAGAATTGCTTCTCATCTCAAGCTGGATCCTGTCGCACTCAGGAGAAAAAACGCGATCAAAGAAGGAGATATACTGGCTTATGGTGTGCCCATGAATCCAAGCGGATTGTTGCAAGCTATTGATGCGGTTGCAAAGGAGATCAAGTGGGGGGAAAAGGTGAAATCCGATGATCCGAATAAAGTTATTGGAAAGGGATTTTCTCTGCTCTGGAAAGCTCCTGCCATGCCGCCCAATGCATCTTCTGCCGCATTCATCAAATTCAGTGAGGATGGAAGTATAAACATTCTGGTTTCGGGCATGGATATGGGACAGGGATTTCTTACAGTCATGGCTCAGATAGCTGCTGAGATACTCACTGTTCCGGTTTCCAAGATAAGGACGGAAAACCCGGATACTGATAGGAATCCGTACGAATGGCAGACTGTCGCATCCCACGTAACCTGGTCATGCGGAAATGCAGTGAGGAATGCAGCTCTGGACGCACGGGATCAGATATTTGATGTCGTTTCCCGAACCTTTGACCATCCAAAAGAGATGCTGTTTTTAGAAGATGAAAAAGTCAAATGCAAAACTAAAAAAAGCTTCGAACTTCCACTCAAGGATTTTGTTATTAACGGCATTCAGGCAGATGACGGCACGTTCAAGGGCGGACCAATTCTCGGCAGAGGGATTTTCATGCCCGAGTTCACCTCTGCGAATAGTGATCCCGAAACAAGCCAGGGCGGACATCCAAATGTGCATTACACAGTTGGTGCAGCAGCGATAATTCTTGAAGTCGATAAAGAAACAGGTAAGATGCATGTCAAAAAAGTGGCGGAAGCGATCGATGCAGGCAAAGCGATAAATCCTGATCTTGTCAACGGGCAGATAACCGGCGGTTTGCTGCAGGGACTTTCCACAGTGCTTTATGAAGATATGAGATATGATGAAAAAGGAAAACTTTTGAATCCGAATTTCACTGATTATAAAATTCCGACTTCAAAGGATGTTCCTGATGAGATCGTACCAATTATTATTGAAGTACCTCAGCCGGACGGACCCTTTGGCGCACGCGGCGTAGGCGAGCACACGATGATACCAGCAGCGCCGATGGTCGCAAATGCAGTTCAGGATGCGCTTGGAATAAGGATCAAAACTATGCCGATCACTGCGGAAAAAGTGGCGATGGCAAACTTAAAGAAAAAGGAGAAATAGATGGCTAAACCATTAGAAGGTGTTAAAGTTCTTGATCTCACCCGTGTTCTTGCGGGTCCTTATTGCACGCTAATTTTATGTGATCTCGGAGCTGAAGTTGTAAAGGTTGAAATCCCCCAAAGTGGTGATGATGCCAGGCATTACGGTCCTTTCAAAAACAAGCAAAGTCTATATTTTTTGAGTTTGAACAGAGCAAAGAAAAGTATTACTTTGAATCTTAAAACTGAAGAAGGAAAAGCAATTTTGAAAGATCTGGTCAAAGATTTTGATGTCCTTGTAGAAAATTTTCGCCCCGGAACCATGGAAAAATTGGGTTTGGGTTATGATATATTGGAGAAAATCAATCCAAAATTGATCTATGCAGCTTGTTCCGGTTTTGGACATACAGGACCGGATTCCAAAAAACCGTCTTATGATCTTCTTGCTCAGGCAAGAGGAGGAATTATGAGCATTACTGGCTGGCCTGATAGTCTTCCAACACGAGTGGGCATATCGATCGGTGACATTACAGCGGGATTATTCACAGCAATTGGGATAAGTTCTGCTCTCTATCAAAGAGAAAAAACAGGGAAAGGACAAATGATCGATGTGGCTATGCTGGATTGTCAGGTTGCAATTTTGGAAAATGCACTTGCTCGTTTTCAAGTGGAAGGCAGATCGCCCACACCGATCGGCAATCGTCATCCCACGGTCAGTCCCTTCCAGGTATTCATGGCAAAAGATGACTACTTCGTACTTCCTATTGGGAACGACAAACTCTGGATGAAATTTTGTAATGCAATTGGTAAAGAAGAATGGATCAAGGATAGTAAATTTGCTACAAATAAAGCTAGAAATAATAATCTGGAAATCCTGATACCATTGCTTGAAGAACTTTTCTTAACCAAAAAAGCTTCAGAGTGGATTGAACTTATAGAAGAAGGGGGAATCCCCTGTGGTCCGATCAATACAATTGAAAAAGTTATGAATGATAAGCAGGTTCATGCGAGAAATATGATCGTTGAAGTGGAAGATGAAAAAGCCGGAACTATCAAAATTGCAGGCAATCCTATAAAGATGACGTCGATTCCTGAAGAGAGAAAACGCAAACCTGCGCCAAAACTCGGTATGCATACAAAAGATGTGCTTGTAAAGTACCTCGGTTTTGATGAGAATAAGATAAAACAATTGAAAGAAGATGGTGTGATTTAATTGATGTTTATTTCTGAATGTTCGTTGTCCAAGATAATCTCCCAGTTACAGAAAATGGAACTAACACCGGAAAATTTAGTTGATGAACTTTGTGACAAAATAGACAGATGGGATGCAAATATCCAAGCTTTCATTCCTGAACTCGATAGAAGAGAACGCCTGCATAAAGATGTGAAAGAGTTGTACAAGCAATTTCCAAACCCTGATTCAAGACCTGTAATGTTTGGAATTCCTGTTGGAATTAAGGAAATTTTTCATGTCGATGGATTTCCGACAAAAGCCGGTTCAGATCTGCCTTCGGAAGTTCTCAAAGGAAAAGAGGCAACTGTTGTTTCGAAGTTGAAAAAAGCCGGTGCTTTGATCTTAGGTAAAACCGTTACAACCGAATTTGCATATTTTCATCCCGGAGCTACCTGTAATCCGAATAATTTTGAACATACTCCAGGCGGATCGAGCAGCGGGTCTGCTGCTGCGGTGGCATCCGGATTTTGCCCTTTGGCATTGGGTACTCAGACTATTGGTTCTATTTCACGTCCCGCAGCATATTGTGGTGTAATCGGCTTCAAACCAAGTTTTGGTAGGATTCCGACTTCTGGCGTCATCCCGTTTTCTCCATCGGCTGATCATGTTGGTTTTTTTACTCAGGATATAAAAGGAAGTCAGATAATTTCTTCCGTTTTGTGTGATAACTGGAATGCTGAAGCTTCGATTTCAGAAAAACTTCCTATATTGGGAATTCCGAGTGGGAACTATCTGAAGCAAGCTTCAATAGATATCTTAATAAGTTTTGATAAAACGATCAATAAATTAAAAAATGCAGGTTTTCAAGTTAAAACAACATCGGCTTTTACAAATATAGATGAGATCAATTTTCTGCATCGGGAGATGATTTCGTATGAATTTACACAAGTTCATGAAAGCTGGTATAGTTCGTTTAAAACAAAATATAGCCAAGCTTCAATCGATCTTATCAAAAAAGGAAGAGTTGTTTCTCCTGACAAATTTATGAAGACAAAAAGCGGAAGAGAAGTACTCCGAAATAAATTAAAAAAGCTGAGCTCTGAAAATGAAATTGATCTCTGGATATCACCTTCTGCCACATCCACTGCTCCCAAGGGATTGAAATCTACCGGTGATCCCGCTATGAACTTGCCATGGACTTATGCCGGAGTACCAACTCTGTCTATTCCTTTTGGAATGTTGGATGGGATGCCTTACGGAATACAGTTTGCCAGGAACTTTGGAGAAGATGAAAGTTTGTTTTATCTAGTAAATCAGATATTAAAAAAATGTGGAATAAGAAATATTAATTCATAATGCAGACTGCAAGATGTAAACAGGAAACGTAAAGTTCTGAGTATTCACGAGCAACAAACTCAAAGATAATAAACACGAATTTTTCCCATCTATTCCGTCTTCGCTATGCTTCGACGCGACAAGTAAGAGGGGTGGATTCCAACTTGCCGGTCCCGTGAAATCTCATCTTTATGTATTTCACTTGGATTGGAAGACGGGGTGTGTTTATTTAATAGACTTTCCTCAAGATTACACACTTTATCCGGATTACACTCTCAAGAGAAGAATTTTCCTCGTGCCTAAGTTGTACTTGGGCACGCAAGAATTAATTCCCCAATTCACTAATTTACAGATTGTTTATCAGCTCATCGTTGTCTTTATAATTCCTCACCAATTCCTTCAATTTCAAAATCGCATCCACCTTACCAAGCTGTAATAGTGATTTCCTCAACTTGTTGATCTTCACGAGTTGCTCAGCCGGTACTAGCAATTCTTCCTTCCTTGTTCCACTTTCCAGAATATTGATCGCAGGATACATTCGCTGATCAGCGATTTCTCTATCGAGGATGATCTCACAATTGCCTGTGCCTTTGAATTCCTGAAAGATTATCTCATCCATACGCGAGCCCGTGTCAGTGAGAATGGTAGCCAGGATCGTGCACGAGCCGCCATCCTGAATATTTCGCGCCAGTCCGAACAATTTGCGAGGTAACTCGAGTGCGGACGAGCCCAATCCGCCGGACATCGTTCTGCTTTGGGGATTCCGCTCACTGCTGTTGTATGCCCGTCCCATACGCGTCAAACTGTCCAGCAAAATGACTGTATCATGTCCGCATTCCAGTTCCACTTTGATGTGATCGATCAGGAAATTGGAAAGCAGTACATGGGAATTCAGTCCCTGATCAAAGGAACTGTGAAAGACCTGCACATTAGTATTTTGTTTGAAGGAAGTAACTTCCTCAGGGCGTTCGTCTATGAGAAGCACGATTGCACGTATATTTGGATCGATATGTACCAATGTATTTGCCATCTGCTCGAGAAGGACTGTTTTGCCTGCCCTAGGAGGAGAAACGATCAAACCGCGTGTACCTTTGCCGATCGGTATCATCAGGTCGATGATGCGCAGAGAATCATACTCGGAAGCTCCGAAATCGAATTTCTCATCGGGGTTGATAGGCAGCAGTTCAGCAAAGGGTGTGCGGTTACGGAACTCATCCGGTTCCATGTCGCAGATCTTTATGACCTTTTCAATTCTTCGTCCTCTTACTTCGCAGGTGAGCCGTACGCCGTTTACCAGCTTGTATTGAGAAATGAGCCGATAGGGGAAATCGTAATATGCCATGTTCTTATCAAAAGGGCATTCCCACAAAATGGGCTTATGATTATGAGGAATATTTAATAATCCGTGAAAGGTTTTTGTTGTCATTGAGCCGACTCAGAACGAGAAGGGATTACTGTCAAGAAAGGAAGAAATATGAAGAGCGAGGAGCGAAGAGAGAGGAGAGAAGAATTTACCACCCGACTACATTACATTACGCCGAGGCAGGCGAAATACACGAAAAATACGAAAAGAAGGAATAAGAAAAAGGGCTAAGAAATAATTTAAACAATTAATTAAAAATTGATATTAGGGGAAGGAATTATATAAATAATTAAGCAAAATTAAATTGGATTTTTATGTGGCTGTGGAAGTAAAACATTAATTTTATTATCAGAATTCTTGACGACATTAATTTTTAATTTTTTTTTATACCTTAATTACAAAGTAAGTTAAGGAAAATAAGTTCAGAATATTTAAGATTGAAAGTAGATTTTTTTACGTCTATTCTTCATGATAAGTATGAGAACAAGAAAAAATAGGAGAATAGAAAGAATGCAAGGTAAAAAACTCTATGTGGGTAATCTTGATTATTCAGTTACAAAAGACGATCTCTCAGAATTATTTGCTGAGTGCGGCGAAGTTACTGAAGTTATTGTCATTGACGGAAAAGGTTTTGGATTTGTAGAAATGAAAGAACCTGCTGAAGCTGAAAAAGCAATTGCTGACTTGGATGGAAAAGACCTTAAAGGTCGTTCCTTAAAAGTCAATGAAGCACGTCCGAAAAGAGATAATCGCAGAGACTTTGGTAGAAGATCTTATTAGAGAATCAAGTATTGTCACTTAAGAATGGCATGATCATTAATTTGGTCATGCCTTTTTTTTGATAACTGATCTGAGAGATAAGGGCATTCCGACAATGACAAATTGCTAATTACAAATTTACCAATTCACTAACTCACCATTTTAAAAATTCTTGACAACAATGGAAGGAAAATTACGAAAATGAGTAAGAAATTGAAATCATGCTGTTTTCTTAATGTATAGATATTTCTGGAAAGCAATGAAGGTATTTCTGATTATATCAACACAACCAAGTTCTTCGATTGCATCAGGGATTGATTTATATTTCAATTCAAGAAGACTTGGTAATTTATCCTGATCAAGTTCATCTACACCGGTTTCAATGTATTTGGACAGAACAAATTCAAGAAACTCTTTCTGTTTGTAATCCAAACCTGAGAAAATATTGGATTGTGCATTTGCAACTCTTTCTTCACGTGTAATTGGTTGAATTGCAAAAGACACATATTCGAGAACATCGTATAAATCACTTTTCTCAGCATTTATCAACTTCTGTAGGTTCAACAATTCATTTTTGCCATATCCGGCTTCCTCAAGCTTTTCAAGAAATGATTTTCTTGTAGAAGGAACAGACCATATTTCGCGCAATTCATTTTCATCTTCGAAAAATTCAGGCAATTTACCATATAAACTTTGTAAAAATTCTTCTGCTGAAATTGGCTTACCGTCAGCGCTCCAAAAAGAAGTATTAATCATATGTTGGATTTCTCTTTCTTTACCATCCCGCAATTTAATTTTTAGCTTTTTTCGTCTTTCATTTTCTTCTGTTCCATATTCGCTATCGCCATCTTCTACTACTGACGGTTCTTTTGGATCTTGTGGTTTATGCTCCGGTGGTTCCAGCGGTTCTCCATCCCAGTCAGGGTCAGAAAAGTGATGATAGGCGTTTACAAAGTCATATATAGTGAAAAATTCTTTCCCGTCAAACAAACGAGTTCCCCGACCTATAATTTGTTTAAATTCAATCATTGAATTTATCGGTCGAAGAAACACGATATTCCTGATATTCCGTGCATCGACTCCGGTTGAAAGTTTCTGCGAAGTGGTTAATATTGTTGGGATCGTTTTATCATTATCCTGGAAATTTCTTAAATGCAGCTCACCCAAAGCACCATCATTTGCAGTTACACGCTGGCAGTAATTCGGATCACTGCTTTCTTTATTTTGATTTATTAAATTTCGAATAGCCAAAGCATGGTCCTGAGTTGCACAGAATATAATAGTTTTTTCTTTCTGATTTATTTCAGAAAGTATGATTTGGACACGCTTTCTCTCACGTGCTTTTATTTCAATAATCTTATTGAAATCTGCTTCTTCATAAATTCTGCCCACTTCAACTTCGCCTTCGATAATAGTGTCATCTGATGTGTAAATATATTCATCGAGTGTTGTCTGTATCCGTTTAACTTTGAATGGTGTTAAAAAACCATCATTTATGCCTTCCTTCAGTGAATAGATATAAACCGGTTCACCGAAATATCTATAAGTATCGATATTGTTTTTTCTTTTTGGTGTAGCGGTCAAGCCAAGCTGAACTGCTGGTGAAAAATATTCCATAATTCCACGCCAGTTACTCTCATCATTCGCACCCCCACGATGACATTCATCAATAACTATGAAATCGAAATAATCCGCAGGATATTCGCCGAAATATGCTTCGACAGGCTCAGCAACCTTATGCTCAGTGATTTCTGGTAATTGTTCAGATTTATTTTTTGAGAGTTTTTTGAGTAATGCAATATCTCTTTTGATTAAAGCAATTTTCTTTGCTCTACTCCAATTTTGAACCTGCTTCTCTCTATCAAAAGCATTATCAATTCTATCAAATTCTTCATAATAAATTAGTTTTACCGGCAAATGCTGCTTTGTATGGACAGCGCCTTTTCCATTATTATGTTCTTCTAAGCGATTTTTTAAATTTTTTGTACTTCCTGTATAAAAACTACCATCTGCACATTGCAAAATATACATATACGCATAAGCATCATTGATTTGCATAACTTCTTTAAATAAAGAATTTCCATGCTCTGAGGGTGAGCTTGCCGAATCCCCGCACATAAAGGTCTGGAAGATAGTGAAAAAGATGCTGCCGTTTGTCGGCACTCTGCCGTGATTGCGTATTTCAGAAGGTTTTATCCTTATAAGAGCATCTTCCGGAAAAGCGCTGAACGCATTAAACGCCTGGTCTGCTAATATATTTCTATCTGCAAGAAATAGTATTCTTGGGCGTCTCGATCCATCTCGCTGTAAATTCCAACGGGAATAAAATAGTTTCCAGGCAATTTGGAAAGCTATAAATGTTTTACCTGTTCCTGTTGCAAGAGTAAGGAGAATTCTATCCTTTCCATCTGCCATAGCGGATAGAGCTTTGTTTACTGCAATTTCCTGATAAAACCGAGACGGTCGTGTGCCTCCAACATCCTCAAAAGGAATTTGATTGAATTTATCCCACCATTCATTTTGCTTTTTATAAACTTTGTTCCACAATTCATCAGGATCATGAAAGCTGTCTATTAGACCCTCTTTTCCGGTTTCCATATTGATCCTGTAGATTTCTTTACCGTTTGCGGCATATGTATAGATGAGATTTAATTTGTCTGCATAATTTTTCGCTTGGGCAACACCTTCACCTACTTTCTGCTCATCACTTTTAGCTTCAATGACAGCAAGCTTCTGACCTTTATAGGTAAGGATATAATCAGCTATTAAAGGATTTCTTTTGCCACCGCCAATTTTAATTTTACCGATAGTTATTTGGTATTCACGAAGAACTTTTGTTCCTTCTACAACACCCCAACCTTTTTCTTTTAAGGCAGGATCGATTAGTTCTGCTCTGGTTTCTGATTCATTCATTGTTATTCTTCCAGTTCTAATTTATCATCTTTATTTAGATAGTTCTGTTTTGAAATAACGCTTCTGTTCAACTCTTTTTCGGTCTCTTTTCTGGCATTTCCGGCAACTTTACCACCACGCTTTGCAACATTTTTATTATGAGTAAATGTATCAGGTTTCTCTTTTTGGGAAATCTCTGTTGTAACACGCTCGCCCAGCATAGTAAAAATCAGTTCCAGATCATCCATGTGGTCGCGCAAATTGGCTTTTGATTTCTCAGGTAAATTTTTATGCTTCTTATATTCACCAGGCGTCATTCCAAATGTTGCCTTGGAAATCTCGGCAGTTAAAATAGCATAGTCTTTTTGTTCCTCAATTCCGCGCTCTTTCCATTCATCGGTCAGATCCTGCCTGATGGCAATGCCTCTTAATCTTTTGTCAATCCAGTCTTTCGGATAACCTTTTTTCTCATAAATTTCTTTCATCCGCTTTTGGGCAAGTTCGGGATTCTCTATTTCTTCAATTCTTTCATATCCAACCTTTGCAAGCCATCTTTTAAATGGTTCAGCTTTAGGTGATGGGACAGACTGAATGATGCGGAGGATCCCTTCGGTATTCGCACAATCTGTCGCTCTCATTTTATCGTCTGGAGCTTCCATTTTCAACTGTCGACAAAATGTCGACGGTTCAAACCCATCTTCATCTTTGACTCGAACTTTCATCCTGTACCAATAATCACGAGGGTTTATTGAATCACTCAATGCTCCGACAACATCCACCACAGAGTAATACCATTCATCTTCATTCCATATTCTGCGGATTTTTTTACTCTGGAAGATGACAAGTTTATTGGGTTGATCATTATGTTTAGTTTCCATTTTATAACTCCCCATTAAATGCTTTGTGCAGGATTGATTGTTTTAGTTCTTCGAGGTTGGTTATTTTTTGTTTAAATATTGATAATTTTGCTTTGGTTTCAGCTTCGTTCATATATCATTCACAAATGTAATTTTAAGGTAACATATTAACGATTTTAGTGATCTCTATTGAGCAAAGCGGTAAAATTTATACAATCAACATTAACTTCAAGTAAGTTACAAACAGCTGGAATTTTGTAACTTGAATTGTTTCTTGGTAACTTAAATCTAACTTGTATTTTTTCTTCAGTAACTAATATTGAGTTAATTCTCTTAGCAATAACTATAATAAATAGATCATTCTCGTCTACACCTTTACCATAACTATCTTCTTCAATTTCGAGCAAATCTTTAATTTTTTGGACATTAGATAAGTCTTCAGTTGTATCGTTTATGACAGTAATACCCTTAAACCATTCAAAAAACTCATCTGATGTTTTTTCTTTTATTTGTTTATAAGCTCTTTTGGAAACAACAAATTCCTGAGTATTTATTTTATCTTCAAACCAATCCCACAACATTTTCAAATTTGGATTATCCATTGGATAATTATCATAGAAATGTATTACTGTAGATGCATCAAAGCTATACAATGTATTCCACCAATCTATGAACGTCTTTTATCTTTAGATTATCTAAATATGTACTGGTTTTTGCCAAAGTAATATGTTTATTGTGAAATGCATCCAATACTGTACTTACAAAAGGTAAACCAAAAATGTTAATTGGCTCACGGAATCTATATGTTCGTGGAATTGTTTTTTTTTCTACCTCACTTTCTTTCTGCATCAGAATTGCAACTCGATATTTTTTATATTCTTCATAAAAATAATAATCTATTAAATCTTCTTTAACTAGTCTAACTAAAATTGCTTCATTACTAACACACCACTTATTAGAGTATTCATTCAAATAATTATCATATTCTTGGATTTGTAAGCTCAATAATTCTTCAACATCAATTTGGTTAAGATATTCTGTTGGAATCAATATATTTCCAGCAATTTCATTTGCTTCTTTTTCCTGACCACGATTAAAAGAAAAATCTTCTTCATAATCGATTATACTATTTTTATGTAATAATAAATGAACTAATTCGTGTATTAATGTGAAAGCTTGTGCTCCTTTGGATTGTTTCTTGATTACGATTATTGGCATTTGATCATAATATTGAGAAAATCCTCTAACAGGATTTTGCTTAGGTATTTGCCATTTTCCATTAAAAGGATTGGTAACAATGACCATAATGCCTTTAGTTTCCACAGCTTCTCTTAACTCATTAAAGTTTGCATTTGGTCTTAACTCAAGCCACTTTCTGATATTGTTTGCTGTCTCTTTTATATTTTTATTATCCAATTGTAAATTGTACGGATACCAAGCAGGATGAATATTTTCATCTAAGTCCTCCATAAGACCCAGATATATCTTTCGTTGTCTCTCAACATGCTCAATTAATATACGTACCTTTGGGGAATGTATCGGCTTCTTATCATTCATTGTACGAAATTGAGGAGATAAAATTTTATCTTCCTCTACATTATTAGGATTTATAAAGAAAAGCATTGTTCGATTAAAATAATCAGCTAACTTTTTCAACTGATTAATACTTATAACGGCTTCATTTTTCATAGCTGCTTGAAGTGTTTTTATGGAAATGTGGACATGTTCAGACAACTCTGGGATATCAATTCCAAATGTCTGACAACACCACATCAATCTTTCAGGATTAACAGCTATTTTTTCCATGTTTCTTCTCTACCTTATTGATAATTTATCTTTAATCCAATTTTTTAACACATAAATTTTAATGTCTATTAATTTTTCTACAACTCCCCATTAAATGCTTTTTGCAGGATTGATTGTTTTAGCTCTTTTAAATTATTTAATTTTAGTTGATATTTGGATTCAAGACGCTTTGTTTCAGCTGAAAGAGAATCAAGTTTTGTAACAATTTGTTTTTGTTTGTTTTTATTATTAAGAATGTTGATATTTAGTTTTCCCCATTTTGATTTATTAATTATTGGCAAAGTTGCCTGTGCACTTCTTCCCTGTAGCATTACTTGTCTTTGCACAAAAGGAGAAATTAAAGCATAATACAAAAATTTAGATTCATAAAATTTTGATGGCGTTAGGGCGTTTATTTGTTGATTTGAGCTCACAGGAATTTTTGAAAAACCCGTTTTCCCAATCGTTGCACCTATACAAACCATCAAAACTGAATTCGCAGCAAAAAGTCTACCCTTTTTTAATCCCTTTTCACTTAGCATACTTCTACCTGAATCTATAGAACCATCTGGAGAAAAATGAGCTGGTTTAACAAAAGGAATAAAATCACCATAGTTCGATTTATCATTTGTAGGAGGTGTTGTTCCTGTTTGTACAGTACCAATTTCTTCCAGTTTCTTCTCTTCCCAATCAACCCCAGGATTGGAAAAGATTTCGTTTAGATAGGAATCAAAGAGCTCTTTGGTGTTTTGCAGGTTCTTTTCTGTATTGGTAATGGCTTTATCGATTGCAGCAAAGGTTTTATCGAGGATGGCAACAATGCGTTTTTGTTCGGGAAGGGGAGGAAGTGGAATGTTAATGTTTTTATATTCATCAAATTTTAAATTCCGTATTCCTGTTGAATGACTTTGCATAGTTTCCGTAGCACCTGAAATATAAGCGAAAAATAAAAATCTATGTAAAAAAGTAAAATCTACTTCATTAAAATCCTTAATCCTAACCACAGAAGTAAAATTACTAAATGAAAAATCTCCTTCTGTTTTATCAAAAACAATAACTCTTCCTACTGGCTGTTTTGTACCACCACCTGATTTTTCAAGTATAATATCACCATACTGAAGTTTGCGTTTTGCAAATTGTGATTGTTCAACTTCCAAATAGACAATATTAGTATCGTTTAACTTCCCATCTTTAGTAAAGTTTGTATTTCTAATTACACCAACATTTTGGAATGGTGGCTTTTTTCCCTTCCAAAGACCGTTGCTAAAATTACATAAATCGTTTAATTTTTGGGATTTCCACATTATCATATCAGTTCCAAAATTGAGTTCAAAATATCGGCACTTTCTTCGTCCAAGCCCTTCATTTCTTCCAGAATTTCTTTAGGGACTCGTAGAATAGTTTCATCTTTCTTGTTGGGATTCTTAGCTGATAGATCGTAAGTTTCTTCATTAATATTGGCTACATCAACCGACCAGGAATTTTCGCTGTCTCCCTTAAATGAACTTAGGGTGACAAATTCTGCTAAATCTTTTTCGTTGAGAGGATTGGTTTTACCGAGGTTGCGATCGAGATTGAGCTGATAAAACCAGACATTCTTTGTTGGCTTGCCTTTTTCGAAGAACAGAACAACAGTTTTGACACCGGCACCGGAAAAAACACCACCGGGGAGATCGAGCACTGTGTGGAGATCGCAGCTTTGAAGCAGTTCTTTTCGGAGAGAAATAGAGGCGTTATCGGTGTTTGAAAGAAAAGTATTTTTAATAACAATCCCAGCTCGTCCTCCGGCTTTCAACTTTTTAATAAAATGCTGAAGAAAAAGAAAAGCTGTCTCACCTGTTTTGATCGGAAAGTTTTGTTGTACTTCCTTTCGCTCCTTTCCGCCAAAAGGTGGATTCGCAAGAATAATATCGAATCGGTCTTTCTCCTGAATGTCGAAAATATTTTCCGCAAGTGTATTTGTATGAACAATATTGGGTGCTTCCACACCATGCAGGATCATATTCATAGTTCCAATGATGTAGGCGAGAGATTTCTTTTCTTTACCGAAAAATGTATTTTTCTGCAGAGTTTCAATATCGGATGTGGTGAGTTTGTTGTGTTTTTTGATATAATCGAAAGCTTCAACAAGGAAGCCGGCAGAACCAACGGCACCGTCATAGATTTTGTTTCCGATTTCCGGAGCAACTACTTTTACAATGGTTTTAATAAGCGGACGTGGCGTGTAGTATTCTCCGCCGTTTCTTCCGGCATTTCCCATATTTTTAATCTTAGATTCATAAAGGTGAGACATCTCGTGTTTTTCTTTATGGGTTCTGAATTTCAGTTCGTCAACAAGGTTTATTACTTCGCGTAAATTATACCCGCTTTGCACTTTGTTTTTTAATTCGCTGAATATCTCACCGATTTTGTATTCAATTGTATCCAGGCTTTCCGCACTTATTTTAAACTTTTTGAGATATGGAAATAATTGTAAATCGACAAAATCTCTTAGATCATCACCGCTAAGAGCTTTGTGGTGGTCAAGCTTGCCATCAGACGTCCCTTCGACACCGCTCAGGGCAAGTTTTGGAGCTGCCCAAACATTCCATTTGAATTTGCTATCAATTATTTCGGAATGATGTTGACCTGATAATTCTGCTGCCGCTTTCTTATCCTGTTCTAAATCATCAAGATATTTGAGGAATAATATCCATGAGGTTTGTTCTACATAATCTAATTCGCTGCTGCATCCGGCGTCTTTGTGCAGTATGTCATCAATGTTCTTAAATGTCTGTTCAAACATTTTATATTCCTTTAACAAGCAAATGATCTATTCATATTAATTGATTTCTTTTTTCATTTGTTTATCTATTCTTACGTCAAGAAATTTAACTGTATTTCATACATATTAAGATTATTTTTTCCAAGTTTAGCAAAAATATCATTCTCATTAACACTTTATTCTTGGTTAGGTACTTCCAGTTTAATTCACTTTATCCCGACAAATCTGGAGAATTGGTAAAGAGTTGCGGGATGTGGAAATTGTTAAGGAGGGTGGAGGAAAGTAACGCAAGATTCCAATCTTACGCATCTTCCAGACACAACATTGGAATGTTGTGCTACTCTCAGAATTTACTAATCAACGTTCATCAGTATAAGCTTGTCCGCCCACTGGTGGATCTGTGCCAATAGGTGTTCCATATCTTCCATCCTCCCTTCTCCCTTTTCCTTCCTTCATTTTTCGCATTCTTTGACAAAATATCCTGCCCAACAAAATTTCAACTTTCATGTTTCTGTACTGTACAATATTCTTTTGGGAGTTTTGTCAGTATATTCAGGCATGCAAGGAGTTCTATCATGAAAGAATATGATGTGATAATTATCGGCGGTGGTGCTTCCGGACTGATTGCTGCGATCTCTTCATCCCGAAAAGGGGCAAAAACAGCGGTCGTCGAGCGTTTGCAGCGAGTGGGCAAAAAGTTACTCGTGACCGGAAACGGGCGCTGTAACTTCTCAAATGCATCCCTGCAGAGAAACAAATATCATGGAACTGATCCTGTGTTTATAGAAAATGTGTTCGAACAGTTCAATGGTTCACAAATTCTTGATTTTTTTCATGAACTCGGAATTCTATCAAAAGAGGAAGACGATGGACGGATCTTTCCGAGATGTGACCAGGCAGGTGCTGTACTCGATGTGCTCAGGTATGAATGCAATCGGCTGGGAGTTGATGAACTGAGTTCAAGAGAAATTTCAGAGATCATACAAAAAAAAGATAAGTTCATCCTCAAAACTGCTGAAAATGAAGAATTTCATTCTAAAAAAGTGATCATCACAACAGGCGGAAAAGCAAGTCCACAGTTTGGATCGAATGGTTCGGGTTTTGCTCTTGCACAGAAATTGAGGCATACGATCATTGATCCATATCCTTCACTTGTGCAGATCAAATTGGATGATGAATATCTTAATCACCTCAAAGGCATACGCAGTGATGCACGTGCATCTTTGTATTCAAATGAAAGTCTTATCGATACGCAGGAAGGGGAGATACTTTTTACCGAATATGGCATTTCGGGCATACCGATCCTGCAGCTCAGCCGATACATCCATCATCCGAAATTGAAAGATACTTCGATGGAACTGCATGTCGATCTGTTTCCGGAAATATCATTTCACGATCTGAAAAAGATGCTGGTAGAACGCTTCCAAAAATTATCTTACAAATCTGTGGAAGATGCAATGGTCGGTTTGATAAACAAGAGAATGATCCATCCAACTCTTACATTGGCAAGAATCAATAAAGCAAAGATAAGCTCCGAATTAAATAACACTGAAATAGAGAAGATCGCCCATCAAATTAAAGATAGAAGATTCGCTGTCACAGGAACACTTTCGTGGAAGGATGCTCAGGTAACAGCAGGCGGAGTTTCAACTGCTGATGTGAATGATCAAACACTGGAATCCAAAATTGTGCCCGGTCTCTTTTTCGCAGGAGAAGTGCTGGATATTCACGGCGACTCGGGTGGTTACAATCTGGCATGGGCATGGGCTTCTGGTTATGTGGCTGGAATGCATGCAGCGAATTCTATTAATGGGAAGAAAAAGATTAAGAAGTAAAATGCAAGAAAATATCCAATATCCAACCAGCCGTCGCTTAGGCTATGGCTCGGCAGGCACGGAATGTCCAATGATGAAGGGGGCAGAATAAATGCTTGAGAAAATTAAGAATGTAAAAGAGACTTACAATAAATTCGTTTTACAGAATCGATTGTTTTTTGACATCGAAGAACTTGGATGTTGGTAATTCCGTGTTCAGTATTGGATGTTCAGAATAATACTTTGCTGTGCTCTCATACTATGATTAAAAAAATATCCAATATCCAACCAGCCGTCGCTTAGGCTATGGCTCGGCAGGCACGGAATGTCCAATGATGAAGTATAAAAATGTAAAAAAGACTCAAAAGGAGTTCGATTTGCAGGATCGTTTTTTTATAAGACATCGGAGAACTTGGATGTTGGTGATTCCGTGTTCAATATTGGATGTTCAGAATAATACTTTGCTGTGCTCTCATACTATGATTAAAAAAATATCCAATGTCCAACAAAGAATATCCAATGATGAAGGAAAGAAAAGATGATCCGAATCGAAGAAATAAAACTTCCAATTAACTCCTCCCGAACTCGATTGAAAGAGGAAATTTACAGAATACTGCAGGTCGAAGCTGAGGGTGTTGAATATTACAAATTGATTAAAAAAGCGATCGATGCACGAAAGAAAAATAATATTCAGTTTGTCTATACTGTTGATGTGATATTTTCTGATGATTTAGTTGAGGAAAATCTCTTAAGAAGCTTGCAGGAAGATAAATATGCTAAAGTGGTCAAACGGCATCGTATCAGAGAGATCGAGCCATATAGCTATGATGTACCAAGAGCAAATTATACAAAACATGACCAGAGACCGATAATTATTGGCAGTGGACCAGCCGGATTGTTTGCAGGATTACTACTTTCCAAAGCAGGTTTGGAACCTCTAATTATTGAGAAGGGAAAAAAGGTTGGAGATCGTGTGAAGGACGTTAGGGAATTTTTCAATACAGGTGAATTGAATACTAAATCGAATATCCATTTTGGAGAAGGCGGGGCAGGTACATTTTCTGATGGAAAACTCTACACACTGATCAATGACCATCGCACAAAATATATTTTTGATGAGCTTATCGCAGCAGGCGCTCCCACAGAAATTGCCTACAGTGCGCGCCCTCATATTGGTACTGATAATCTGCGTAAAGTTGTAAAAACTCTTCGGGAAAAGATAGAACATCTTGGAGGAGAATTTTTATTTGAGCATGAGTTGCAGGATGTTATAATTGAAAATGGAAAACTAAAAAAAATTCAGGTCAATGATACTTTTTATGAAACTTCATATTTAATGCTGGCAATTGGCAATGCTGCAAGAGATACATTTGAAATGCTTCACGATCGAAATGTACGCATGGAAGCTAAGCCCTTTTCTATGGGTGTGCGTATCGAACATCCGCGGGAATATATAAACAAACTTCAATATGGAGAAAGCTACAAAAATCCGAAGCTGCCCAGTGCGAACTACAAGCTGGCAGTGCATCTGAAAAATGGCAGAGGAGTCTATACTTTCTGCATGTGTCCGGGTGGGTGGGTCGTGCCGGCTGCTACAGAGCTGGATGGTGTCGTGACTAATGGAATGAGTACTTTTGCTCAGGATAATATAAACTCGAATGCAGCGCTTCTTGTGAATGTCACTCAGGAAGATTTCCCTTCTAATGATCCGCTTGCAGGTATTGAATTCCAGAGAGTATGGGAACAAAAGGCATTTGCATGTGGTGGTGGAGACTTCTATGCTCCTGTTCAACTATTGGGAGATTTTCTTGAAGATAACCCCTCAACATCTTATAAAAGCGTAATTCCAAGTTACAAACCCGGAAGGACACCTGGAAGTATCAAGGAATGCCTACCTGATTTTGTGTATGAAAGCTTGAAAGAAGCGATCCCGCTTTTAAATCAAAAACTCCCCGGTTTTGCATATCCCTCAGCCGCTCTGACAGCAATTGAGACCCGGAGTTCGTCACCTGTTCGCATTGTACGTGGAGAAGATCTTCAATCAAATATAAAAGGGTTGTATCCAGCAGGTGAGGGAGCCGGATATGCTGGTGGCATCGTATCTTCGGCAGTTGACGGGATGAAGGTAGCTGAAAAGATCATAGAAAAATACACTACAAAGAAGGATCGATGAATGTCTTTTTTCTGATTGCCAGTATTCTTTTGTTTATGCTCTCGATCGCTCATGTGATGTGGGGAGAGAAAAGCGAGGAGCGTAGAGCGAAGAGAGGAGTGATCGGGTTTCGGGTTGCGGGTTGCGGGTAAGAAATTGTTGAGTAGTTGAGTAGTTGAGTGGTTGAGTGGGGGGAGTGAGGAAGGAAAGTTTAAAAATTGAATAAATTATCTAACTCGTTTGAAATTTTAAAACTGCAATCCTCCTGAGATTTGAAACACGTAATTTTTCATATTACTATCATCACTTGGAAAATTTGTGAATCCAAAGGAAGCACGAGCATCAACAAAGAATTTCCCAATAGAATACATGCCGCCGAATACTGCACCGAAATCAAAGAGGGTCATTTCTCCTGCAGGAATATCCAAAGAAATATCAATTCCCCAAATATTTAACGTTATTGATCCGTTCAGAAAAACACTTATATGGTCCTGCAAACAGACCAAAATTTGTTTTAGGAATTGTATAAATGAAGAGTAACGGTACTTCTAGATAATTGAGAGAATACCGTGCTTCGCTTGAAAGACTGTCACTCGGTGTAATGTATCCCTTTTGAGAGTAATAAACTTCCGGCTGAATGGAAAAATTATTACTCAAGGGTTTGCGAAAAAATGCACCAACCGCAAGACCTGTCGTGGATTCTGTGCTATCAAGTTCACCATATACATTTGCAATATTCAATCCAAGCTTAAAACCTTTTGTTGGTATATTGTCTGCGAATAAATACAGTGGAGAAATAATCAGAAGTAAAACAATTAAAACCCATACTTTTTTCATGGTGTCAATGCCCTTCGTTTAAAATTCTATTTTTTTTTAAAAAAAAACCTCAAAACAAATGTCAATTATTTTAATAATTTTGACAATAATTCACTGCAAAACAGTAGTACTCATATAAAAAAATCAAAATGAATATGATCGATTTAAAATCTTACACATTAGAAGAATTAGAGAGCGTGATAAATTCGCTTGGTGAAAAGAAGTACCGGGCAGTGCAACTATTCGAGTGGATCCATCAACAGAATATTGATGCAATTGACGGCATACCAGTACTTCCAAAACAGCTTAGAAATAAGCTTTCCCAGAATTTTTTTATAGATACTCTCAAAATCGAAAAACGGTTCGATTCCAGGATTGATGAAACGAAGAAATATCTTTTCCGTTTGCATGATGATCATCTTATCGAGAGTGTGCTGATGAAATATAAGCACGGTTACAGTGCATGCCTTTCTATACAGGTCGGATGCCGAATGGGATGTCTTTTTTGTGCATCGACAAAAGGCGGTCTTGTCAGAGATCTCAGTGCCGGTGAGATGGTTGATCAGGTGTACCGAATGCAGAAAGACAGCGGAGTGAGAATATCGAATATTGTGCTCATGGGGAGCGGCGAACCGCTGGAAAATTTTGAGAATGTAATGAAATTCTTTTCCATAATTCATGATGAGCACGGGCAAAATATCGGGTATCGGCATATTGCGCTTTCTACAGTTGGCATTCCGGAAAGAATTAGGCAGCTTGCGGATAAAGGTTTGCAGCTCACACTTTCAATCTCTCTTCATGCCCCTAATGATGAAATAAGAAAGAAAATAGTCCCTGTTGCTAGGAAGTTTTCTCTGCGAGCCATTCTGAATGCCTGCACATATTACCTTGAAAAGACGCATCGCAGAATTACTTTTGAATATGCACTGATAAATGGATTGAATGATTCCGCAGACAATGCACGTGAACTTGCAGGTTTGCTAAAGGGAATGCTCTGCCATGTGAATTTGATACCAATGAACCCGATCAAGGAATCTGAATTACAACCTTCATCCAAAAAGAACATTTCGCAGTTTTATGATATACTTGTTTCAAAAGGTAGAAATGTAACGATCCGAAGAGAATTGGGGCAGGATATTAATGCAGCATGCGGGCAGTTGAGACGGGATTATGGAAGAGAGCTTAACCATCCGTCTTCATTACATTACGCCGTGACAGGCGAAAGACACGAAAAAATAAAATAAAACAACCATCCGTCTTCATTGCATTACGCCGCGACAGGTCCGTCTTCATTGCATTTCAGTCTTCGCTACGCTTCCGTCTCCGTTACACTACGCCGAGACAAGACGCCCAGACAGGACGCCGCGACAGGCGAAAAGAAAGAAATTACACAGAAAAAAAAATACACTTGTCACTCTGAGCTTGCGAAGAGTCTCCCTGCTCGTTGATCTAAACGTTTTGCGAGATTCTTCCCATCTTCATTACAGGTCAGTCTTCGCTACGCTTCCGTCTCCGTTACACTACGCCGAGACAAGACGCACAGATAGGGCGACGTGGCAGGCGAAAGGCACGAAAAAACACGAAAATAAATAAGAAGAAAAAAAAGAGGGAAAAGAGTATTAATTAAACAAATAATTAAAAAATTGACAGGAAGGGAAGGGGAATGAAATAAACGATTAAGAAAAAAATTGAACCTCAATATGTGATTGATGAATGTGATGTTTTCGTTAAGAATTTGGATGATAATAACATCTAGCAATGTGCATCTGATAAAAATTGATTAGGCAACATAAATAAAGAAAGGGGTGTTAGCATGGCGAGAAAAGACAGAAGTGACCAGAAAGTCGGAACCCACGAGAAGAAACACGGGCTTCCTCCTGGAACAATAAGAAACAAAGATGGACGTGACACTAGTATTTCATTCTCTAAATAGGTGCACAAATTAGATTGATATTTCATCCATTTTATATTTCCATCTAAATCTTACGGGAATTTTATTTATTCCATTCAAATAATTGCATATTCTTTCTTTCAGTTCCTGTTTGCTA
>JAUWMT010000002.1 GCA_030613025.1 Candidatus Cloacimonadota bacterium
AAGTTTTGCCACGAAAATATCGTCAAATACAGCGCTTGGGTTTGTTAGTGTGATAGCTCCAAAAGTTGCAGTATCTTTAAAGCCTCCGGTGACATACGAATTACCATTTGCATCTACGCTTATACCCTCGCCTTTATCAGAACCAGTTCCGCCAGCCTTTTTTGCCCACTGCCAGGTTCCGTCTGTATCAAGTTTTGCCACGAAAATATCTTTATCTCCGCTGCTTGTGAGTGTGGTAGTTCCAAAAGTTGCAGGATCTTTAAAGTATCCGGTGACATAGGAATTGCCATTTGCATCTACACTTATATGTTCGCCGCTTTCCATACCAGTTCCGCCAGCCTTTTTTGCCCACTGCCAGTTTCCGTCTGTATCAAGTTTTGCCACGAAAATATCGTAACTTCCGCTGCTTGTTAGTGTGAAAGCTCCAAAAGTCGCTGTTGATCTAAACATTCCGGTGACATACGAATTACCATTTGCATCTACGCTTATACTATAGCCGTAATCCATACTACTTCCGCCAGCCTTTTTTGCCCACTGATATTTGGGAGCTTGGGCTGTTAATACTGCGGATGTCATAAATAAGACCGCAATACATAAGATAATACTCTTTTTCATCTTTTCTCCTTTACCCCGTGAAATTCTTTTTTTATTTCACTGGGGTATTTTGTTCTATATAGTTAAATATAGAATTTTATTTAATTTAACATAAATAACGAGTGCTTCGACCTCACCTATTTGTGACTGGGAGACTTGGAGACGAGGTGAGTGGGAGAAAGTGAGAATCATCAGAGGAGTCGTCATGGACCATTCCATGACGAAATAGAGAAGCACTCTGCCTGTTTGGTATATTATCATTTCAAGAATCCCCACACCTATTATTGAAATTAACCATTTTTCTTGACACAATGAAAGGTTTTTGCAGGGATAATACTTGGCATAAGTGGGGATATGTCCGCCAACTGACGGATAAGCCATTTCCTGGTATTTCTTTCATTATGTCATCCTGGGCTGTTAGTGTACTTGCCAAAGTTATAGGCTAACAGCCATTTTTTCATTCTACTTTTTATTTTAATGATAAAGCTAATCATATTTTCTATTCTATCCGAGGAGTCGTCATGGACCACTCCATGACGAACTTAAAACCACTGAATATCTTTTCCAAAGGATCTGCCTCTGGTGAAATGTCAGTCCGCCAACTGGCGGATGACAGCTCATAAAACAGCCTATATTTTTCATTCTACTTTTTATTTTAATGATAAAGCTAATCATGTTTTCTATTCTATATCAAATGCTGAAATTTTAAATATTTCATTTTCTTTGCCCTTAATAGAAATCGTCTGTTTTTTATCCTCTTTCTTAACATTGGATATTTCTTCAAATTTTTTACTTTCTTTCAGGTAAAATTCGCTTTTTTTAATATTTCCCATCTCTTTATACACCTTGCTCATCATTCCCAACCAACAATTTTGTGCTCTTGGATTATTTATTTGAGAAGCGATATGATAGGCATGTCTAAAGTGTTCTATCGCATTAGGGAATAAACCTCTCTTCATGTATATCTTACCTATGTTACCGCTAATTGCAGCTTCGCCGTCCAAATCGTGAAGTTGGGACGCTGTATGATATGCTTCCTGCATAAGTTTCAAACCTTCGGATAACCTTTTTGATTTACAGTATAATACTCCCAGATTAGCCCTGCTCACGCATTCTTTACGTCTATCATTTGATTGGATAAATATCTCAAGTGATTTTTTTAGATATTCTTCTGCATCAGAAAAATTTCCTTTTTGTTGTTGGATCCAATACATGCTGCCATAAGCATCACCAAGCAAACTAGATCCCCTTAATAGCCCAACTGAGCGCTGAAAATAGTCAAATGCCTTGTTCATTTCCCTATCTCGTATACTGTCGCCCAGTGCGCAGTATGCAGCACCTAATTTCTCATTGTCACACATTTCCTCTGCAAGAGAAATAAGTTTTTGACAGGTTTCTAACTCCTTTTCTTTTGCGTCGAAATTATGATATATCTGTGCCATCTCATCATATACAAGAAAAAGAAATTCTTTATTGTCTTTACACTTGGTCTCTAATCTTTTTAAGATTTCCAGGGCTTCTTCTCTTTTTCCAAGGATATACAGTATCTTTACCTTAATAAAAAGAACCTCTGAAACACCCGGATTCGTCTCCAATAAATTATCTATTGTTAAAATCAAATCCTCAGCAATCAGCCCTTCAGGGGAAGAAGTTTTTTCGGATTCCAATTCCTCTTTCATCTGTCTGTAAGATAATCCTTCTTTTATCTTTTCATCAATCCAGATTACTTGCTCTTTAATTTCTGAGTCATTTTCCCAGTATGAATCAAAATTACCGCCTTCCCATTTGGGTTTTGGTATCAATCCCTTCTGTACTAAACGCTGAAGAGATTTCAACTTAGATGTAATATGTTTACTTTTCCCAAATACTATAAGGTTTTGTTCATCTGCGAATTCTATCAACTCATGTTGTGTTATTTTCACTTATTTCTCCTTGAAAAAATAATTTATCATTGTCCATTATAATTTGTATGGACAGTGTAGGGACAACATAGAATTGTGAAAGAATAGTCTGTCAAGAGAAAAATAATTTTTTCTAAAGAAGCTATTTTTTTTAGCCCTTTATATACTTAACGGGCTTAATATTCATGATTTAAAGATGAAACATTGTAATGAGAATTTTAAAAGAATCCTAAGTGCCTATCCACGGAAGACATTCAATTTAGAGATTGGTTTTATTTTTTTGGCTCTCTGCCTAGGGATAGATTAACCCTACTGACTTACTATCATTAGAATCCACCCTAATACATCAGGATTAAAATTGCTTAGGGTTGGTCTATAAAAAAAAGACCCTTCTAATAAAATATCTTTCTGAAAGACAAATTAAAAGAAGGGTCATGGAGGGTGGCGGTATATTTATTTATATTTTACCTTATTAGCACAATTTTCTTGGTTTTGGAAACGAAGTCATTAGATATAAGATGGTAGAGATAGATGCCGGTTTGCAACTTATTCCCATTATTATCAGTTCCATCCCATATTAAATCTTTAGGTTCGGAGTTAGAAATTTGGAGTTCAATATTTTTTACCAAATTTCCTTTTACATTGTAAATTTTTATCTCTGCCTGCCGGAGCGTAGTGGAGCTAAGACTGGTGGCTGAAAAAGAAATTGTGGTTGATTCAATGAATGGATTTGGATAATTTTCAATATTGACTGCCGGAGGTATAAGAGCATTCTCATCTACAGCACTTGGGGTATAGTTTATTTCTATATAAGGATGCAGATTTGGATTTGTATATTCTTTTGAATAGAATTTACTCCATTTGTAACCTGTTTGTGCTCTGATTACAAATCCATGATTTTCTAACTGGCTATTGACCCAAGCTTGAACAAGACTGGTTATATCTACTGCAAACCAAATACCATAATTTCCACCAGTACCACTAAAAGTGAAAGAAGTCCAGACATAAGGGTTATATTGAATGTGTGTATGAGGGTTCCAGGTTTCTTCGCTCCATTCCTCTGTGATTGCGTAAAAATCTGTAACAGTTGTGCCCATCATAGGGCAAGAAAAGAAACGATATAGATGTAAAGTTGCATCTTCAATAGTTGCATTTTCTAATTCACTCAAATCAAATTGGATCATAATGCGTTCGAAATGGTTTGCACCTGAAAATTCAGCCACCCATAATTGATCAGATGTCGGTGGTGTAGTTGGATGCTCTACATCAGTATACATATCATCACAAGGTTCCAAATAGATAGTATCTGCATCTGCCAATACAGTGAATCCCATAATTAAGATGGTTAATACTAAAGTTAAGTAATTTTTCATTTTTGCTCCTTTTCCCGATTTACCGGGACATTTTTTTAGTTTTTAATCGTGGTTAAAAACCACTCTGAATCCTAATTGTTAGCTTCTTTGCTTCCTTAAATTCATTATCGGGAACATCTACAGGCACCTCATAATCAATTTTCAGTTTAGTGTGTTTCTCATCTAGTCCAATGGTAATACCGGCAGTAAAATAGCTGGAAACAAAATCATCACAATAAATATGTTCAACGATTTGAGTTGATCCAATATCCCAGTAATAACCTTTAGCATTTGAGGCCTTATTCCATGACTGATACATAGCATAGGGCTGGATATAAGGAATTTTATCCCAGTTTGTTTTGATGGTGTAGGCTCCTTCGATGTAAAAGGCGTTCATTTTAAGATCTTTAGCGGTTTTAACAGTATCCGGAACTGTGCTACCCGGAAATCCTTTGCCGGTGTAATATTCTCCACGAATAAAAATATTGTGAAAATCAAATTCGGTGCCGAATCCCATTCTGTTACTTTTCTCGTAAATAGGTTCAAAAGTAACAGGGTCAGTTTTCCCCAGGTCTTGCTTAATGTCATTATAGTAACCACATATTGATAGTCCTGATAAAGGGGTGCGGAAAATAAGACCAATATTCCTATCATATTCTTTAGAAAAAGATTCTCCCTTGAATCCGTTTAAAAAAGCAAGTTGTGTGGAAAAGCCCATTGGTTCAGAAATATCATAGTCTGCTTCTATAACAGCCCCTGTAGCATGACATTGACCTATAAATGCAGCACTGGAATGTGGTTTTTCTACTGTTAGCACTTCTGTGCAACATTGATGAATCTCAAACCCGCGCATAATATGTCCCTTCATAAGTCCAAGTTTTATCCATTCAAAAGGTTTATAAAACACACCTGCTTCCTTTAGTCCAAAACCGGTTTCCTCTCCTGAGAAAGGACAAACCGACACTCCAAATTCCATATTGTATTCAATACTCTTTCCGAATTTGCCAATTACTTCTATCATAGCACTACGAACTGTAAATTTGCTATCAGGAACTTTATACAGTGTTTTTTCAAAACTACCCTGCCAGGATGAATCTTGAACGACAACATCATCTCCAAAAGATGTTTCCATTTGCATAACGATATCTACATGAATTTCAGGTAACTCTAATTCAGTTGCATTTAATATGCCAATAGTTAGCAAAAACACTATTAACAATATTAATGCCCTTACATTTTTTTTCATGACCTAACTCCTTGTTTATTTAGTTTATTATTATTCTTTTGAAAATGCATTGCATACACGATTATTAAAAAAACATGATTTAAATTATCCCAATTTCTCTTTAAGAAATGATAAGAATTTCCAATTAGCAGCATGATCTTATAAAATTTTGTGCCCTTTTGACTTATCATAAGAAACCAATTAACAACACACATATAACTCCCAAAATTAGACCTACAATTCCAATTTTGGGATTCTGTTTTATTTGGGCTGCTGGAATTAGTTCTTCTATTGAGATGTATGTCATAAATCCAGCCGCAAGTGCAAGTGAGACACCTAATAGATTTAAAGATGATCCTTTCAAAAGATAGTAGCCAAAAATAAAACCAACTAATTCAAACAATATTGTTATGGTTACGATAATGAAGGACTTCATTCTCTTTTTGGTTAAGCCATACAAAGGAACGATTGTTGCGATATTCTCCGGCACATCCTGTGCTGCAATTCCTAATGCGATTGTTATTCCAAGTGTAGGTGTTAAAGCAAATCCAACACCGATTGCCAATCCTTCTGGTAGATTATGCAAAGCCATTCCGATAACAAGCATAATCACACTTCTTTTAACAGAGGGCTTTTCTTTCTTGAGCAACTCTGGGTTTATATGTGGTAGAATTTTATCAATAATAAAAAATATGACTATCCCGATAATAAAAGAGCCAGCCATTAAATAAGAAGGTATAATTTTTAAACTTTCAGGTATCAATTGAAGAAACGAAATACCAAGCATCATTGAGGCAGCAAATGCTAGAGAACCATATAAAAATTTCTTTTTAGGTTTCTTTATCAATCCAACTAGACAACCCAGAGTCTGACCAACAAAGATCAGAGATATTATGAATAATAAGTTTTTCATAATCTTAACTTCACATCAAACAGATACTTGTATGGAGAAGAGAATTTCCACAAATATTATTTAATATTTTGATCACTTCATCGGATTGAATACGGTCCCGGAATCAATCTCCAGCCCCAAATATATTCCAGAACTGTCCAAGCACATAAAAGCCCGAAATATGACCAGAACATTATCGAATGAATCTGTTCATTTTTTCTCGCTTTATAAATTGAAAGTCCCGTTAAAATTAAGAAAATCCCACACATTATATAGGTTGTGAAATGCATTCTTGAAAGCACTTCATATTGGACGATCATTATATAATGCATAGACCAGATGAGCAGGAAACTGGAAAGTGAAAATTGAACAGGAATCGGTAAATACTTTCTTAAATTCAGGAACAGAAAGATCACTAAAACCAGGATGGGTAGAAAATTCCAATGAGCGATTTCTATAGTTGCATCTTTAATATACAGATCAGCATTTTCCAAAAATTCTCCGAAAAATCCCCAGAGAGAAATTCCGCTGATGATTGCCAGAAGATTGCTCCTAAATTTATTTATTTTCATTTTTGGGGAAATGATGAAGAGATAGATTCCCAATCCAAGTAAGAACAAACCTGCAAAGAGATAAGGGGTTCTACCTATCCGGTTGGTGATTACCAAAAGCATATAGGTAAAACCGAAGAAAAAGAGTGTGAGTGAAACTGTATTAAGTGCGATCTTTCTTGTATTATACATTTTTGCATTTCCTTTCTTTTATTTATTCTTTATAGTTTATTATATTCATATCGTGATAATGAGACTCAATCTCAATTAATAGAGAAAAAAATATATTGTCCATCTACAAAATCAGATTGAGAATTCCGCCAATAATAACAGTGGAAAGAATCATTATTCCGGCAGATTTCAACATGTTTTTTATGCCGAGTTCCTTAAGCAATACCGCGAAAGTAGCGATGCATGGAAAGTACATTGTAAGAACGACAGAGGAAACGATCATCTGCGATTTAGAAAGTCCAAGCGGAATAAGCATTCCCACTGCAACATCTTTTCTAAGAAATCCGATAACAAGTGCGCCAACTGCTTCTTTTGGTAAGCCGAATATTCCTTTGACAACAGGTGCTGCAAGATTGCCGAGGAATTGGATGACACCTGAAAAATATAGAATATTTACAACGAGAACACCAAGCATGACAAAAGGAACGGCTTCTTTTATGAACCAGTGGATTCTCATCCACACTTTCTTCAGCAAACCGGGAATATACGGAAATCTATAAGGAGGTATCTCGACAAATATCTCCGGACTCTCCCCTTTCATAAATGTGTTGAGAATAAGCCCAAGTACGATCCAGACAATAAATAGAGTTCCAAATACAATAGAAATTGCTCCAACACCATATTCGCCTACAAGTCCGAAGATCATGGCTATCTGTGCCATACAGGGAATAGCGATTGCCATAAGTGTTGCCGCAATAAATCGTTCTCGTTTCGTTTCAAGAATCCTTGTAGCCATAGCGCCGGGAACATTACATCCAACACCGAGCAGCATTGGAATGATCGCAAGACCGTGAATACCGAGTTTGTGCATGAACTTATCAATGAGTATTCCCAATCTTGGCAGATAACCGGAATCCTCAACAAAACTTAATACTAAATAGAACGAGATAATATAAGGAAGAACCATTCCAAGTGGAACAAATAAACCTGTTGAGAGGAGTCCCAGAGATTCTACATAATCTATCGAGCCATCCACGAGTTTGCCAAGCAAGATGTCATGAAAGAATCCGGAGCCACCGAGAAGCCCCGAAATTTTCATAAGAACAGGAGTCCATAATTTATCAAAGATGGGTTCTGCGATGTATCCGATAATAGATTCACCTATAAATCGGATAATATAAAAAGAAACAGCGAGTATAATAATTGCAATTGGAATTCCTGTAAATGGATGGATCGAGGCATCGCCTATACGCTCAAAAAAGGTGTGATGTCGATGCGATAGCTTCTGGGTTTTCTCTATTATTAGTCCGATTTCGTTCCATATATTTTCTGCATCAACCTGCAATGTGCTGACCTTTACCTGCTCTAAAGATTCCACAAGGTGCTTTATTCCCTCGCCTGTGATGCCGCAAGTAGTGAATACAGGAACGCCAAGTTCTTGCTCCAGTTTCTCTACATTTATTGAGACTCCGGTATGTTTGCATTCATCCCAAAAATTAAGAACAACGATCATCGGGATATTTCTCTGTATTAATTGAAGGGTGAGATTGAGATTTCGCTCTAAATTTGTCGCATCTACCACATTAAGGACAATTGCTTGCTCGTCATCTTTGATATCATCGAGCATCTGCACTGCGACTTCTTCCGCTCGGGAAGTCGGATCCAAAGTATATGTGCCGGGCACATCGATGATCTCGATACGCATGCCGTCATGACGAAGAAATCCTTTTGTAAAGCCAACAGTTGTTCCGGGATAATTAGATGCGATAACATTCACGCCGGTGAGACGTGAAAAGATAACACTTTTTCCGACATTAGGGTTTCCGATTAACAGGATTTTATTCATTGATAATCCTCGCTACAAGAATCCTATTCGCCATACCATGACCAATTGCCACTTGTGAGTTTCCAATTTGAATTGTTACCGGTCCTCGGAAAAGCTGCGATGAGATCTTTTTGATAACAGCATTTGGACGCAAACCAAGCGAGCTCATTCGATTCTCAAAACCTCTGCCGCCTTTATGAGAAATAATAATTGCTTTTTCACCTTTTTTCAGCGAGCTAAGTGGAATTCTATTCATTAGTAACCTCTACTTTTCTGTTTCTTGGCACTCTTTACAAATACCATATATTCTGAGACTGTGACCTGTCATTTGGAATTCATTTTGTTTGGATACCTGTTCTTGCAGTGATTCAATGCCATCAGAATGAAACTCGATGATCTTTCCGCATTTGTTGCATATCAAATGGTCGTGGTGTGCCGAGTCTTTGGCATGTTCATAGAGATAGGCGCCACTTTCCAGTTGAGTTTTCAGGACAAGCTCACTTTTTACAAGCAGATCGAGGGTGCGGTAAACAGTTGCGCGAGAGATAGTATATCCTTTCTGTTTGAGCTGAATGTATAGGTCGTCTGCACTAAAATGGTCGGGGAGAGAGAGAACGAAATGAGTTATCTGCTCACGTTCTGTTGACCAGAGAGAATTATTATTCTTTAAGAAAACTCTGAATTGATCTATTTTTTTATTCATTAATTTTCACCATTTAAGATTGAGACACAGTCTCAATTAGATTATTTATATGTCAAGGAAATTGTTTTAATTATTCAATTTAAAAAAAAAGGAGCGGATTAGTTTCCGCTCCATAGATTTTTCTATTAGGTTTAAATTACCTTAACAGCACCATTTTCTTTATCGTTTCTTTTTTATCGGCAGTGAGTTTGTAGAAATAGATTCCTGAACCGATTTTTCTGCCGTAGTTGTCGAGTCCGTCCCAGGAAATACTACCAACACCAGGTGTATTTTCAACATCGAGCTCTCTTACTAATTGTCCTCTGATATTATATATTTCAATATAAACCGCATGCATATTTAACGGAATTTCATAGTTAATAGAAGTATTATTCTTAAAAGGATTGGGTTTATTATTCAATATTATTCCGGAATGATCTGTTTCTTCATCTACAGCGTTTGACCCCATAACATGGATATAATTTTCTCTTAAAAATTCATTTGACTCATAACTATCATAAATTGTTAACTTTACAGAATAATATCCTGTATCCTGATAAGTATATTCGGGTTCTTCTTCATAAGAATCTACAACGCCATCATTATCAAAGTCCCATTCGTAGCTCTGAATATTTCCTACCGAATAATTACAGAATGATACACTCAAAGGTGCGTTACCTTCTGTTACAGCAGAAGAAAAATTTGCAACCAATGGTTCTTCCCCTTTGGAAAATGGATGATAAACAGAGAAGGTTTTTCCGTAATCTGTAGAATGAAATATATAGCTATGCTCTATCGTAAGCATATTTGCACCATAGTAACCATAGACATATACTTCCCCCTCCTGTCTTCCTCCAACCATATCTTTATAGTCTAATCCATAATTTAATACATTATGTAATTCCCAATTTTCCCCATAATCACAACTATATTTGAGTTTTTTGGGGGCGTCGGCAAAGTTATATAATTCACCGTTTTCTGTCCCTCTGCTTAGATCACGAATAGGATTTTCATTTACATTATAAACATTCTGTATTTCTAAACTGCCAAAGTTATCATAAGATATCAATAGCCATAAGGTGTCATTAATACCCCATTGACTAACTAAAGCATATCCAATATTTGATTGATTATCAATTTCTGCATCATGTAGACCTCCGAAAAAACCATAAAGTGAATGAGTAATAAAGTTATCGCCGTAATCTACACTATGTTCGGCAATGCTGTTAAAAATTTCGCCTTCATTTCTTCCACTGTTAATATCCCAATATCCACCACTACATATAAATTGCCAACTCCCATACTGACCGTAATCATAAGAAATATATAGATTTTCCGGCATTGAATAACCATATAGAAACCCGGGGGTTAAATCTGCACAGATACTCATAAAGTATATATTTGTATGCAATGTGCTATCCATACAGGTTGCAGTTTCTCCAAAATCTGTGGAGTAGTAAATGCCTTCTCCTGTCGCTGTAGGTCCTATAAAGTATATTTCACCAATATCGGATCCTCGGGTTATGCGGTAGTCAGCAAAGGTAAGGGAGGTAATACATAATCCAACTAATAAAAGCAAAATTATCTTTCTCCCTGATAGATCTGGATTAAAACTTCGTTTCAACATTTTATGCTCCTCTTTTTCATCTGAACTCCTAATACTTTTTGGAGAGTAATAATATATTTTTGTCAAATTTATTTTCAACATTATACTTGTTTATTTTATCAATCTGTACTAATCTTGCTTATATGTCTTTTTTATACTCGTTAAATAAAAAATCCCGAAGCAATGTTACTTCGGGATATATGTTTGAATTGATTTGATTATTAAATTGAAAATCCTACACCGGCACGGACTGTTTGATATTTTCCAACCGAGTAATCAACCATCACGTCAAGAAGTAATATTTTCAAACGAGCACCAGCAGTAAAACGGAAATTGTTGTCACCTGTAATGTTAAAATCAACATCCTCTGTTTCGCCGCCTTCCCAGGGCTCTGTGTATGTATATTTTGCTTCAAGTGTGGTGTGTTCATACCCTATTCCACCATAGATAGTGAGAGGAAGGATGACAAGTCCTCTACTTGCATGGAGGTTCACAAAAGCGCTATTAATAGTGACGTCATCTCCCAGTTTAAATTGCTGATATGTGCCTTGAATGGCAATAGGAACAATTGTTGAAAGCATTGGGATAAGCTTACTTACTTGATATTTCACGCCGCCACCCATAAAGGAGATCTTGCCCATATCCTTAATTTCATAAGGAGGGATATAGCGGACTTCAATTTCGAAACCGCCTGGTAAGCCAAGATGAGCTTGTGGTACAATAAGCGGAACAGCTTTAATATCTACACCCTTTGGTAGAAATAAATTGGGGACAACCAGCGGATCTTTGGTAGTGAAAACCGCTCCGTTATTTCCGAAAACTGTTGCCGTTACTTCATAATCTCCATTATACAAATCCGGATTTGGATTATGAACTATAAATGTTTTATCACCGTCAGGAACAACTGCCAGCATAGCATTAAAAGTCAAGCCAAAACTCATAGGAGCCGTTTTTGCAATACTGAACCAGCCAGAGTTCAAATCGCTCCCAAAAGCTGTTACAAAGGGCTTCATATACTTCTTGCCATTATCAGCTCCCAATTGTTTTAAGTCCTCAATAATATCTCCTTGTGCGAGAGACATTGCACCGAAAAGGATTATAAGAAAAATCGATACTATCTTCTTCATGTGTACCTCCACAAATTTTAATTTGAACACTTCTTTTAATTTTAAAGTGTCAAGAAATTCAGGAATTTCTATTAAGTAAGAAGTTTACAAAAACGTCGTTTGCCAACTTTTATGACCATTCCATTTTGCGGTACTAATTCATAATTCATGTCAGAAATTCTTTTTCCATCAATGGACACAGCGCCCTGTTTGATCATTCTTCTGCCTTCACCATTGGATTGTACAAGCCCTGCATCATTGAGAAGTTGAACGAGCCATATCTTTTTGGGTTTAACTTTATATTCGGGAATTTCGTCAGGAATTTCTTTTTGAGAAAACACTGTATTGAAATGATTTTCTGCTTTCTCGGCAGCATTTTTATCATGATAAAGCTCGACGACCCGGCGCGCCAGTTTTTGTTTGATAAGTTTAGGATTTACTCCTTTTCCGAGTTCATCTTTAATAGCTTTGATCTCTTCGGGTGAAGCAAAGGCGGCATAAAGGAAATAATTCTCGATCAGCTTATCGGGGATGGACATGATCTTGCCGTATTTATCTTCCGGTGAGTCAAATATTGCGATGTAATTACCCAAACTTTTGCTCATTTTCTCGACACCGTCCGTACCGATAAGAATAGGCATAAGCAATGCAACCTGTTCGGGCATATTGAAATGTCGCTGCATATCTCTTCCTGCAAGAATATTGAATTTCTGCTCGGTTGCACCAAGCTCCACATCTGCTTTTATTGCCACAGAATCATACGCTTGTAAAATCGGATACATCAGCTCGTGCAAACCAAAAGGAAGTGCCTCTTCATAACGTCTGCGGAAAGTGTCGTGTGCCATGATCTGCGCCATTGTAAATTTTCCGAGTAATGCAATGAATTCAGAAAGTTGCATCGGACCGAACCACTCACTTTGATAACGCACTTCGGTTTTATCTTTATCAAGCACATGGTAAAGCTGCTCCATATACTTTTCTGCATTGCATTTCACTTCTTCAGCAGAAATATGGGGTCTTGACTCATTTTTGCCGGTGGGATCACCGATCTGTGCTGTATAATCGCCAATTATTATCACGCCGATATGCCCCAAATCCTGAAATCTTCGCATGATCCGGACAGGAACCATATGCCCGATATGCACATCAGAAGCAGTAGGATCGATGCCGTATTTTATTCTGAGGGGAATATTTGTTTCTTGTGATTTCTTTAATTTTTCAACGAGTTGTTCTTCAGGAATGATCTCTTCCACTCCCTGCTTAATGACGTCCATTTGCTTTTGTATATCCAAAATTTCTCCCGATAAATGATTTGAATTCATAAGGTTTATTCTTGACAACAGATACGCTCGCTTTAAGAGCTGAAACATAAATTATTGGTGCTGAAGAGGGGACTCGAACCCCTACATCCATAATGGACACTAGGTCCTGAACCTAGCGCGTCTACCACTTCCGCCACTTCAGCACGAGTGAGAAAATTCAGACTCTCACTTCGGAGCGTCAAGAAAATCACGTTACGAAAATAATGAAGAATAGATCGATGAAGAGAGATTACGCATGAGCAGCAAAGAAATTGAAAAAATATTAGTTGAATCCGGTGCATTTCTTGAAGGACATTTCAAGCTGACATCCGGCAAGCATAGTAAGTATTATGTCGAAAAAATTAAACTCATCCAGCGACCTGAAGATGTAGTAAAGATCGGGAAAGCTTTTGCAAGGAAATTTAGCCATCTTGATTTTGATGTCGTTGTAAGTCCCGCTTTGGGAGCGATCGTACTCGGTTATGAGGTTGCTAAACAGACGGGGAAAAGATTTGTTTTTACACAAAGAAAAGAAAATAAAATGTCAATTCGAAGCGGGTTTGATCTGCAACCTTACGAGAAAGTGCTTATAATCGAAGATATTACAACAACAGGCGGAAGTGTTTTTGAGGTTATTGATTGTGTAAAAGAGCGAAATGCAGATATTGCTGGGGTAGGGCTCGTAGTTGACAGAAGCGGTGGCACCATTGATTTCAGAGTTCCGGTATTTCCGTTATTAACATTAAAGATCGATGCTTATGAGCCGGATGAGTGCCCTTTGTGCAAAGTAAATATTCCTATTACTAAGCCGGGTTCAAGCGATAAAAAATGATTATAGAGAATCGTTTAGTAAAACATTTTCACCACAGAGAACATCCGTCTTCATTACATTTCAGTCTTCACTTCGTTACGACCAGACAGGACGCCGAGACAAGCAGAGCCCACAGAGAGAAGACAAATGATTTTTTTATCAAAAATATTAACCATATGCTTTTTAACCCGTTTACCCTGTGTAATCTCTTATATCTTTTATTACAAATGGGTGAAATTCGTAGTACATTTAACCGGGTCAGCGTGTGGGATAAAACAAGGAGTTTATAAAGTATGAAAATTGTTGAATGTGTTCCAAATTTTAGTGAAGGACGCGATGAAGCGATAATCAAACAGATAACAGACAGGATAGAAGAGGTGGACGGCGTTGTGCTGCTCGATGTAGATCCGGGCAAGGACACAAATCGAACCGTCGTAACCTTTGTTGGAACTCCCGAAGGTGTAGAAGAAGCGGCATTCCGTGCGATAAAAAAAGCATCGGAGCTAATTGATATGCGGCAACATTCCGGCACTCATCCACGCATGGGAGCAACCGATGTCTGTCCTTTTGTGCCTGTAGCAGGTGTTACAACCGAGGACTGTATTGAGATCTCTAAAAAGCTTGGAAGACGTGTCGGTGATGAATTGGAAATGCCTGTGTATCTTTATGAGCATTCTGCAAGCACACCTGAACGGGAGAACCTTGCAAATATAAGGCAGGGAGAATTTGAAGGATTTGCAAAGAAGCTGGAAGATCCGCACTGGAAACCTGATTTCGGTCCTGCCAAAATTCATGAAAAAGCTGGCGCTCTGGTAACAGGTGCTCGTGAATTTCTTATCGCATACAACATAGACCTGAACACACGAGATACTCAAAAGGCAAAGGAAATTGCGCTAACCATTCGCGAAAAGGGTCGCAGAATGCGTGATGAGAATTACCAACCCGCCAAGGGCGATGAAGGAAATCTCATTATAATTCCCGGTATTTTTGATCACGTGAAGGCGATCGGCTGGTACATTCCTGAATATGGACAGGCGCAGATATCAATAAATCTGACGAATTACAAAATTACACCTCCACATCTTGTGTTTGATAAAGTAAGAGAGATCGCTCTTGAAAAAGGTTTAGTTGTCACAGGAAGCGAACTGGTGGGCTTGATACCACTCGAAGCAATGCTGAATGCTGGCAGATATTTTCTTGAGAAGCAGGGTTCATCTTATTCGGTTTCTGATAAAGAACTCGTTCATACAGCGGTTGTTTCTCTCGGATTGAATGATATCTCAGAGTTCGATCCTGATGAAAAGATAATTGAGTACAAAATCGCAAAACATGACCTTCTTGTTAATCTTACAGTCAAAGATTTTGTTGATGTACTTGCATCGGATTCTCCTGCACCGGGCGGAGGAAGCGTCGCTGCGCTGTGCGGAAGTCTGGCAGCAGGGCTGACTTCAATGGTCGGTAATCTCACTACAGGAAAATATAAATTCAAAAATTCCAAAGAGCGAATTGCTTACAAAGAGAATGAAGCACGAATGCTCACAATGGCGTGGGAAGCGCAGCAAATGAAGAAGCAACTGCTTGAAGCTATCGATAAAGATACAGAAGCATTCAATAATTACATGGCTGCAATGAAGCTTCCTAAGAAGACAGAAGAGGATAAGAAAAAAAGGTCAGAAGCAATTCAAAAAGCGATAAAAAATGCTACTCTGGTTCCATTGCACACGATGAAGCTGTGCTGGGAAGTAATTGTACTCGCTGAGACTGCTGCAAAGTATGGAAATCAAAATGCCGTGTCCGATGCTGGAGTTTCTGCAATAACAGCACTAACAGGCGCCAAAGGTGCGTATCTGAATGTTAGGATAAATCTTCCCGGCGTGAAGGACGAAAAATTCAAAAGTAATATTCTTGAAGAAGCAGAAAATATCCTTAAACAATCGGTAGAGCTCGCTGAAAAAGTTGAGAACAGCGTTTTAGAAAAATTATAAAATGATACATGAAAAGTCCGGATGCACATGAATGAATGATTTGTGTGCCTCTTTTTTATTATGAAATATATCGGAGCACACGTAAGCGCCTGTGGGGGTGTGCAGAATTCCCCACTTCATGCTCAGGAAATCGGAGCAAAGGCATTTGCCTTGTTCACAAAGAATCAAAGGCAGTGGCACGCAAAACCGTTAGAAGATAAGGATATTTCAGCTTTCAAAGAAAATTGCTCACAATATGGATTTTCATCGAAGTATATTCTGCCACATGACAGCTATCTGATAAATCTTGGCCATCCGGAAAAAGATGCCCTTGAAAAATCCCGTGCAACTTTTCTCGATGAAGTAGAACGATGCGAATTGTTAGGACTGAATTATCTAAACTTTCATCCCGGCAGCACACTGAATAGGATCACCAGTGAAAATTGTATTGACATCATTGCAGAGTTTCTAAATTTAACAATTGAGAAAACCCACAATCTGACTCTCGTGCTGGAAACAACAGCAGGAATGGGTTCGAGCGTTGGAGCTTCTTTCAAAGAACTTGCACAGATTATCGAGAAAATCCATAATAAGCACAGGATTGGCGTATGCATTGATACCTGTCATATATTCGCGGCAGGATATGATATCAGCTCAATAAAGAAATATGGAGATACAATGAAGCGGTTCGAAGATGAGATTGGAATTGATTATCTAAAGGGAGCTCATCTCAATGATTCAAAGAAAGAATGCGGCAGCAGAATAGACAGGCATGCACCTATTGGCAAAGGTTTCATCGGCATAGAGAGTTTCAGGTGTATCATGAATGATGAGAGATTTGATGAAATACCTCTCATTCTGGAAACACCCGATAGAGAAAATTGGAAGAACGAAATTAAACTTCTCTATGAACTTATTGAATAGAGAAAGAGGTACAATGAATAAAAAAATCGCAGTTTTAGGAGCCGGGCTTGTGGGTCATGCGATCGTGGAAGATCTAGCAAAAGACAAACGATACACAATAAATGTTTTTGATAATGACGCAGGCAAACTCACGCAATTCAATGGAATTGGAAATATTAAAACGCATCATCTCGATCTTGCAAAGGAAAAAGATTTTTCGGGATTGCTGAAGGATGTCCAACTGACAATCTCGGCAGTACCTGGTTTTATGGGATTTGAAACACTTCTCAAGATCATCAAAACAGGGACTAATGTTGTTGATATTGCCTTTTTCCCGGAAGATCCCTTTCAACTCGATGAACTCGTAAAGGAGCATAATGTTACAGCGGTGATTGACTGCGGAGTTGCTCCGGGTTTATGTAATATCATACTGGGTTATCAGGATACCCAATTGGATGATATTACAAGATATGAATGTTATATAGGTGGTTTGCCAAAAGTTCGCAGAATGCCCTTTCAATATAAAGCGGGATTTTCTCCGATAGATGTTTTGGAAGAATATATTAGACCAGCGCATTTTATCGAATTCGGCAAGGAGATAATCAAACCGGCCCTTTCCGATATAGAGTATATTGACGTGCCGGATGTCGGCACACTCGAAGCATTCAATACGGATGGACTTCGCACACTGCTGAAAACGACACATATTCCTTTTATGAAAGAAAAAACCTTGCGCTATCCGGGACATGCCCAGACCATGCAGATGCTGCGGGACAATGATTTCTTAAGCTATAAAGAAATCGACGTGAACGGGAAAAGGATCAAGCCGATAGAGCTGACATCTAAGCTCCTTTTCAAGAATTGGCAATTCGATAAAGGGGAAGAGGATTTCACCTTTATGAGAGTTATCATAGATGGCAAAAAGGATAAATCGAATTATTCATTTACCTATGATATGCTTGATTCCTATGATAAAAAAACAGGCACCTCTTCCATAGCACGGACGACCGGTTATACCTGCACAGCAGTTGCAAGATTGCTTCTGCGGGGAAAAATAGTCCAAAAAGGTATATGTCCTCCGGAATATATAGGTAGAGATGAAAGTGATTACAACTTTATAATAAATGAATTGGCGGAAAGAAATATCACTTTGCACGAAGTGGTGAAAGAGATTATTTAGGAGGTCAACATGGCAACATTTGATGTTTTGTTATTAGTTTTCGGTATCGTACTTTTATTGTATTGTTTCTATGCATTAACATCAGGCGGTTTACGCATAAAGCATCCAAGAAAGTGGAAAGAAAAACCAAGAGAGTTTAAAAGAGAAAAACTACCGTTTATCTACTACTTTATGATATTGGTATGTTTTATTGTCGGTATGGCTTTGATAATGATAGCGCTAATATAGTCACTTACAAAATGAAACCTACCAACAAGTTGTCGTGAAAAATTTCTCGCAAAGACGCAAAGATTAAAAGAACGCAGAGAAAAAATGGGAAATTTTATTTTAAATTATCCCACCCTGAGAGTGGCTTTTTTTCTAAGCTTGCCCTGTTGAATAATGCGATTTCTACAGATAAACTATCATTTATAAGATCGCTATTCTACGGGGCTTGTCTTAGATAATAAATTAGGCACTTAATTCTTTGGTTTCGATTCACCCCGTTAAATCAATTTTCTCTATTTAACTGGGGTTTACCCCGCCTGCCCCGTTAAATTTTCTTCTATTCAACTGGGGTTGGATATCTGTCATGCTGGATCTACCTCGTTAAAATAATTATCCCACAGGGTTTATCCGAGTTAGGAAAATAGTAATATGAAAAATAAGATTTTACTTGGCGCGAAGTTACGTAAGATTCAACTCGCTGAATTGAATGGTGTAAAATTGTGACTTGAATTTTACGAATTGAAAAAACGGTTGACATTAATGTCAGGGGCGCAAAAAATTGCATCGCAAAACAGCGAGTTGGCTGGGTTGCTAAATAGCGAGTCGTAAAACAACGACCTGAAAAGAGGTTTGATGGAAAATCCTTTTAAATACGGAGAAGTCGTTTCGGGAGAAAATTTCTGTAACAGGGAAAAAGAATTAAAAGAAATCAATAGAGCAATTGCTAACGGAGATTCTTTTTGGATGTATTCTCCTCGCAGATTCGGTAAATCTTCATTGATTTTGATGAGCTTGATGGACAGATTGCTAATAAGAGATGAAAAGAATACAAAGAAGGGAAAACAAAGGCAATACCAGCTGATGAAGTGTATAAAGACATGGGTATATGATGTTGGTAATCAAATATTTACCAGGTGCTAAAAAAGATTTGGAAAAGATAGATAAAATCTGGCAAAGGAGAATCAAAAACAATCTTCAAATGCTTTCTAAAAATCCAGCACTTTTAAAAAATAAAATTACGAAACTAAAAGGCAAATATAAGGATTACTTCTGGTTGAGAGTTGATAATTATAGAGTAATTTTTGGAATAGAAAAAAAGAAATTAATTATTTTAGTTTTGAGAATTGCACACAGGAAAGAAATTACATCCAATTTTATACATCCAACCCAGAAGAAATCAATTAAAGAATTATCTAATGAAAGTCATAATTAATAAGCCCAAAGTTCCAATAATATGGTTAGATACATTTGTTATTCTATGGCTCAAAAAATTAAAATACCATGAGATTATAGATGATAAAAACCCAAGTAATGAGAAAGATATTAAAATAAAACTTGAGAACCTTTATTATGTGATTTATCAAAAAGTACGAGAGCGTAAACTGATTTGTCCTCAATGTGAACAAGATTAGGAGATATAAAATGGGACCAACTATTTTATTAGATAAATCTACTCTTCAAGCTTTATCTTGGAAAGAGTTACATTTTTTGTATGCATACTATTACTTAAATATTCCTCCAGTTTTGATTATTGAAATTCTTGGAGATTTAAATAAATTTTCTGATGATAAAATTCATGCTGAATCTGAAGTGAAAAAAAATGCAGAAAAGCTTTACTCAATAGCAGACCAAGAAATTAATATACACTATAGTCTTCTTGCTATAAAATCTTTATTAGGAAATTATGTTGAAATGGATGGAAGACCAATAATTGGAAAAATTCCATTTATAGCCAGAAATGGTGCTATGTTATTAGAGGAATCCCCAGAAGAAAGAGAGCTAAAAAGTTGGCAAAATGGAGAGTATAGTGGAACTGAACAGATTATTGCTAAAAGATGGAGAGAAACAACAAGAGGGTATGATTTAGACCTATTTAAGAAAAACCTTAAAAAAATTCGTAAAAAAACGAGAAAGGTAAACTCAGTTAATGATTTAAAAATTTTAGTTGAAGAACTTTTAGATATACCTTCTAACCAAATATACTATCTCAGATGGACAATTCAGAATTTGGATCTTGTCGGTGGACTTGAAAAAACAGTATTAGAAAGATGGCAGAAAAGTAATTATAGAACTTTTAAGAGTTTTGCTCCTTATGCTTATTATTTTTATAAAGTAAATTTTGCATTTGAACTTGGTTTATTAAATAATCTATTTGGAACAAAGTCAACCAATAGAGTAGATATTGAATATTTGTATTATTTACCTTTTACTGAAATTTTTTCTTCTGGCGATGATTTTTTGATTAAATTTTCTAAAATTTTTCTTAAGAAAAACCAATATTTTATAACTCGAGATGATTTAAAGGAAGACCTAAAAAGTATTTATGAATATTTTAATGAACATCCTGAAAAGGATAATAGTTATCCACCCGAGAATAAAAATTCTTTTACATATCAGATTTGGCAAAAATACAGACCTACTCAACCATCCTCAATAAGTGAATGGTTAGAAAATATAAAGAAGCAAAGAGAAAATAAAACTTAATTTTAAATATTTATAAGGAAAATTACAAAAAAGGAATTATACTAATATTAAGAAAGGATTTAACTATGAAAACCATAAAAATAACAAGAATCTCAATATTAGTTATTTTGGTTTTATTAATAAGTTTTTCGCAACTACTATCACAAACTAATGAAGAAGAAGCAGAAAAACATTTTATTTTGGGTTATGAATATGGACAAAAGGGCTTAACAGATAAAGAGATAGAAGAATACAAACTTGCTATTAAATATAAACCAGATTATGCAGGTGCACATTATTATCTTGGAGTTGTATACGGTGAACAAGGCTTAACAGATAAAGCAATAGAAGAATATAAACTTGCCATAAAATACAAACCAGATTTGGCAGAAGCACATTATAATCTCGGACTTATATACGGTGAACAAGGTTTAATAAATAGACAAATAGAAGAATACAAACTTGCTATTAAATACAAACCAGATTTGGCAGTTGCACATTATAATCTTGGTGCTTACTATCTAGAAAAAGGTTTAAAGGATAAAGCAATAGAAGAATATAAACTTGCTATTAAATATAAACCAGATTATGTAGAAGCACATTATAGTCTTGGTGTTGTATATTGTGAACAAGGTTTAATAGATAAAGCAATAGAAGAATACAAACTTGCTCTTAAATATAAACCAGATTATGCAGAAGCATACTGCAATATGGGATATGTTTATATTAATAAAGGTAACTATGATAAAGCAATAGTATGCTCTCAGAAAGCAATCAATATCAATTCAGAATGTGCAGCACTTGCATACTACAATATGGGAATTGCTTATTTACTAAAAGACTTGGAAACAACTGCAGCTGATTATATTTATCAAGCAGGTTTGTTATATTTAAAACAGAATAAAAGGAAAGATGTCCTCAAAACAATTGATTGTATGAAGGATTATGTTCCTGATTCTCCACTTATTCCAATATTAATGCAAAAGTTATATTCAGAAGATATTGAGCAATCTCCTAAAGATGCAGATGTAGAATACACTGGAAGTGGTTTTATCATACATAATGATGGTTTTATTGTTACCAATTATCATATAATAGAAGGAACAGAAAATATTGATATTTATTTACCTTCAAAAGACGCACAATACAAAGCAAAGGTTTTTATCAAAGATATTAACAATGATATTGCTTTATTAAAGATTGATGATACAAAATTTACCAAAGATATTAAAAATATTCCATTTGGTTTAGGAAATTCATCAGATATAAAAGTGGGACAGGAAGTCTTCACTATTGGTTTTCCAATGGGAGACATATTAGGAAAATCCGCTAAACTATCTACTGGGGTTGTAAATTCTATAATGGGAATATTAGATGACCCAACCTTAATCCAAATCAGCAATCCTATTCAACCAGGTAATAGTGGTGGTGCTCTTTTCAATAGTAATGGAGATGTAATTGGTATTGTAATAGCTTCTTTAAATGCTAAATATTTTTATGAAAGTGCAGATATTATTCCACAAAATGTTAATTTTGCTATTAAAGTTGATTATCTAAAAAATCTTATTTCAATGCTACCAGATGGAGAGGATATACTAAATAAAAAAAGCCAGATAAGTAATTTGCCTTTAGAAACTCAATTTGAGAAAATAAAGCCATTTGTAGTTAATATTAAAGCATATTAAGAAGCTGCTGTTCACCTATTGTAACAGGATTTGTAATCCCGTTTAATTAAAATATGAATTTTTTTTATGAAGAAGTAAACACCATTATAAATGGTGTTGGATCGTTTATTTGAAGATTATTTTTATATGAATCAAAATATTCATTTCCTTAAGACAAAACACCTCCTCCGATAAATCGGAGACTCCTCTTCCGTCTTCATTTCATTACGCCGAGATAAGCAAGAAGTGATTTTCTCTGCCTGCCAAGGCGTAGGGGAACAAAGACTTGTGCTCTCTGTGGTCTCTGTGGTGAATTCTTTTTTTTTTCGGTTTATCCGAGTTAGGAAGATAGTAATATGAAAGATAAAATTTTACTTTGTTTGAAGTTGCTGCTAATTGTGCTGCTCATTGTTGTGGGATCAATAATCTCAGTGAAAGTTTGGTCAGGAAAAGAGGAAGAATTAGAAGCTGTTACCGAGATCGTCATCGAAAAAAATATGACAATTGCCCAGATAGGAAAGGTAAATGGGCTGTCCAATATTGTGCTGAAAAATGCCTTTCAATTACAATCTAAAGAAGATCTTCAAAAGAAATTTTATGAAACCGGTATTACAATCGAAGAAGCAAAAAGTAGGATTATAAAATCATTTGTCCTGCAGTCTGAAGATGCATCAAAGGATTGGAAGAAGATCGCAGCAAAATTTGTATTGTGGATTGCATTTCTAATTTTCATTTTTACGCTTATCAGAAAAAAGAAGATCAAAACAAAACTTCGGAACCGGTTATATTTTATTGCATTTGTGCTTTTTGGTATTGTGCTTGGAGCAGACCCGTCACCGATGGGAACAATTAAAGACAATTTTGTGCTTCTCGGTTCATTTCATGTTATCTTTCCCCCTCGAGTTGTTGCTCTTTTTGTTATGCTTTTGATGGTCGTGCTGGTGAATAAATTCATCTGCTCGTGGGGATGCCAGCTTGGGACGTTGCAGGATCTCATTTTCAGGATTAATAAAGATAAAAATGGGAAACCGGTTATTGCGAAAGTCAAAATTCCATTTGTGATGACTAACACGATTCGAATCATTTTCTTTCTTGTGTTTGCAGTTATTGCTTTAGTTTGGGCATTTGATATTATCGAACCGGTCGATCTGTTTAAAATATTCAAGCCATCTGCGCTTGGTATTATCGGGATTATTTTTGCAGCGATCATGTTAAGTCTTTCGCTCATTATTTACCGTCCCTGGTGCCATCTCTTATGCCCATTTGGTCTGGTGGGCTGGATAGCAGAAAAGATAAGCATCATAAAAATAAAGGTAAATTATGAAAAATGTATTGCGTGTGGAGCATGTGTGAAAAGTTGTCCATCAACAGCAATGGAGGCGATAATCAAGCATAAGAAAACAATTCCCGATTGCTTTTCCTGTGCATCCTGTATAGAAAGTTGCCCGGTCGATGCGATCGAATTTAAAGCCGGAAAGAGACAGAAGCCAACGAAAGAAATACTGGAGAAATTAGAAAGAGTTTAGGCACTTAACTCTAAATTCCTTATCCCGAAAGTCTTCGGAAGCAAAAAATTTCCAGCAACTAACAAAAACTAACAATAATATTTTTTTGATTTTTTTGTTAGATTTTGTTCGTTTTGTTCGTTGCTAAATGATTTTTGGTTTCAGTTTATACGAGCTATGTTAAATTAAAAAAAACACGGAATCAAAATCGACTCCGTGCTTTTATTTATGTTTGGGGGTTAAGAAATTACATGATTCCGAGGAACTGCTGAATTGCAGGTGAGAACGCAACGATCAGACCCGCAAAAACAATACTCACCATACTCATCAATTTAATAAGAATATTAATTGAAGGACCGGCAGTATCTTTGAAAGGATCTCCGACAGTATCACCTACTACACATGCCTTATGAATTTCTGAGCCCTTACCGCCGTAGTGTCCGATCTCGACATATTTTTTTGCATTATCCCAAGCACCACCTGAGTTGTTCATCATAACTGCAAGAGTAAAACCGGTTGTCAGTCCACCGACGAGGAGTCCCATCACGCCGGCAACACCAAGAATTAGACCCACGATAATAGGAGTGAGAATGCCGAGAAGCGCCGGAGCGACCATTTCTTTCTGAGCACCTTTAGTTGAGATGTACACGCATTTTGCATATTCGGGCTCAGCTGTACCTTCCAGAATACCGGGAATTTCTTTAAATTGACGGCGAACTTCCGCAACCATATCACCCGCCGCACGACCAACTGCTTTGAGCGTCATCGCTGCAAAGACAAAGGTAACCATTGCGCCAATAAAGATGCCGACAAGCGTTTTGGGATTCATAAGTGTAATATTATAATGTTCAACAAAATTGGCAATAGAAGCAGTACTCAGATCAACACCTGCGATAAGTGTTTCTCCTGCTAACTTCAAACCAGTTCGAACTTCTTCAAGATAAGCTGCGAGAAGTGCCATTGCAGTTAGCGCAGCAGAACCGATTGCAAATCCTTTTCCTGTTGCAGCAGTTGTATTTCCAACAGAGTCGAGGGCGTCTGTACGTTCCCGTACTTCTTTAGGAAGTTTGGACATCTCAGCATTGCCGCCTGCATTATCTGCAATAGGACCAAAGGCATCCATGGCAAGGGTAACACCGAGTGTAGAAAGCATACCTACTGCACCAAAACCAATACCGTACAATCCCATTTCCGGAATAAGGAAACCTTTACTCACCGCAAAGGCGGAAATGATAGCAATAGCAATAATAATAACAGGAGCACCTGTAGAGTTCATCCCAACTGCAAGTCCATCTATGATAACAGTTGCAGGTCCGTATTCAGCTTGTTCTACGATTCCTTTCGTTGGTTTAAAACTGTAAGAAGTGGAACGTTCCGTGAACACACCAATTAAAATACCCGCAAGCAATCCAATAACCGATGCAAAAAAGACGCCTAGTGAATATTCCGGTGGAAGCATCCATTTTGTAACAAAGAATGCAACAATTGCAATGAGGATCGAGCTGCCGTACACGCCTTTGTTCAATGCGAACATGAGATCTTTTGTGGTGGCGTCCTCTTTTGTAGAAACCAGATAAATACCAAGAATTGAGAGAAATGCACCGATACCGGCAAGGATCATTGGGGCAGTGACAAAACGGATTGCAATGTCCTGCAAAGCAGGTATTTTTATAGAGATCTGCGTGAAAGCAGCCATACCCAGTGCTGCTGTAGCCAATATCGAGCCGCAGTATGATTCATAAAGATCAGCCCCCATTCCTGCTACATCACCCACATTATCACCAACATTGTCTGCGATAGTGGCAGGATTTCGTGGGTCATCTTCCGGAATGCCGGCTTCGATCTTTCCTACAAGGTCAGCTCCCACATCGGCAGCTTTGGTATAAATACCTCCACCAAGACGAGCAAAAAGAGCTTGGGTTGATGCACCCATTCCAAAGCTAAGCATCACAACTGTAATTGTATGAAGATCCATTTTGAAGGCATTCAGCACAAAGAACCATGCAGAGATATCAATTAGTGCAAGTCCCACAACTACAAGTCCCATCACACCACCGGCGCGGAACGCAATAGTTAAGCCCTTATTAAGACTTTGCCGTGCGCCCTGGGCGGTTCTGTTTGAGGCAAGTGTAGCTGTGTTCATGCCGATCCAGCCAGCAAGTCCGCTGAAGAAACCACCGGTTAAAAATGCCCATGGAATAAGCGGGTGGAGTACTTTCAGCACCCAAGCCATAATGTTAAAAACTATAAAAGCAGCGATAAAAAATATTCCTACTCCTTTATACTGCTGTTTAAGATAAGCGAATGCTCCTTCTCGCACATACTTGGCGATTTTCTGCATTTGCTCATTGCCGGGATCTTCTTTCTTTACGCTTCTATAAAGAATAAAGGCAAAGATCAGAGCGACGATAGCACCACTTGGAGCCACGATCCATAACAAAGGTATGTTCATGAAGAATCCTCCTGAAATTAATGTAAATATGACGACAAATTTTTAACCCCCTCTGCTTTGTCAAGGATTGGGAGGTCGGGATGAACAGAATGGTGTGCAAGCCATGAATTTAGTACAAATGTCCTCATTTGCTTACGCAACTCACAAAACTCTTGACAACAAAATCCATTAAATTATTGGAATCACATAACTTCGGTGGGCAATCGAAGGGAAAAGTTGGTTGGAGGAACCATGATGAAAAAGGTCCTTATAATTTTTACTACTATACTCATGCTCTGTAGCGTGACCCACGCAATGGATAATATTGATAAGCTACAAATGCTCAAAAAACTAAAAGATGTATCCTTCTCATCCATAGCACTTGAGAACGAACGCGACCAGGAAATTGCACAAATATCTTCAACAAAAAAAGGTGAATTTGAAACTACTGAAATGTATAATAAAAGAATGCAGAACGTTGCAAAAGAAAAAGAAGATATCAAAACTGAATATGCCCAGAAAATCGACTTTGCTCGAAGAAAATTCTATGAAAGGAAGCAGGAGCTCGAGCAGGAAATCCAGCAATTATTAAATGAGACAAAAGAGACTGTGACGAGTTCAATAACAGTTGGCAACTATGATGCCGATAAACAACAATTCAGTATTTATGTTTCAAAAGAAGGGAAAAATAACAGTATCTATGTGCCAATTGCCCTTGCGAAACAGTTCAAAGATGATGCAAATCTTTTAACAGCAAAAGGAATCCGGAAGCTAAAAATCAATGAAACGTGGGATTACTATAACTGGAGCATTGACTACAACAACCAGTCCTTTGCTTTCGGCACACAGACTAAAGAAATCGATCCTGTTTATGTAAAAGCAAAACCAACTGCACCACCAGACCTGAAAGTTGTATCTATTGATTTCAAGGATAATAATAACGATATGTTCATTGAGGGTGATGAATCTGGAACGCTCACTATCAAAATAAAGAATTCCGGGAAAGGATCTGCAGTCGGTATTTCTGCGAACCTAAAACCAGCGGAGAATTATTCATTCCTGGAACATAGAAACCAGAGATTTATTTCCGAGATAAAACCCGGCGAAGTTGATGAGATTGAATTCAATATCTATGCAAACAAAAGCACGCCAACTCAGGATTGCCGCTATACTATTACCTTTGATGAAATTAATGGCTTCTTCCCTGATCCGGTTACTTGTAGTTTTCAGACCAAGCAACTTGAACCGCCCATGTTCTTCGTAGAAAAAGGTATCGAAGATGCGAGCGGAAACTACAGCATAGAACAACAAGAGATCGTTACAGTTACACTTCGGCTTGCAAACTCGGGTGGTGCCGGAAAAGATGTTACGCTTAATATTAAGAACACCAGCAGTGATGTATCTTTTACAGGTGGTTCAAAAACAAGATTTACATGGGAGAAGATAGATAAGGGTGATTACAAAGATGTCAGTTTCGGATTTTATACAAACAAGAAAATTAAGGACGAGATACCTCTCTCGGTTGTCGTTTCTGCAGAAGATTATTCCAGAGAATTTCCTTTGAATTTAAAGATAAAACAAAAAGAGATGTCTCCACAGGAGTTTGCATTTACAGGTATAGAAGGAGAGGATAAGGAATACAAAATACCCGGATTGGTCATTGATATTGAGCAGGATATTCCTCAAACGACAAAGATAAACAAAGATGCGGTCGCGGTTGTGATTGGAAATAGAAATTATAATAAAAGCACTGTACCTGCGGTTGAATTTGCCAATAGAGATGCTGCATATATGAAGAAATATATTACAAATACTTTGGGCTATAGGGAAGGAAATATTATCTATGTGAATGATGCTACACAGGCGGATTTTAATAGTATATTCGGCACAAAAGAAAATTTTAAAGGGAAATTGCACAACTATATCAAATCGGGACAATCAGATATATTTATCTATTACAGCGGACACGGCGCACCCGATCTTCAAAGCAAGCATGGCTACTTTGTGCCTGTTGATTGCGATCCTTCTCTTGTTGCATTAAACGGATATTCCCTCGATACCTTTTACGGCAATCTCTCAAAACTGGATTACAGTTCTCTTACTGTTGTGATAGACGCATGTTTTAGCGGTTCATCAGAAAAGGGAATGCTCATTAAAGACATTTCGCCCGTATTTATAAATGTGAAGAATCCGGTTGTTTCAAAGAAGAATACAACGGTCTTTACTTCAGCCACTGGTGAGCAGGTATCTTCCTGGTACAGGGATAAAAAACACTCGCTATTTTCCTACTATTTTATGAAAGGATTACAGGGAAATGCTGATGCAAATAATGATAAAAAGCTAACTGTTGAAGAGATGCAAATCTACATTGATGATAATGTGCCCTATCAAGCTAGAAGACAAAAAAACCTCGAACAAACTCCGCAGTTGATCGGTGATAAGAATAAAGTTATTGTTGAGTATGAATAAAAGTAACGCAAGATTCCAATCTTGCTTTATCCGCTCTTTACCAAGCCCTCTGCTTGGTAAAGCAGAAGCTGGGGCTTCCGGATTTAGTTCCGTTACCAATTTAGGAATTGGTAAAGAGAGGAAAGTGGAGAATTTGCGTAAAACAAGATTCCGATCTTGTTATTGATGAAATGAAGGAAACGATATGAAAAAATTATTACTTTTAATTGGCGCACTACTCATTGCAGTTCCCCTCTACACCCAGCAGATAACAAATGTGAACCATAAAATTGAGGAAGGCAGAATAGTAATTACATACGATTTAAGTGGAACAGATGAATATGAATACACCGTTTCTATTCAAGCAAAAAACAACGCGGGACAGCAAATTAAACCAGAAATTGTAGTTGGTGATATCGGTTATGTAGAACCAGGGAATAGTAAAACCATTTACTGGGAGCCACAGCTAGAAGGACGAAACCTAGAAGGGTGGATTATCTCTCTTGATTTAAAGTATAAAGAAAATCCAATGGTCTTCGTCCAGGGTGGCACCTTCCAGATGGGTAGCAATAGTGGGGACAGTGACGAAAAGCCGGTTCACAGTGTAACGGTGAGTGATTTTTATATTGGGAAATATGAAGTAACCCAAACGGAATGGAAAGAAGTGATGGGTAATAATCCGAGTTTTAGGAAAGGCGATAATTTCCCTGTAGAAAAAGTGAGCTGGTATGATGCAGTAGAATTTTGTAATAAGAAAAGCAGAGCAAAAGGTCTCACACCTTGCTACACAGGTAGTGGGAAAAACATAACGTGCAATTTTAATGCAAATGGTTATCGCTTACCCACCGAGGCGGAATGGGAGTATGCAGCGAGAGGTGGTAATAAGTCGAAAGGATATACCTATTCCGGGAGTAATACTATTGGCAATGTCGCATGGTATAATAATAATTCGGGAATCACAACCCATCCAGTTGGTAAGAAGCATCCCAATGAACTTGGTATTTATGACATGAGTGGCAATGTTTTTGAGTGGTGCTGGGATTGGAAAGGAAGTTATGGCAGCAGTTCACAAACAAATCCTACAGGTGCCAGTGACGGCTCTCGTCGTGTGCGTCGCGGCGGTAGCTTGTACAGCGTTGCCATGTACTGCCGGGTTGCTATTCGCCACCACAGCATTCCAGATCTCACACTCAACTACATAGGCTTCCGATTGCTCCGCGGTTCAAAGTAATCCATCTTGTTTTGAGCAGAGAAATGCGAACAAAAGTGAAACAGGGAGTGCTTTTGGAGTAAAACAACCGTGTTGTTTTATGCAAAATCACGGGTTTTGCACTCCAAAGTTAAAATAAAACAAGATTCCAATCTTGTTTATAAAGGAAATATAATAAATTGATTTAAGGAAATTTTATGAAAAAAAGTATTATTTTAATTATTCTTACAATATTTATTGCATCCTGTGCATCAAATAATCAAACAGCAACGAATGCTCAAGTTAATTCATTCAATCAGTCTATTCAGAAAACAGGCGCAAGGGACCTTGGAGATGGCTGGATAGAATCCAATGCACAGGTGGAGATAGCACACATCACACCGGAAGAAGCGAGGGAAAAGGCAATAGATAAAGCATGTAACCAAGCATTAGAATCTTATGGCGTGGATGTCACTGGAAGAAAACTTTATATTGTGGGAGAAGATGCCGAGAAAGTCACCCGAGATGATTATCTTAACCTTACAGAACAGACCACCCAGGGAATAATTTTGGACAAGAAGGTTATCAGTGAACAAATAATAACGATTGGCAATGCAATCTTTTCAAGGGTAACAGTTCATGTCAAAATCGGACAACAGAAGGGCGAGAAAGATCCTTATTTCTCACTCGATGCATCACTCAATAAAGAACATTTCCAGGAATATGAGACCCTTGAAATATCCTGTGTTGCTTCAAAGGACTGTTATATTACGATCTTAAATATTTGCTCTAATGATACGGTGTATGTGCTTTTTCCAAATCAATATAGAGAATATAATTTTGTGCAAACAGGGGAAGAATTCAAGTTCCCAAACAAAGCCGATAAGAATATTGGGATTTCCTTACCGGTTCAGCTCCTTCCGGGTAAAATAACCGATAGCGAGATCATAAAAATAATTGCAACAAAAGAGCTACTCAATCTTGTTGAGTTCAAATCCGATATGACTTATGGAACCTGCAGTGCAACACTCACCAAACTCATGCAGAGACTCATCACAATCCCACGCGATCAGATCGTTGAGTATGATCTTATGTATTTTGTGCATAAATAAAGTGTAAGAATAGTTGCAGAGGCAGGGCTATTGCTTATTGCTTTACCAAGCAGGGGCTTGGTAAAGAGGTTAGAGTAGTGGAACTGGTAAAGAGAAAGGAACCTGTCCATTTTGGCGGACATTTTTCAATAAAATACAGAATTTATTCATAATCTTTCCTCAGAAAATCGGGAATTTGGGAATCCGGATTTTAATTCATAAACTTTCTCAGAAAAACTTGACACGTTGACAAGCACTAAATGTTTTACCGACCAAATAAGTTACTTCAAAAGAAATTTATTTTATGATTAGACCTAAAAGCTTGAGTGAGAAAGGACAGAAATGGTCGTTTCAAAATCCGATCTAATTAAATTTTTCTATACTATACAATCAGAATTTGATGTTTTTGTTCCATATCAGACTGAGAGAGAAAAGGATGATCTCGTATTCAAAAAATATGATCCTGATAAAGAATTTGTACTGGATAAATATCGAACTGTCGATCCTGTAAGAACTCTGTTTTATATGCCTTCTGAAAGCGTGCTTCCTCCTTCTGCTAAATCAAACAAGAGGATCATTGCAGGTGTGAAAAACTGCGATCTGCTTGGGCTTGCAGTTCTGGATGATGCACTTCTCAAGGATAATTTTGTAGAGCCGAATTACAAAATCTGGAGAGATAGCTCATACATCATAAGCTGCGATTGTACAGATGCGTTATCAACATGTCATTGTATTTTGCTTGATAATAATCCATATCCAAATGATGATACAGAAAGCAATGCATTATTTGATATCAATCTTTCTCCGGTTGATGATAAATTCATAATTACAGTTGGCAGCAAGAAGGGTGAAGAACTTATTGAAATGATAAAGGAAGTTTGTTCACTGGCTGAAATTACTAATAAAGATAAAGAAATTCGTGAGTCAAATCATGCTGAAGTTCTCAAAAAAGTCAGGGATATAAATTCTGATTTCACGCCCGACAGAAATTATGATGTCATTACAGAAAATAAGGAAGCTTCTGTATGGAAAGAGTTCTGCAATGAATGTGTTCAGTGTGGCGCATGTACGAATATTTGCCCGACCTGCTACTGTCTTATTCTTAATGATGAAAGCACTGAAGAAGAATTCCGCAAGGTTCGTTCGTGGGATTCCTGCCAGCTTGTGGGATATGCTGAAGTCGCTGGCGGTGCTACACCACGTGAACACCGATGGGAAACCTTTAGAAACCGCTATCAATGCAAACACAATTTTATGAAATTTAATTTCGATAAATTAGGATGCACGGGCTGTGGACGTTGTATTTCCGCCTGTCCTGCTGAAATCGATTTACGAGAAGTTATTCAAAGTTTACAGGAGGTTTAGTTTGCCAGACAAAAACCCCTACGAAGTATTAAAAGCTGATGTCCTCGAAGTAATCGAAGAATCTCCAACGATCAAATCTTTCTATCTCAAGCCGGAGAAACCTTTTGAATTTGCTACAGGTCAGTTCATCGAACTGTCATTACCCGGAATTGGTGAGGCGCCATTTACTCCATCATCATCACATTATGAGACGGAAAAAATTTGGGTGTCCATTATGAATGCCGGATTTGTAACCAATGAAATTCACAAGGTCCAAAAAGGCGATGTGATGGGTATTCGCGGACCCTATGGAAAAGGTTATCCTCTTGATAAATTTAAAGGAAAAGATGTCCTTCTTCTTGGTGGTGGTGTAGGACTTGCACCTCTTAGATGCCTTCTTCAAACCATGATCCACGATGCCAAAGATTACAAAAGTATTACTGTGTGCTTTGGTGCGAGAACACCTGATGATATGATCTACAAGGATCAGATCGATGAATGGAAGTCCGTTGAAGGAATTCATCATCTCTGTACGGTCGATAAATGTCCTGATGGTGTCAATTGGAATGGAAAAACCGGCGTGGTCACAGTATTGCTTGATGATATCAAGATCGATCCAAAAGATGCGATCGCAATTGTATGCGGACCCCCTATCATGATGAAATTCGGAACCTTCTCTCTGCTTGATAAAGGTTTTAAGCCGGAGAATATTTATCTGTCTATGGAGAAAAAGATGTACTGCGGATTCGGACAGTGCCGCCATTGCGTAATGGGTAAATATTATGCATGCAAAGATGGTCCTGTATTCACCTATGAGCAGATCAAGGACGAAGAAAAAATCTGGGAATAAGTTTATATATTAAAGGAAAGACAGTATCATGAAAAGATTATTTGTAGATATACCAAGGCTTCTCAAAGAAGAGATTCTCGAATGCATTGATTGTGAATATCTTTATCACGAAGGAGCTAATCGCGGTGTATTTTCTATTGTAGAGATCGCAGAATTCGGCGCTTATTGCCGCCAGTGCAAGGAAGCTTTCTGTATTGAAGCATGCCCAAAGGATGCGCTTGAACATGGTGAAAATAATACTATAATACGTCATAATATGCGCTGTGTGGGTTGCAAAAGCTGTATCCTTGCCTGTCCATTTGGTACGATCTTTCCGGAGGTTATCAATTATATATCACAGAAATGTGATTTCTGTTTAAATCAATTGGAAAATGACCCGGACTATGTTCCGCTCTGTGTAAAAACTGCACCAAATGAAACACTTACAATGATCGATATCGATGAAGACGATCCTGAAAATAATATCTATCTTGTGGGCAGCAGAATGGCAGTGAAAACACATCATTGGCGAAATAAAGTCGGGAAAAATAAATAGTGTAGGATGATGAGGTTCAGGAGATAAAATGCTAAAATATTTGTTCTATTTGCTCGTGTTCCCGGGTTTTCTATTTGCATCTGTATTCGGTCTTATTGTAGGATGGATAGAAAGAAAGGTCAGCGCAAGGGTGCAATTCCGTGTGGGTCCTCCATTCTTTCAAAATTTTTATGACGTGTTTAAGCTGTGGGGAAAAGAGATCATTCTTATTAGGAACTCACCATATTTCATATTTATAATTGCACCGATCATTGCTTTTGCTTCTGTGATAATGACCACTACGATCATTGGCATGTCTTTCTTCTATCATGTTGGCATCGGCGGTGATCTAATTTTCATAATATATCTGATGTTTATCTATTCAGTATGTTTGATACTTGGTTCATCGTCCACAGGAAATGTATATTCCAGTATTGGTGCAGGCAGAGAAATGAAAATGCTCATTTCCGACGAACTCGCTTTCGTGATGGTTATCCTTGTTCCCATCATTCAGGCAGGATATAAGATCGATCTCACACAAATATTAGCATATCAAAACGCCAATGGTATGATCATTGGTACTGCTTCAGGTATTATTGCGTTCATCGTTGGTATTCTGTGTCTTCAAGCAAAGATGGGTATGGTACCATTTGATATTGCGGAAGCAGAAACAGAAATTGTTGGAGGTCCGCTAATGGAGTATTCGGGTCCGCTGCTTGCTTTCTGGAAACTTGCACATTATATGATGTATGTATTCCTGCCTATGCTTCTTGTTATTCTTTTCTGGGGTGGAATAAGTTTTGCTTCTTTTGGTACGATCATGGCTGGTATCGGGAAGTACTTGCTTATCGTAGTTGTTATGATACTGATAAGAAATACAAATCCGCGTGTACGTATTGATTCTGCAATTAATTTCTTCTGGAAATGGGCAAGTCCACTTGCTCTTATCGCCGTAATTCTGGCAATCATAGGAGTGTAAATTATGGCATTCTATAATAAAATTATTAAAAAATCAATTTGGGTTTTTCACGTCAGTGCAAGCCCCTGTAACAACTGTGATATTGAAATCCTCGATCTCATCACTCCCGGATATGACGTAGAACGCTTCGGCATCAAACTTGTTGGCTCTGTCCGTCATGCAGATGTTCTTCTTGTGACAGGTGTAGTGTCCTATAAAGTTGCACCACGTATCAAACAACTATATGAGCAAGCAGCAAAGCCTATTTTTGTGATCGGTATCGGAACCTGTACTGCAGGAGGCGCAACCTTCAAAACAAGTTACAATACAGCAGGAATACCACTTGAAAAGGTCATTCCTGTAAATGCCTACGTAACTGGCTGCCCCCCGAAACCAGAAGCTATGATAGATGGCGTATTAAAATTATTAGGAACATTAAAATGAGCGATAAAGATACAGAATTTTTTGATAAATTTCAAGATAAAATAACGAAAGTTATTAAGAAGCCGAAAAGAATTTACTTTAATATAAAGAACGAAGATCTGTGGGAGATCGCAGATTATCTCTCTAACACAATGGGCTGCCGTCTTTCTATCTGTACTGCTACAGAGGTATATGACGGGCTCGAGGTTCTTTACCATTTTTCTGATGACACAACCGGAATTTATTATAATCCACGCGTCAAAACCGGACTGGAAAATCCTGAAATAAATTCAATTACACCACTGATCGAAGGTGCGAACTGGATCGAAAGAGAAATGTATGATCTTTTTGGTATTAAGTTCAAAGGACATCCCAATCTGAAAAAACTACTGACAATAAACAATCCGCATTTTAGTGAGGATGACCATCCTATGCGTTTTAATCGCAACAGAACGAAAGAGAAGTAACAGGTTTATGCAGAGGAGCATGCAATGAGTAAATGTAGAATTCCTTTAGGTCCTTTTCATCCACTGCTGGAAGAAGCGGAATTCTTTGATATACAAGTCGAAGGTGAAAAGGTTGTTGATATTGAGATGGAAACCGGTTGGATGCATAGAGGTCATGAAAAGATCTCGGAAACAAGATCCTATACGCAGTCAATCTTTCTCGTTGAACGTATTTGCGGAATCTGTTCAACCTCTCATCCATTTGCAGCAGCACATGCAATGGAAGATATTGATAATGTTGAAATACCTGAAAGGGCACAATATATAAGAATTTTTATTGGAGAAATGGAAAGAATTCACAGCCATCTTCTCTGGCTCGGCCTTGCCGGTCATTTTATTGGATATGATACGCTCTGGATGTGGACGTGGAAATATCGCGAACCTGTTCTTCAAATTTTTGAAAAGGTTTCGGGCAACAGAAATCATTATGCAATGTTCCGTGTTGGCGGTGTAGGTAGAGATTTTGATAATGCATTGATCCCGGAGATTCATCCCGTTCTTGATATGCTGGAAAAGAAGATGCTTATGTTAGCCGGCGCAGTTAAAGATGATCCTGTGCTGAGATCACGCCTTAAAGGAGTTGGTGTCTTGACAAAAGAGGATGCAATAAATTATTGTGCAAATGGACCCACTGCCCGTGCATCCGGTGTGGATATCGATGTACGTCGGGATGACGGGTACGAGTATGATCTGATAAATTTTGATGTTATCGTATTGCCCAATGGCGATGTATATGACAAACTTGTTTTGCGTGTGCTGGAGATTATTGAATCGGTTAAAATCATACGGCAATGTCTCGATGCATTCCCGAAAGTTGGTGGTGAATATCTTAATAAAGTAAAGCATATTTCTCCAGGAGAAGGCATTGGACGTTATGAAGCACCTCGTGGTGAAGTGTTTCATTACATACGTAGTGATGGCTCGAACCGTCCTCTTCGTCATAAAGTCCGTGCACCGAGCTTTTCTAATATTCCTACATATAAAGCATCCTGTATAGGCATTCCTCTTGCTGATGCACTTATTACTCTTGCTGCTGTTGACCCATGCTATTGCTGTACCGAAAGAAGTATTCGCGTTGTCGATAAAAATAATAAAAAATTAGAACATAATCTATTAACCATGTCTCGTGAGAAAACTGCAAATATTAAAAGGGCAGTTGCCGGTAGCGAGAAAACACCCATTGATAGAATTTTTGAAGATTAGGATTTCAAAAAGAAAGGGTACATAAATGTGGAATAATTATCTGTTTTTGCTTGTCGTTATCCCGATAATTGCAACTATTATTAATCTTTTTGTACCAAAGATTATAAAGAAACTTATCACTCTTGCTTCTGTGATTTGGTCGCTGGTGCTGAGTATCAAAGTGTTCAGCGCATCTACTGTGAGCTTTTCTCTATTCGGCGTTACGTTATTTCAAACCGATGTTTTATCAAAATTCATTTTGCTTTTCATAAATATTCTCAGTTCAATAATTCTTATTTACTGTCTTAAAAATGTGAAAAAAGAATATGAAGGTAAATTCTTCCTGCTTTTCACGCTGACAGTCAGTTTCTGCAATGGCGTCGCAGTGAGTTCCAATATGATCGCTTTTATAATTTTCTGGGGACTTTCCGGGTTGCTCGTGTACCTGTTTGGTATTTTAAATTCTCCAAAAAGCTCAGAAAGTTCGATGAAAGCATTTATCATAATAGGAACTTCAGACGTACTTCTTCTATTTGGTTTGGCTGTTATGTATGTTATGACACAGAATTCCAATCTCTACTTAACACAAATTACTCTTTCAAGTGTGTTGACCTACATTGCATTTTTCTGCCTGCTTCTTGCTGCATTCACAAAAGCAGGTGCTTTCCCGATGCATACCTGGCTTCCAGACTATGCAAAGGATGCACCGATCGAAGCCGTGGCAGAACTTCCTGCTGCTATGGATAAGCTGCTTGGAATTTATCTTTTTGCACGTATAATGATGCATCTTTTTGTCTATCCCTTTGCGATCCAGGCGATCATCATGATAATAGGTGCGCTTACGATAATCTTTGCAGTGATGATGGCGCTTGTTCAGCATAATGGGCGCAAACTGCTGGGATATCATGCTGTTAGTCAGGTTGGGTATATGGTATTGGGAATAGGAACAGGTAATCCAATTGGTATTATTGGCGGACTTTTCCACATGCTAAATAATGCAATATACAAATCAAGCTTGTTCTTATCTCTTGGTTCTGTTGAAAAGAGGACAGGAACATCTGAACTCGAAAATCTTGGTGGTCTTGCCAGAAAGATGCCTCTTACCTTTATCGCTGCGCTGATAGGAGCGCTTTCAATATCGGGTATTCCACCATTGAATGGGTTCTTCTCAAAATGGATGGTCTATCAAGGTATTTTGAAAACCGCTTCACAGCATGGGGCAATCTGGCAGATCATACTAAATGTCTGCTTTGTTCTCGCTGTTTTTGGAAGTGCGCTTACCCTTGCCAGTTTTATTAAATTCATACATGCAATATTCTTGAGCAAATTACCCAAAAAATATGAGGGCGTGAAAGAGATCAGTTTCAATAACTGGTTTGCCAATCTTTTACTCGGCGCTCTTTGTGTGATTTTTGGCGTGCTCGTATTTGCAATTCCTGTGAAATTATTCTTACTGCCTATAATTGGCGCAGGATCTATTAAAACATTGCTTTTGGGATTTTATAGTTCAAAGATCATACTTTATTTCTTTGCTGCATCAATTCTGCTCGGTCTTATTATTTATCTTGTATTTAAAAAGATCCGCTTTGATGATGAATATGTCGGCACCTATCCGACAACTGAAGAGCATAGAGCTACAGGTGTTGAGTTCTATAATGAAATTTCTTCGATGAAACCCTTTAATAAGATCTACGAGTGGGCAAACAAGAAGTATTTTGATATATATAAATGGGGAACAGTATTCTCCTTATGGCTTGGCGATGTATTCCACAAGTTACATTCGGGTTTGTTGCATACCTATGCGATTTGGATGCTTGCCGGCTTGGTTGTTGTTACAATAATTTTATTGAGTGCAATTTAGTTTAAGTATAATATTATGAACCACGAAATACACCCGTCTCCATTGCATTACGCCGTTGCAGGCGAAAGAAGCGAAACAATAATTTTCAAAGAAAAAAGTTATGCAATTCAGGATGCTATTTTTGAATTGAGAAAAATGGGTTCAAATTTAATAAACGAAATTAATAAAATGAAGTTTTGTAGAAAATTTTTCTTAGACACCATTTTCGTGCCTTTCGCCTGTCACGACGGAGCGAAGCGTAGTCGGATGGTTAAAAGTGTTTATATGTAGGAGGCTTAAGTGCCAGTTGATATTTGGTTGTACTTTATTTTAGGATTCATGATAATCGGTTCGATTGCATGTCTGGAAATAAAGAATATACTTTCTTCGATCATCACCATTGGTGTGGTTGGATTGGGTTTGTCTTTAGCGTTCCTGTTTTTAGGAGCTCCGGATCTTGCTCTTGTCCAGTTCGTGTTCGAAATTCTCTGTGTTATCATTTTGATCCGTGCATTTGCCAAACGTTCTATTGAAGTTCGTGCGCTTCGCAGAGATGTGCCTGAAACGATCATTGCTATCGTTATTCTGGTAAGCATTTTTGTGCTGAGCATTTTTGCATTCAAAGATCTGCCATCATTTGGAAAGCCAATTGTACGCGTTGCAGAGCGTTATCTCGCCCAAGCAGGAGTGGAAACAGGTTCTCAAAATATCGTCACCGCCGTTATTCTAAACTATAGAGTATATGATACATTGGGTGAGGTTACTGTGCTCTTTACCGCAATTTTAGGTGCATTTACCATATTACGTAAAACAGGGAGGAAGAAAAGACATGCAGAATAATTTTCCAAATGAAGGTATGTCCGTAATTGTTAAAACAATTACCCGTTTTACTGTCTGGTTGATCTTCTTATATGGTCTGTATATTGTTATTCATGGTCATCTTTCTCCAGGTGGTGGTTTTGCAGGCGGCGTGATCGTTGCCCTTTCATTTGTTCACTTGACGCTGGCGTATGGTAAGAATTTCGTCATGGAGCGTGTGAATAAATTTGCCATGAACAGTTTGGAAGCTATTGCAGCGATCCTTTTTGTGCTCACCGGTCTGATCGGCTTATATGTTATGGGCAATTTCCTCGCAAACTTTATGGGAATCGGTAAATTGTACACGCTTCTCAGTGCCGGCTACATACCGATGCTGAATATCTTTATTTGCGTGAAGGTCGGCATGGGATTGTATCTTGTGTTCTACTATTTAGCCAGTTTTAAACCCAAGGAAGGATAAGAATATGATATTATATATTATGTGCTTTTTCCTCTTTTTGGTCGGCGTTTATGGCGCGATCACAAAAAGAGATCTGATTAAGATAATACTTGCAATTGGCATCATGGGTTATTCCGTAAACCTGTTCCTTGTTTTGCTTGCCTATCGCACAGGTGCGCTGGTTCCCATCCTCAAAGAAGGACTTAATATTCCAGCCAGCATGATGGTCGATCCTATTCCTCAAGCTCTTGTACTTACATCTATTGTTATTGAACTTGGTATCACTGCACTCATGGCTGCGCTTGCGATCAGGATCTATCAAAAATATGATACCTTTGATATTACGAAGATCAGGAGATTACAAGGATGATATTATCACAGTTTATTTTCGTTCCCTTACTCGCTGCATTTCTCATCGTTCTCCTTGCCCGTAAAAAAGAAAATTTTGCTGCTGCTATTGCCCTTGCTGCCTGTGCCTGGATTTTAATCGTTTCATTCATTGCGTTCTTTAAGCTCTCTTCCCACGGAGGTATGATCCTAAACAATACAAGTGGATGGAAAATACCTTATACGATCAGTTTGATCTTGGATAATCTGTCTGCCTTTATGCTGATAGTAGTGAATCTTGTTGCCTTTCTTTCAGCATTCTATGCGATCCAGTACATAAATCATTTTACGGGGAAGTGGAATTTCTTTGCGCTTTTTATGCTGATGGTAACCGGAATGAATGGAGTGATACTTACAGGTGACTTCTTCAACTTATATGTTTTCATGGAGATAGCGCTCTTTTCTGCCTATGCTCTTGTTGCCTTTGGTACGGAATCTGAAGAACTGGAGGCAGCATTTAAATATGCCACAATGGGTGCGATAACTTCCACAATGATACTGTTTGGTATTGGAATTCTTTATAGTTATACTTCCACACTTACAATGGCGGATGTCGGACTTCAGCTGAGAAGTGCCGGAGCTCCGAAACTGATTTTCCTCGTTTATGGTTTGTTCATTGCAGGTTTTGGTTTGAAAACTGCACTCGTTCCCTTCCATGCGTGGCTTCCTGATGCCCATCCATCAGCCCCTGCACCGATCTCGGCAATGCTTTCCGGCGTACTTATCAAAACACTCGGAGTATATGCGCTTGTGCGAATTTTCTTTAATGTATTCGGAGCGCCAACCGTTGTGTTACAGATACTTATGCTGCTTGGAACTCTCTCGATCGTAATTGGAGGTTTTCTTTCAATTGTGCAATGGGATTTCAAACGATTGCTGGGATTTAGCAGTGTCAGCCAGATCGGATATGTGGTGATAGGTTTTGCACTTGGCACACCCCTCGGTATTCTTGGCGGCATTCTTCATCTTTTCTATCATGCGATCTTCAAATCCTTGCTCTTCCTGAACAGCGGAGCAGTTGAATATGCGACAGATACAAGGGACCTGCGACAACTGGGTGGTCTTTCAAAAGAACTCAAAGTTACTTCGGCAACTAATATGGTTGGAACATTATCAATATCTGGAATTCCACCTTTTAATGGCTTCTTCAGCAAGCTCATCATTATCATTGCCTGCATTTCTGCGGGTCAGATCGTTATAGGTATTATTGCTGCACTGGTGAGTATTGTGACCCTTGCATACTTCCTGAAAGTTCAAAAGCACGCATTTTATGGTAAAAAGGGATCTGCAAAAGTGCTTGAAAAAGTTCCTATTGCAATGAAAACTGTTATGATCATTCTTGCTGCACTGTGTTTATTGAGTTCAGTTATTATGATCCCATCAATTAGAAAAAATTATTTGAATCCTATAGTGGACACCGTTATGGGAAGAACTTCATATATCGATAAAATCGAGCCCTATCTTGATAATGGGAGTGTTAAATGAAGACAGAAACAAAAAGCAGGATCGTTGTCTTTTTTCTATCCTTATTAGTTTGGATATTGATAACGATGGTTTTCAGTATTCCCTCTTTGATAGCAGGCGTTATCATGGCACTGATCACTGCGATCTTTGCCGGAGAGATGCTGATCATAACTGAAAGAAAATTTCATTTGAAACGAGTATGGTACACGATTGAATATCTCGTAAAGTTCATATGGGAACTGTTCAAGGCAAATTTTAACGTTGCATACATTGTTATCCACCCTCTTCTTCCCATAAAGCCCGGGATCGTGAAAGTTAAAACAAAGCTGAAAAGAGATTCTGCGCTTACCATGCTTGCAAATTCAATAACCTTAACTCCCGGAACACTAACGGTAGATATCGATGTTGATAACCAGATTTTATACGTGCACTGGATCGATGTGAAATTTACCGATATAGAGCAAACCACTGAATTTATAGGTGGTCGATTTGAAAAACTACTCGAGGAGATTTTTGAATGAGAGTTTTTAGATGGTTCATCGGTTTAATTATTATTGCAGCATTCCTTGTGATAAATTTTGTTGTGTTTACAAACATTCCTTTCAACTATAAGTTGATCAATGTGCTCCTTTTCTGCTCGCTTTTCATCCTGATACGAGTCGTGAAAGGACCTTCAGTTGCAGACCGTATTGTTGCGATTGATATTCTTGGAATTTTGATCATCGGAATATGTGCGATCCTTGCTATTGCATTAGACCGTTCATATTTTATAGATATTGGAATTGCCTGGGGTCTTCAAAGTTTCATAGGAGCTTTGGCGCTTGCAAAATTCTTAGAAGGGAGGTCGCTCGATGCCTGATTTAGCAATTAATCAAATTATCGGATATGTCATTATTTGTATTGGTGTTATTTTTGATCTTTTTGGAGTGCTCGGTCTTGTACGTCTTCCTGATGTATATAATCGTCTTCAGGCAGCAACGAAAAGTGTGACTTTTGGATCTGCCGGGATACTGTTCGGAGTATTCGTTTACTCTGGTTTCACGTCAATGGGCTTCAAGGCAATTCTCTGTGCAATATTCATACTGTTGACCTCACCTGTTTCTGCACATGCAATTGCAAAAGCTGCTCACTCAGCAGGAATCAAGCTGACTGACAAAACAGTTATTGATCTATATCAAGAAGATAAAGAATTACAGAAATAACAGATATGAGCCACGAAAACACCAGTCTTCACTACGTTACGCCGTGGCAGGCACAAAAGCACACGAAAAGGGATATTATATTTAGAGAGGAATGTTATAAAATCATTGACTGTGCCTTTACCGTTTGGAAGTTATTAGGATATGGTTTTTTAGAAAAGGTTTATAAGAATGGCTTATTTATCGAGTTAATTGATAAAGGTTTTCAGGCGGAAAAGGAATATCCAATAAAAGTATTCTATAAAGGGAAAGTGATCGGAGAATATTTTGCAGATATTGTTGTTGATAGGAAAATAATCTTAGAATTAAAAGCAGAAGAAAAATTAAATCTTATTCATCAAGCACAAATTATCAACTATCTAAAAGCCTCTAAAATAAAAGTTGGTTTATTAATAAATTATGGCAAAAAGAAATGTGAGTTTAAAAGATTTATATATTAATAATTTTTGTGTCCTTTTGTGTGATTTTGTGGCTAAATATATCAGGAGAATAAAATGATCATTCCAAAACTTCGTGAATTGGGTGAAGCTATTGTATCACTTTTTTCAAAACCAATAACAAGTAAATATCCTTTTACAAAAAAACCCTATGAGCCGGTAAAACAGTTCAAGGGAAAACCAAAATATGATGAAGAAGAATGTGTAGGGTGTGGTTCGTGTGCTCAGGTATGTCCTGCCGGTGCAATCGATCTTACCGATATACCCGAAGAAGGAAAACGCATATTACAAGTCAATTACACGAATTGCATTTACTGCGGACAGTGTGAAGAACACTGTATTACTCAAAAAGGCATCAAGCTTTCTAATGAGTACATAACTGCTACTTTCAGTCCGGACAAAGAAGCAAGCTTCATGAAAATTGAAAAAAAGCTTATTGTCTGCCCTATTTGTGGTACAAAGATAGCCACTGAAGATCACATGAACTGGCTAATCGAGAAGATGGGACCAAAAGCTTATGGAAATCCCAACCTCCTCGCATTCATTCAACTTCGCTATCAGGATCTGCCGGACTCAAAGATAAAGAAAGATACAATACGTAGAGAAGATTATTATAAATTAATGTGTCCGAGTTGCAGGCACCAGGTTGTTGTAAAAGATGCATTCTGATGAGTTAAAGAAATTATTTTCATCAATAAAAGATAAAAAAAACCTTTTTGTAGGGCTGGGAAATTATCAGCGCGGCGATGATGCTGTGGGATTATATATTATTGAACAACTGCAACTAAAATGTAAAAAAAAAATTTTACATACCTGATCGCAGAAACAACTCCCGAAAACTATTTTAGTACACTCACTTCACAAGATTTGGATTTAATTATTTTCCTTGACGCATGCCGATTTTCATCAAATGCAGGAGAGATTAAGATTTTGAGACATGAAGAAATAAGCACCTTTGCAACTTCGACTCATACAAGCTCGATCAGTGTCATCATTTCGTATATTCGCAAGTTTTCAAATGTGAAAATTGAAGTGATCGGTATTAATATACTGAGTGCAGATTTCGTGCCAGAAATTTCAATGGAACTTAAAGAGAGCGTAGATTCTCTAATAACAATGATTGAAGATGAAACACGCTGAGATACTACTTACAGGAATTGTGCAGGGGGTTGGTTTTCGACCTTTTGTGAAGAGAACTGCTTTGCATCATGGCATCAAGGGCTACGTGGAGAATAGGGAATTCGGTGTAAAAATAATTGCATCAGTTCAAAAGAATGATATTGAAGAATTCTTGCTCGATATTCTAAATAACGCCCCCGCAGTCTCAACCATTCTTACTCATTCAATAAAATATCTCGAACATGATTTACAAAAATTTACAACCTTTGAAATCGCACCGAGCAAGAAAAAGGGTGAAATATCAGCGCTCATTCCACCAGATATTGCCACATGTGATAAATGTGCACAAGAGATCATTGATAAAGATGACAGGCATTTTTCTTATCCTTTTACAAACTGCACAAATTGCGGTCCGAGGTTTTCAATAATTCAATCAATTCCTTATGACAGAAAAAATACAACAATGAAAAAATTCATTATGTGTGATGACTGCAATCGAGAATATACAACAGTTGCGGATAGACGGTATCATGCACAGCCGAATGCGTGCCCGAAGTGTGGTCCGGAATTACGGCTTATAGAAGTTGTTGATGAAAGCCCTGTAGTAACTGAAAGGAGAGAAAAAGCATTTGATAAGACAGTATCACTGTTAAAGAATGGAGAGATAGTTGCGATAAAGGGCATTGGCGGCTACCATCTTGTGTGTAATGCATTGAAAAAAGAAGTGGTTGAAAAACTCAGAAAATTGAAGTATAGACCGCAAAAACCCTTTGCACTCATGGCTCGTGATATTGAGACGATCGAGGATTATTGCGAGATACATGAGTGCGAAAAAGAAATGCTGGAAGGGCAGCAGAAACCGATAGTGCTGTTAAATAAGACAAATGAAATTCTGGAACACATTGCTCCTGGTGTAAAAGATCTCGGTTTCATGCTTCCATATACTCCTTTACATTATTTGCTTTTCAAACACTTTCAGTTGCTCGTTTTCACCAGCGGAAATATTTCTGAAGAAGCACTCGAAAATAAAGACGATTATGCATATCAAAATCTGGCAAATATCACTAAATATTACCTTTCTTATAATAGAGAAATTTTCAACCGAATTGACGATTCAATTGTAACTTTTGCAGAGACAAAGCAAATTCTGATAAGGAAAGCCCGGGGCTTTGTGCCTAAGCCAATTAATATAAAGAAGGGTGACGGGAAACCTCAGATATTCGCAGCAGGCGCAGACATGAAAGGTTCTTTCGGGTTAACAAAGGAGAATATATTTCTTGGAAGCCAGTATCTTGGCGATCTTGCATTTGCTTCAAATACAAAATTTTACAAGGAATCCCTTGAGTACTTTCAATCAATATTCGAGATGAAACCGGAAGTCGTTATCGCTGATTCTCATCCTAATTATTTCTCTACTCGATTTGCACAGGATTTTGCAGAAGAAAAAGAATTGCCAGTCCACTATATCCAACATCATAAAGCTCATATTTATAGTGTGATGGCTGAAAATGATCTTGAGAATGTATTGGGGGTTTCCTTTGACGGAACCGGTTATGGAGATGATGGGAATATCTGGGGTGGCGAATTCTTTATTGTAAAAAATATTGAGTGCGAGAGATTTGCTCATTTGAATTATTTGCCGATGGTTTCAGGAGAAAGGGCAGCTAAGGAGCCGTGGAGAATGGCGCTAATATACCTATTTAAATATTTTCCCGATGTAATCGATACCATTATTCCAACAGCCACTTTTCCACAGAGGGACATGATACTTCATCAGCTTTTGAATGATTCTGTAAGACTTCAAACCTCGAGCATGGGAAGATTCTTCGATGCGGTTGCAAGTTTGATCGATGTGTGCCAATACAATTCCTATGAAGGCGAAGCTCCCATGAAGTTGGAAGCTTTTGCCGATGAAAAATATTCAGAATATTATCATTATGATTTTAATAAACAGCAATCACTAATTGAAGTGCCATTAATAATTAAAGGTATTGTTGAAGACATTCTTGAGGAACGTTCAAAAAAATATATTTCATCAAAATTTCACTTTACAATTGCGAAGATGGTTTTCGATTTGTGTACAAAAATGAAGAATGAATCCGGCATAGATGCAGTAGCGCTTTCCGGTGGAGTGTTTCAGAATGTTGTGCTTGTAAATATGATAAAAAGAGTATTTTCCGGAAGTAGTTTTAAATTATTTTGGAACGAAAAAGTACCTCCAAATGATGCAGGAATTGCTCTCGGTCAGGTTTATTCGTTTCTTTTAAAAAGTAGGTAATAATGTGCTTAGCTGTGCCATATAGAATTATTTCAAAAGAAGGCAACAAAGCCATTGCAGATGTCTTCGGCATGAAAAAAGAGATAGACATCCGTATTATAGAAGATGTCGAAATAGATGAATATGTACTTGTTCATGCGGGTTTTGCTATTCAAAGAGTAAACCAGCAGGATGCAAAGGAAACTCTAGAGTTGCTCACTGAACTATGCGAAGCCGAGAGTAAACCATGACTGATAAATTCAGAAATAATCCTGAACTAAAACCGCTTCTAAATAAAATTAAGCATGACGTCGCTGCTTTGGATGGAAAAGCTCTTCCGTTGAAATTTATGGAGGTCTGCGGTACTCATACTGTATCGATACTCAAATTTGGATTCAGGCATTACTTTAAAGATTCAATAAAATTTTTATCAGGACCTGGATGTCCTGTATGCGTTACTTCAGCCTGTGACATTGATAAGATGATCTATCTAGCTCAACAGGGTCATCATATTGTAACATTTGGGGATCTGATAAAGGTGCCCGGAACACATTCCAGTTTGGAAAAAGAGATTGCAAAAGGCGCAACTGTCGATGTAGTGTACAGTCCTCTGGATGCACTAAATATTGCCCGAAACACTAAGAAGGAAGTAAACTTCATTGCAGTAGGATTTGAAACGACTATTCCGGTAATTGCGGGCTTGGTTCTGGATACTTATGCGCAACAAATTAAAAATCTAAGCATTCTCTGTCTGATAAAAACGATGCCAAATGTGTTAAGATTTCTTCTTTCCCAACTAAAGGGTGAGATCGATGGTATGATCATGCCGGGACATGTCAGCGTGATAATCGGTTCTGAACCATATGAGTTTATTCCTCGGGAGTATGGAATTCCCTGCACTGTAGCCGGTTTTGAGCCCGTCGATCTGGGGCTTGGAATTCAGGCACTCGTCTCTCAAATAGCGCTGGGTTCACCCGCAGTTGATAACCGATACAAAAGAATGGTCAAATCAGAGGGCAATAGAGCAGCACAGGAGTTGATCTCGGCAGTTTTTCAGGAATGTGATGTTGCCTGGCGGGGATTTGGTTCTATTCCCAAAAGTGGATTATGCCTGAATGAAGAATTTATAAATTTCGATGCTGAAAAGAGATTTCACATAAAGGTGAATGATGAAGTTGTGCAAAGTGCCTGCATATGCGGAGATATCATTGCAGGGAGAAAATCACCTATTGATTGTACTTTATTTAGAAAAAAATGCACGCCGGAAAACCCGATCGGACCATGCATGGTTTCTTTCGAAGGTGCATGTGCTGCATTTTATAAATATGGAGAATGATGGGAAATAATACAATTCTTCTCTCTCATGGAAGCGGTGGTAAGCAGAGTAAGGAATTACTTGATCTTATTTATCGAACACTCAGCCACGTTGTCATTAATCACGGCGAGGACAGCGGGGTCTTTCATGCAAATGAAGGGAAAGTAGCTATTACTACAGACAGCTACACGATCGATCCGATATTTTTTCCGGGTGGCAATATCGGGAAACTGGCTATCTGCGGTACCACAAATGACCTCGCAATGGTTGGGGCGATCCCAAAGTATATTACACTTTCTCTAATCATTGAAGAGGGTTTTGGTTTTGATGATCTTAAAAAAATTCTGATAGCGATTCGCGATGAAACCGAGAAGGGAAATATATCGATCATTGCGGGAGACACAAAGATCGTCAGCAAAGGAAAGGTAGATAAGATATTCATCAATACTGCCGGATATGGAGAAATTATCTCAAAAGATACGATATCTTCGCAGAATGCAGAGTCGCAAGATGCTGTAATCATTACCGGTGATATTGGAGATCACGGCGCAGCGATCATGGCATACAGGAATGGATTCGAATCATCTTTAAAATCAGATTGCGCAAATGTTGCACCTCTTATAAAAGCCCTTTTGGAACATGGCGTTAAAATTCATGCACTGAGAGATCCTACTCGCGGAGGGCTGGCATCTATACTTAATGAGATCGTCGCTTCTTCAAAAGTAAATATTGTTCTTGAAGAAGAAAAATTGCCTATCAAAGAAAGTGTGTCCGGAGTGTGCGATGCGCTTGGAATCGATCCTCTTTATATGGCTTGTGAAGGGAGAGCTGTGATAATTTGTCCCCAAGATCAAACTGATAAAGTACTGGAAATTTTACATAATGAAACTCTTGGGGAAAACGCACAGGTTATAGGACGGGTTGCTGAAAAATCAGATACACCTAAATTATTTTTGAAAACATTTATCGGAGCAAATAGAATATTACCGCTCCTCTCACGCGAACAAACACCAAGAATTTGTTAACAGGAATATAAATGCCAGACCAGAACACTACAAATCTGAAAAGAATTTATAAAATCCTATTGCTGATCATACTGATCTATTTCTTCTTCCTCAGTATTGTGATGATGGGAGCTGGGTTCAAAAGTTTTCGAGGGCTTTCGGAAAATCTTATTGCAAGCGTAAGCAATCCTATAATGGGATTGCTTATTGGAATTCTGACCACAAGCATTGTACAGAGTTCATCTACTACAACTTCAATTGTCGTGGGTTTAGTTGCCAGTAATATTCTTGGCGCTGATTCTATACGAATTGCCATCCCGATCATAATGGGGGCGAATATTGGCACCACTATCACAAATACTATCGTATCACTGGGACATATTTCAAGAACGGATGAATTTAAGAGGGCTTATGGCTGTGCGATAGTACACGACATATTCAATATTATAGTTGTTGCTGTTCTTTTGCCTTTGGAGATATATTTTGGGATCATCGAAAAAATATCTCTTAAGCTTGGTTCCTTTATTCTGCACGCAAATATTCAAGGTGCAGAGTTCAAGAGTCCAATTGCGATGATCACAAAACCCATAGTCGGATTTCTTTATGATCCGAAGTTCCCTGATAGTTCACCGGGATTGTTGCAGAAACTTTTTTCACAACCTGTCGCACAGATATTGATCCTTGTTATAGCTATGATATTTCTATTTATTGCATTAAAATATATGGTCAAAGTCATCCGGCAACTGGTTATAGGCAAGGTTGAAAATTTCTTTTCTGATTACATTTTTCGCAATGGTGTGCTTGCACTGCTTCTTGGTCTGGTTCTGACTGCCATCGTCCAAAGCAGCTCGATCACGACTTCAATTATGGTACCCCTGGCAGGTGCGGGTATTGTAAATATCTATCAAGTTTTCCCCTATACGGTGGGCGCAAATATTGGAACAACAGTGACTACCTTATTGGCAGCTATGGCGACGGGCTCGCCGGCAGCACTCGTGGTAGCACTTTCTCATTTCACCTTTAACGTACTTGGAATGATACTGATACTTCCCTTGAAACCGATTAGAATGATCCCGATAAAAATCGCATTATGGGTATCAAATTTGACAACTAAAAGCAAGATATATCCAATTTTATTTATCGTTTTGATATTTTTTGTTATACCAATATCTATTCTTCTTATAACGAAACGATGAGTAAATTCTTAAATACGAGGTACATATGTTAAAAGAATTAATTAAATTATTCAAAAAAAGTAATCTCTTTAAAGAGGCACATCAGGACGCCTGTATTATGCTTAATCGGGCAAATAATATGTTTGATAATGCGAGCGCTCAACTGCGTGGGAGAGAGATCCCTCATCCGGATATTGATATATTTTACGAGGAAAGAAAGGTCGATAAAACTGAACGTGCTGTGCGAAGGAAAGTTTTAATACATCTCTCAGCTACAGGTGCTATGGACACACCAGGTGCGATCATTCTTATCGGTATAGTAATAGACATTGAGAGGGTGGGCGATTATACCACAAACATCCTGGAACTTGCCCGAGCAGCAAATATAAAACTTGATGCAGGAATTCTTGATGATGAGCTGACCGAAATTGAGTTGGAGGTAGAGCACATGTTTGATGTGGTGAGCAAAGCTTTTGAAGAGTATGATAAGGATATTGCCGAGACTGTTATCAATAAAAGATTAACCGGAAGATGCGAGATCCTTCTTCATCAGCTTATGACTGAAGATGTTGGTTTGAAAGTTCAGAATGCTGTAGTTGCAGCATTATATATTCGATATCTAAAGAGAATTGCCGCACATCTTCTCAATATTGCAACTTCTCTTGTACAGCCATTTGATAAAGTCCGCTTTATGCCGGAATCTGCTACTACTGAGTATAAGCAAAAAAGAGAGAGTTAATTGTGGTGCGTGTGGCGAAAAGAGAGAATAATTAATCAAATTGGGTAGAGACTGGTTTATCCAGTCGAAATAGATAAGCGAAAAGGATTATTAGTAATAAATCGTCACCAAGTTCAACTTAGTAACGAGAAAAAAAATTATCACTTTATTTTATGTTTAACCAATCTCTCTTTATAGTTCTATCAAACTCGCCATCAAAAGAATCTCTAAAAGATAGTAATAAGGAACGAGCAAATCCATCTAAACCAGGAAATAAGGTTTCAGAAGTTATATTCATGTCTTGTAAATCATACATTGCCGAATTGTGGCAATCTCTAGGAATTATAAACTTAACTAATGGCCAATCATTTACAATCGAATAATCAAATGGATCGGTTAATGTAATAAAATATGAATTAGGTTTATCTATAATCCCGATAGTTGAGTTTAAATTTTCATTAAAAGTAGTGTTTATATTGCAAGGAAATACGAATACTCCTTGTTGAATTGATAATCTTTCATTTAATATTTTAGGAGTAGTGTATGTGACAAAATTATCGCTGACTTGGTTTGACAAAACATAATTTGCAAAACTAAATGTATCAAAATATTCTTCTCCATCGTAAAATTTTTTCTCTTCAATAGTATTTGCAATATCTTCAATTGCATCATCAATCAATTCAAGATTTATCGCCCAAATTGCAGAATCAGAATTTGCTTTTTCCATAGAGAAAAATGCTGCTATATAGAACGAAAATGTAAAATCTAATAACCTTGTAGGGCCTCCATAATTCTGAAGTAAACTAAGCCATCCAACCCAATCGTTAACTTCTGGAAGTAAAATTTTATAAAATTGAGCACGATTTTTTAATTTATCTAATAAATATTTTTCTTTGTTGTATAAAAGTTTAGAATTAGAAAATAAACTGTAATCATAAAACTCAAGTTGTCTTTCAAGGTTGGTTTTAAGTTCCCATTCAGAGTCGCTTTGACCACGGAATATCCAATTTGTAGCTTTGCACATCAAGAGCTGTATTTTCCGTACAGTCTCCCATGTATCAACTTTAATTGTGGTGTAATTAACATCTTTCATTTTACCGCCTGTATCTCGGATAAGGTTTTTCTACCTAAAAGGAGCTTTAGAGAATTCTAGAAATTTAATGCTAACCAATAATGTATAGGTTATAAAAATCTAACAAGTAAATTTTCAATTTCCCTGTCAAATATTATAGAAACTCGTTACCAAGTTCAACTTCGTAACGAGTACAACAATTTATAGAATAACAAATTTGTTTATTAATGGGAATAATCTGAAACCAGCTTTTTAATTCCATCTTCTAAACTTAAAATATCTTCTGTTACTGTATTCCAAACCACCTGAGTATCAACACCGAAGTAATCGTGAATTAATTTATCTCTCATACCAGCCATAAATCGCCATGGAAGCCATGAATAATTCTCTTTAACTTTTTTTGGTATTTTTTTTGATGCTTCACCAATTATTTCTAAAGCACGAATTACAGCGTATTGTGATTTTTTATCTTCTTGAAAGGTTAGGAAATCCATGTCGTGTATGAATGATTTTATATTGATTATCGATTCTAAAATATCGTTAAGATAATCGATTATTATTCTGTCTTTTTCTTTCATATTATCGATTGAGCTTCAGCTAATATTTTTTGTCCTATATTTGGTTTTAATGAACTTCTCATTACCAAATCAACTTTTACACCGATCAGCTCACTTAAATAATCTTCCAATTCAATAAACTTAAATAGAGAAGGAGCTTTTGAGAATGACACTAAAATATCTAAATCACTGTTTGACTCTTGTTCATTTCGCACAAAAGACCCAAACACTTCAAGAGTGGCCACATAATATTGAGTCTTAAGTAGAGGTAATTCTTCTTTTAATTTTAATACGATGTTTTTTAATTTATCCATAATTAAATAAAATTTCAAAAGATCATTTTTTATGTCAATTTATTATTTTTTGATGGATCAAGCAGTTTAAAAAATAGTTAAATATTGGATTAAAAAAAATCGTCACCAAGTACAACTTAGTGACGAGAATATTTATAGAAACTCGTTACGGAGTTGAACTTCGTAACGCAACAATATTTATCAGGACTTTGCCTCTATCGCTTTTTTCGGACAGACATCAATACAAATTCCGCACTGAATACATTTCAACTCATCGATCTTATGAACCTCTTTAACTTTTCCATCAATTGCATCAACCGGACATTTCTTCGCACAGATCGTGCAGCCGATACAATTTTCTTCAATAATTATTGGCTGAGGTCGAATTTTAATTCTATCTTCAATAGCTTTTGTAGGGCACACAGTTGCGCACAAACCGCAGGAAACACACTTTTCATAATTAATAGTTGCGAGATTATTTTCAAGGGTTATCGCATCAACAGGGCATTTCTTAACACAGAGACCGCAGCCGATACAAGCAGTATTGTTTCCGCAATTTGCTTTTGCAAACTTACCTTTATCATGAGACATGCACTGAATATGTACTTTTTTACTGATAGGTACGAGCTCAATAAGGTCTCTCGGACAGGCTTCCACGCAATTTCCGCATCCTGTGCATTTATCCTCATCAATAATACGCATATTATTTTCATCTATAGAAATCGCATCAAAGGGACACACGCGATAGCAGTCATTATAACCGAGACAGCCGTATGTACATGCATTCTGCCCATTTGAAAGCAATATTGATGCCTGACAGGTGGCAATGCCTTTGTTTTCAAATTTGATATTCGTGTTATTAATTCCACCACTTTGACAATGGATAACTGCAATATTTCTCTCTTTTTTACTTGCTTTTGTTCCAAAGATCTTTGCGATTTGCACAGCTACATCATGCCCACCGGGTGCACACAACGTGGGATCAGCACCGGATACAACTATAGCTTCTGCATAAGCAGCACAGCCGGGATAGCCACAAGCACCGCAATTTGCACCGGGTAATGCTTCCTCGATCTGTTCAATTTTAGGGTCAATATCCACATGAAATACCTTTGAAGCAAAAGAGAGTGCGATACCAAATAATATACCAAGGACACTTAAAACAATTATGGAAACCAATAACATGTGTGCTCCTTATTTAAAATTTCATTCCGGTAAATCCGAGGAAGGCAAGCGCCATACAACCTGCGATAATAAACGAAATGGGCATTCCCTTCATTGATCTGGGAACTTTACTATATTCAAGACGTTCACGAATGCCTGCCATGAGCACAAGCACAAGCGTGAAACCAACTCCTGCTGCAGCACCGTTAACAATGGATTCGATGAAGTTGTAATTTTCATTTATATTAAGGAGTGAAACACCAAGTACTGCGCAGTTCGTAGTGATAAGAGGTAGATAAATACCGAGTGCTTTATAGAGTTCCGGTGCAGCTTTTTTTATAACCATCTCGACAAATTGCACAAGCACTGCAATGCTGAGGATGAAAGTTATCGTACGAAGGAAGGTAAGATCAAGCCCGAAAATGCTTGTTGCTTCATTGAGAAAGAACGTGTAGATAAGCCAAGTGATCGTCGAAGCCATCGTCATCACAAAGATAACTGCCATGCCCATGCCGAGTGCGGAATCCATCTTTTTTGAAACACCGATATAGGGGCATAAGCCCAGAAAACGATGGATCACGAAATTGTTCACAAAGATTGAACCGATAATTATAATAAAAAGTGTTGAGAAATCCATTAATGCTCCTTGCTCATCTATGCTTTAGATTTCTTCTTGTTCTGTAAAATACTTAATAAACCCATTAAAAGTCCTATCGTAATAAAGGCACCTGGAGGAAGAATAGCAGCGATCATCGGCTTGTATGAAGCAGGAAGAATACGAATATTCAATATTGTGCCTACACCGAGAATTTCTCTGATAAGTGCAATAACCATAATTGCAAGCATGAACCCAAGTCCCATGCCCAGTCCGTCCAGCATGGATTTGAACACGCCGTTCTTACTTGCAAATGCTTCTGCTCTTCCAAGAATGATGCAGTTCACCACAATTAGTGGAATGAAGATACCGAGACTCTTATGAAGCGGTGGCACGTATGCTTCCATGACCATATCTATTATCGTCACAAAGGAAGCGATAACCAAAATAAAACAGGGAATTCGGACTTTACTTGGAATTAAATTTTTGATAAGGGAAATAAAGATATTCGAACAAAGGAGAACAAAGGTTGCTGCTGCGCCCATGCCGATCGCATTCTGCACAGATGTACTTACTGCAAGTGTAGGACACAGCCCAAGCGCCATAACGAAAACTGGGTTTTCTTTGATGATGCCTTTTGTAAATTCTTGAATTGCTTTCATTATTCTCCTCGTTTATAATTTATCACGAAGTTTTTGAAAAGTATCACGAATTGCATTGGTGACTGCACGGGTAGTAATGGTCGCACCGGTAAGGGACTGAATAACTCCACCGTCTTTATCAACATAGATATTATAGGGATTCTTTCCTGCAAATTGAGTGGTGAAATCATCTCTTGTGCAGTTCGCTCCGAGCCCGGGAGTTTCTGCCTGGGATACTACAGTGATAGCGTTTATCATTAGTTCCGGCGTAAGCCCGACAATAGTTTTCACATCGCTGCTGTAGCCATATTGGACACAAGAAAACACATAACCCACAAGCGTGCTGTCTGCATTGTATCCTTCATAATAAAGTACATCACTGCTATCTGAAACCGGCTTAAAGAATTCAGCATCGGGCAGAACCAGTCTGCGTGCAGCTTCTTCGGCTTTCAGTTTGTTCTCAGCAATGAGCGGTGCGGTTTGTTGATAAATAAAAGCAAGAATTGTGCCTGCGATCAAACAAATGATCAGTAAAACCAGAGTTGGACGAATAAAATCTTTCATACTATCCTCAAAAATATATGATTACTTATTGGATTTCTTTCGATATCCAAAGGTTTTTTGTGGGGTTAACTTATCAATAAGAGGAGTGGCAATATTCATGATAAGAATTGAATATGAGACTCCTTCGGGATAACCTCCCCATGTACGGATCACAACTGTAAGTAGTCCGCACCCAATGCCGAATATAAGCCGTCCTTTTTTTGTGACTGGAGATGTGACCATATCCGTAGCCATAAAGAAAGCACCGAGAATAAGACCACCTGAGAAAATATGGAAAAGGACAGGACCGGAAAACAACCCATCAATTCCACCAATCATCCAGCTCAGGAAGGCAACAGTCCCGATATAACCGATGGGTATTCGCCATTCGACGTAATGCTTATACACGAGTATTGCAGCTCCGAGAATGAGCGCTGCTGCTGATACTTCGCCGATACATCCACCGATGTTACCCCAGAAAAGCTCTTTGATATAATCCAGAGACGAAAGCTGGTGAAAAATAGTTCTGGCAGAGTCTCCGGCAGTTCCGGCAACGATATCACCACGAATCTGCTGTGCTAAATTAAGAGGAGTGGCAGAGGTGATCAGATTTTGAAGCTGAGCATTTCCACCGGTTATCAAAGTCTGCTTGAGCCCTGAAACGGTTGCAACGCCGGCATTAGCAAGCTTTGTTGCCCAGCCGGTTGTCATCTGAATAGGCCAGGATGCCATAAGGAAGGCACGACCAAGGAGTGCAGGATTTACAGGATTATAGCCCAGACCACCAAAGATCTGCTTTCCAATAGTAATAGCGAAAATAGAACCCACAACAGGTATCCACCACGGTGTAAGAGGTGGAAGGTTGAAAGCGAGGAGCATTCCTGTAACGACTGCACTTCCGTCAGAGATCGTAATAGGTCTTTTTGTTAAAAATTGCACCAGGGCTTCTGTTCCCACCGCAGCAACCACTCCAAGAATGGTTATCCAGATCGATCTCCATCCAAAGAAAAGGTATGCGGCAATAAGAGCCGGCAGGAGAGCGATAACAACAGTCCACATCACGCGGCGAACATTTACCTGTTCGTGCAGGTGCGGAGAAGAAGAAACATTCACTAAACTCACGTTAAAAACCTCCCAAAACTATTTATCTTGGCGTTTAAGTTTATTAGCTTCGATTTTACCAATCTTGATCCATTGTACTAGCTGAATATGAGATGGGCACACATAACCGCAAGAACCGCATTCAATACAGTCAAGAACTCCTAATTTCATAGCTTCTTCGTATTGTCCGTTTTTCACCTTATCAGCAATGAAACTTGGCAAAAGGTTCATCGGGCATGCATCGACACAGCGTCCGCAACGCAAACAGGGTGCCTCTGTCGTATCAACTACTTCTTTTTCACCCATGAATACAAAACCCGAAGTCGTCTTTGTGGCAGGGGCTTCCAGATCGGGAAGTGCAAATCCCATCATAGGACCGCCGGAAATTATTTTGGCGATGTCCTCAGATGTTCCACCGCAGAATTCAAGCAGTTGAGAAAGTGGTGTTCCGATTGGCACTTTCAGATTTTTGGGCTCATTAACTATTGCTCCGCTTATTGTAGTAATCCTCTCAATAAGTGGCTTATGATAACGAAGTGCTTCGTATATTGCAAACGCAGTTCCGACATTTTGGACAACCACTCCCACATCCATCGGAAGTCCGCCTGCAGGTACTCTGCGTTTTGTGGCAGCATAGATCAGTTGCTTTTCTGCGCCCTGAGGGTAACGTAGTTTGCATGGTACAACATTAATATTTTTGTGATCGCGAAGCATCTGCTTGAAAATAATGATTGCATTTTTTTTGTTCAGCTCGATACCAATATATCCCCGCTTTGCGCCCAGCACCTTCATTATGATGCGCAGACCCTCAATGATCTCTTCAGGATGTTCGAGCATTAGGCGATGGTCGGAAGTGAGGTAGGGTTCGCACTCCACACCATTTAAAATGACAGTATCAATCGGACGGTTCTCAGGGGGAGAGAGTTTGACATGAGTAGGAAATCCAGCTCCGCCCATTCCGCAAATACCTGCTTCCTGAATACATTCCTTCATCTTGTCACTGCTTAATGAGTAATACTTTTCGTCATCCTGGAGTTCTGATATCCATTCATCTTTACCATCATTCTCAATCTCGATCGCATGTTGAATAGTTCCTGTCGGATGGGGATAAGGTCCAATCTTAGTAACCTTTCCGGAAACAGGGCTGTGTATAGGAATGGAAACAAATCCGTCGGCTTCAGCGATCTTTTGTCCTTTTTTCACCTCATCACCGACTTTTACGATTGGCACAGCCGGACGTCCAATATGCTGGATCAGGGGAATAAAGAGTTTTTCGGGTGCAGGAAATTTCTCAATTGCTTTATGATTGGAAAAATGCTTATGGTCATGTGGATGGATACCACCCTTAAAGGTTTTTGCACACATAATCAGTCCTTTGGAAATGTAAAATTCAAAATTAAAAAATTAAAATTTAAAATGATCATTATTCAAAAATTGCTTTCACGAATTCTGTTGCATCAAAGTCCTTCAGATCGTCTATTTGTTCGCCAACTCCGATGGCTTTGATCGGTATCTGAAGACTATCTTTGATGCCGAGAGCTACACCACCCTTAGCAGTGCCGTCAAGTTTCGTGAGTATAATGCCGTCTATAGGTATGGATTCGAGGAACTTCTTTGCCTGCTGAACACCATTCTGCCCAGTGGTAGCATCAACGACAAGCAGAACCTGATGAGGTGCATCAGATATGTGTTTCTGAATAGTCCGTTTTATCTTTTCAAGCTCTCTCATCAAATTTATTTTAGTATGAAGTCTGCCGGCAGTATCTATTAGCACGACATCGTAGGACTGTGCTTTTGCAGACTGCATTGCGTTAAAAATTACAGACGACGGATCAGAGCCGTATTCCTGTCCGATGATTGTCACACCAATTCTTTTTGCCCAAATCTCAAGTTGCTCAATTGCTGCAGCACGGAAAGTATCACCTGCAACGAGAAGAACCTTTTTGCCATTATTTTTGAAACGCTGTGCACATTTGGCAATGGTCGTAGTTTTGCCCACGCCATTCACTCCTATAAAAAGCAAAACATAGGGCTTCTCTTCGGGATTGAAATCAATGGCATCGACATCTTTGTATTCATCATGGAGGATAGTAATAATGATGTTTTCCAGGGCTTTATAAACCTGTTCGGTTTTAGATAATTTTTGAAGTCGTATTTGCTCTTCTAATCGTGAGGTAATTTTCCCGGTTATAGAAACACCAAGATCTGCCTGAATCAGGATGTCTTCAATATCTTCAATAAGCTCTTCATCAACTCTGCCGCTTAACTGAACGATCTCGGCAAGACGCTTGATGAAAGAGTTATGTGTTTTTGCAAGTTTCTTTTTTAAACTGCTAACAATGGACAATAGTAACTCCAAATATTTTGCATCAAATTTTGTGAAGGTTAGAATGAATCAAGTTTTTTAGATACAAGTAAATTAGCTTGTCAATATAAATTACAAGCATATTAGCTTGTATGAATGATAGTGTATAAAAAATGGTGGGTGATACTGGATTCGAACCAGTGACCTCTACGATGTGAACGTAGCGCTCTAACCAGCTGAGCTAATCACCCGACCTAAATTTATGCTTCTTTCTTAGCAAAGACTATATAAAATAAACGAATCGAGATGAGCACTATCGGTATAATGAGCCAAACATAGTCAACTTTTGTGAGCACCGGAAATATCTTGATCACGACCCACATGACAAGTGCTGAAACGATCTGCGCTAATTTGAGATCGAGTATATTCATAAGTTTCATACGTTTATTAAAATAACTAATAATATTCATTATTCTGGATTTTTTATTGCAGCTTGTGCTGCGGCAATGCGTGCGATAGGTACACGGAAGGGTGAGCAGCTCACATAATTTAAGTGTTCTTTATGGCAGAATTCAATCGAGCTGGGATCTCCGCCATGCTCTCCGCAAATGCCAATTATTAATTTAGGATTTGTTTTTCGACCTTTTTTAATAGCGATCTTTATCAGCTCGCCAATACCTTTTTGGTCAAGTGACTGGAAGGGATCACGATCTAAAATACCGATCTCTTTATATCGCTTGAGAAATTTTCCGCTATCATCGCGGGAAAAGCCAAAACCCATTTGTGTAAGGTCATTCGTACCAAAAGAGAAAAATTCTGCATACTCAGCAATCTCGTCAGCTACAAGACATGCACGCGGGATTTCGATCATCGTACCCACTTTATAGTGAAGGTCAACACCGCATTTCCCGATGATTTGTGATGCGATCTCATGAGCTTGTTTCTCAATAAAAGTGTATTCATTCACATCGCTGACAAGGGGGATCATTATTTCCGGTCTGGCATCGATTCCCTTTTCTTTGAGCTTGCAGGCAGATTCAATTATCGCTTCTGTCTGCATCTTATAAATATCAGGGAAGGTGATACCGAGACGACAGCCACGATGACCGAGCATAGGATTAAATTCTTTGAGCTGACTTATTTTCGCTTTAATATCTTGAGCTGATTTTTTGAATTTCTTGCTCAATTTTAGGATTTCTTCTTCATCCTGCAGCTCAGGAAGGAATTCGTGAAGTGGGGGGTCCAGCAAGCGGATCGTTACAGGAAAGCCCTGCATCACTTCAAGAATACCCTTGAAATCCTCAATCTGATTCTTCTTCAATTCTTCAAGGGGGTATTTTCTTTCTTCAGGAGAATCTGCAAGGATCATACCGCGAACATAATCGATCCTGTCGTCTCCGAAGAACATATGCTCCGTTCTGCAAAGACCTATGCCGACTGCACCAAAATCACGGGCAATGCCGGAATCCTTTGGAGTATCTGCATTTGCATGGACATGCAATCTGGCACGTTCGTCAGCCCACTTCATAAGCTGTTCAAATTCTTTGGAAAATTCAGGAGATTTTGTGCCAATCTTACCTTCAAAGACTTCACCGGTAGAGCCATCAAGAGAAATATAGTCACCCTCTTTGATCGTATGATCATTCACAAAGAATTTCTTTGCTTTAAGATCAATATTGATATCCCCGCAGCCAGCAACACAGCATTTTCCCATTCCCCGTGCAACAACAGCAGCATGAGATGTCATGCCGCCACGTACTGTAAGAATACCCTGAGAAGCATCCATTCCAGCGATATCTTCCGGAGAGGTTTCGGTTCGAACAAGGATCGTCTTTTCACTTCTTTCTTTCCATTTAACTGCTTCCTCAGCGTAGAAAACAACTTTGCCGACCGCTGCACCAGGAGATGCGGGTAATCCTTTGGTGAGATAACGGTTCTCTGTTTCCGCCTTTTCTTTTTCCTTATCATCAAAGCTGGGATGTAGGAGCTGGTCAAGCTGATTTGCCTCGACTCGCATAAGTGCAGTATCCTGATCGATCATTTTTTCTTTCACCATATCGACTGCAATTTTTACTGCTGCTTTTGCTGTACGCTTGCCCGTTCGGGTTTGAAGGATGAACAGAGTGCCTTTCTGAATAGTAAATTCCAGGTCCTGCATATCCTTGTAATGGTCTTCGAGTTTTTTCTGAATTGTAAAAAGTTCTTTGCAAGCATTGGGCATTAATTCTTCAAGAGAGGGATATTTCTCTTCTCTTTCCTTTTTAGGAATATCATTATTCTCTGCCCACCGTATTGAGTTTTCTTTTGTAATTTCCTGTGGAGTTCGAATGCCGGCGACCACGTCTTCTCCCTGTGCATTTATGAGAAATTCGCCGAAGAATCTGTTTTCACCGGTAGAGGGATCACGCGTGAAGGCAACACCTGTGGCACAGTCTTCACCCATGTTCCCGAAGACCATAGTCTGCACGTTCACTGCAGTGCCGAGAAGCCCTTTTATATTGTTCAGTTCGCGATATTTTATCGCACGAGGGTTACTCCATGAATTGAAAACCGAATCGATTGCCGACCAGAGTTGATCGTAAGGATTTTGAGGGAATTCCTTACCCATTTCTTCTTTATAGATTTCTTTATATTGCTCGACGACCAGCTTAAGGTCATCAGCGTTCAGGTCAATATCAAGTGTAACTTTTTTCATGTTTTTGATGCGTGTAAGTACATCTTCAAAAAGCTCAGAATCAATTTGATGAACAACATTTCCAAACATTTGAATGAGTCTGCGGTAGGCATCCCTGACAAATCTTGCGTTTCCGGTTGTTTCAGCAAAACCTATTACTGATTTATCATTGAGCCCGAGATTGAGGATCGTATCCATCATACCGGGCATGGACACAGCAGCACCGGAACGAACTGAAATAAGAAGTGGATTGTGAGCATCGCCAAATTTAAGATTCATTTCCTTTTCCAAAAGATGAAGGTTATTTTCAACCTCCTTCTTCAAATTTTCGGGATAGTGCTGGTTATGTTTGTTGAAATAATCGCATATTTCCGTTGATAAGGTAAAACCTGGGGGAACAGGAATTCCGAGATTAGACATTTCGGCAAGATTAGCGCCTTTCCCACCAATGATTTCTTTCATTGTTTTATTGCCTTCGGTTTTTATTTTACCGAAATAATACACATGTTTAGCCATGAAACCTCTTTCTATTTATATAAATTATATTTTGTAATAAAATCTTCAACCTTTTTTGGGACAAGTCCTTTTATTGACTGTCTTTTGGAACACATATTACGGATACATTGGGAAGAAATATTGATTATTGGCATTTCGAGGTATGAGAGATCCTGGCTGAATGGGAAATTGTTTGAATGATATTTTGGATCTGCAGGTCTGCTTATAATGACGAATTGAGCAAGACTCAATAATTCATTATATTTAAACCATGTTGAAATTTCTGCAACACTATCTTCTCCCAAAAGAAAGAAGAGCTCGTCATTTGGATGTTTATTTTTTAATTTTTGCAGTGTGTAATAAGTGTATGTATAATTGCGAGCATGCTCCTGCTTTTCAAGTTCACTGATCTCGAAATAAGGTTTCCCTTCAAGAGCAAGATGAAGCATCTGAACTCTCAAGTCATAATGTATATGTGGTTTTTTATGTGGTGGATTACCTGCAGGAATAAAATAAATTTTATCCAGATGAAGTTTTTCGCGGCAATATTCTGCCATCCTAAGGTGGGCGCAATGGATTGGATCAAAGGTGCCACCAAGTATTCCCAATCTCATTATCAGTTTGTTATGTGAGCGTTTATTTTTTCAATAAATGGATGTTCGGGATACTGTGAAGAGAATCGTTCTCCAATATCAGCGAGTTTGTCCCAGTTCTTCTTTTTAATATAGATCTTCGCAGCAAGTTCAAGAGAATTTTCTTCGATCTCTCCAGTAATATTCTCATCAAATATTTCGTTAAGATACATCAATGATGCATTATAGTATCCCATCATATAATAAATATGAGCATTGAGATATTTCTTTTCCAGCAGCTTATTAGTGCAGGTGATTCTCATGTTTTCAACTTTATCGATGAGTTCAGATTTTGGATATTGAGCAATAAAATGATTGAATTGCTGAAGTGCATTTACCGTTTCCTGCTGGTCATACGCAGGTGGATAAGACAATTTAAACCAGGCAGTGCCAATCTTGTAATTTGCATCTTCATTATATTGAGAGTATGGGAATAATCGCATGAGTTGCTCATATTCGAAGATTGAGTCTTCATACAAGCGCATGTTGTAATAACAGTTTGCAAGTTGGTACTGAGCTCGTTTGACAAGGGTATCCCCTTTGCTCATATACGTAATGATCTCATAAATATCTCGGGCTTTGCTGAATTTTCTTTTTTGATACAGGCCATCAGCTTCTATCATTTTTTCATGAGGATTGAAGTCACCTTTTGGAAGTTCAAAAGGACGCTCAAATGTGACATTCTCTTCCTCTTCATCCCAGTTCATGGGTGAAGGTGCTTGCGCAAATAGAAGATTCATAAAAATTATCGAAGTAAAGATAAGCAATGTCAGGGTAGGTAGCACATATTTTTTCATATTATCTGTTCTCCAGCATAACAATTCTTTCGCGCACGATAGCCAGACGTTCATAATCAGGATAATGCTTTTGGATTTCTCTGAGCTGAGTAAGAGCACCGGTATATTGCTCCATTCCGATCAGGCAGAGTGCAATTTTAAGTTTCGCATCAACGATCTTATTGGATTCCGGATAATTAATGACCACTTTATCAAAGTTGAAGATAGCAGTTTCAAACTGATCAAGAGAATAATAACACTCACCGATCCAGTACTGTGCATTTGCAGCGAGATCATGTTGGGAATATTCCTTGATAAATTCTGAAAAAGTGGAGATCGATTTTCTGAAGTCCTTATCTACGTAATACTGTCTTCCTGTCTGATAGAGTTTTTCCGGTGTGATCTCGTCTGATTTTGTAGTGGGTTTAGTTTGAGTATTATCGGCAATAGCAGGATTGGATTTAAGCTGAGCCAGTATCTTGTTTTGGGCTTCGATCTTAGAGTCGAGAGTTTTTACTTTTACCTCTAAGTTTGAGACCTTTGATTGCAGCACAATGATCTGATCGAGTTTGCTATTGAGCATCTGAAGATCTCCGGAAAATTGTTTTTCCTGTTGATCAATCGCTTCGGAATTCATCTTGATGACTTCTGCGAGATACTGAATCTGCTGCTCGTTTTTGCTCATGGGCTGCTGTATATCCGTATAGGGTTGTTGCTGTGCGCAATGAGCGAGAAAAAGTAAAATCACTAAACCGAATACATATAATTTTTTCACCGTTAACCCCCATAGTGTTCAAAGAAAATTTTATACGCTTTATAGGTTGAGAAAATATCTCCTTTGCTTGAGATCTCAAAAGGAGAGTGCATAGCAAGAAGCGGTGTGCCGCAATCAATGACTTCTGCGTTGTGTTCAGCCATAAATTTTGCTATTGTTCCTCCACCGCCGATATCAACTTTTCCGAGCTCTCCGATCTGCCAGTTAACATTATAAGTATTAAAGAGTGCACGCAGTTTTGCAATGAATTCAGGATGGGCATCGTTAGAACCGCTTTTTCCTTTTGAGCCGGTAAATTTTGTCAGGCATACTCCATAACCGAGGAGAGGTGCGTTCTGTTTCTCGTGAACATCTTTGAAAGAAGGATTTATCGCTGCGGCCACATCGCCGGAAAGAATATTTGTTTTTGTTAATACCTTTCTTAAAATTTTTGAGCTGTCATATCCCTGAAAATCAATGATATCAGCAATAAAATCAAGAATGAAATCCGACCGGGCGCCGGTATTACCTTCGCTGCCTATCTCTTCTTTGTCAGCAAGAAATACTATTGAAGAAAGTGCGGGTTCGTCACTGTCCAGCAATGCACGAAGTGCAGTATAGGAACACACCCTGTCATCCTGTCCGTAAGCACCTACCATGCTGGCATCAATGCCAACATCTTTACTCGAAAAGGCAGGTACGATTTCAAGCTCAGCACTGATTAAATCTTCTTCAATAATACCATATTTTTCATGAAGGATGTTCAGGCAGTTCAATTTTACATTATCTTTTATCTCATCATCGGGGAAAGGTATTGAACCAAAAAGGAGCTGAAGTTTGTCTGCATCGATAGCTTCAGTTATCTTTTTTTTATCGTAATCTTTTGCAAGATGAGGAAGCAGATCTGCAAAAGTAAAAACCGGATCGCCGTCATTATCGCCAATAGAAATATCGATGCGGGTACCGTCTTCTTTAATTACAACACCATACAACGCAAGCGGGATAGACATCCATTGATATTTTCTTATGCCGCCGTAGTAATGGGTCAACATGATCCCGAGCTGTGTTGTTCCATCCTCAGAAAGTGGAACCTGCTTCAAATCGACTCGCGGTACATCGATGTGTGCAACGATCAGGTTGCATCCGTTTGAAATATCTTTCTTGCCGGTTCGGAAAATCGTAATGTTCTTATCGCGGTTTATTCTATAATAGCCAGGTGCGGTCTTGGGAGCATCAGAATCAAGGGGTATGAACTTACGAGCTTTCAATATTTGCTCAGAAAATTCGACGGAGAGCCGTTCTGTTTTTGCTTCATCGAGGAATGCACAATATTCATCAGCCAATACAAAAGCATCTTCTCGTTCTTTCTCTGAACATATCTTCCAGAAGTTCTTCTTTTTATATGATAACTTGTCCTGCAGTTCTTTACCTTTTGATGATTTGGTCATGAGATTCCTTTTTTATAAATTTTCTGCAACTGCGTTAGCCATGTCAAGAGTTGAGGAAGTGCCGTCCATATCGTAGGTACGAACTTTTCCTTCTTCGATTACTTTTGAGATGGCATTCATCAGACGGTCAGCTTTTTCAGTCTCGCCTAAATAGTCAAGCATAAGTTTTGTTGTGATAAGCATGGCAATAGGATTCACTTTATATTGTCCGGCATATTTTGGCGCACTGCCGTGAGTTGGCTCAAAGACTGCGAGTTTGTTTCCAATATTTCCGCTTGCAGCGAAGCCCAAACCACCGACCAATTGAGCACAGAGGTCGGAAATGATATCTCCAAACATATTACTGGAAACGAGCACTCCGTAATTTTGAGGATTTTTGACCAGCCACATTGCCATAGCATCGACATTGGTTTCCCACAGTTCAATTTCAGGATATTCCTGCGCGATCTTTCGTGCTTCTCTCACCATTAAGCCGGAAGTTTCCCTAATGACATTTGGTTTTTCGACTACTGTTACAGTTGGATAGCCGTGTTTCTTTGCATACTCAAAGGCATTGCGTACAATTCTACGGCACGCTTCTCTTGTAAAAATTCTGCAAGAGATCGCAAGATTATCAAGGGGTGTGTCGGCAAATTTTGCCATTTTATTATGGTTTTTTACAAGTGTATTAAAGACATTTTCAGGGACTGGATGGAATTCAACACCTGCGTAGAGCCCCTCTGTATTTTCACGAAAAACAACAATATCAATGTCATCTCTGTAATTGAGAGGATTTCCCTTAAATGCCTTGCAGGGTCTGAGATTTGTGTGCAGATCGAATTTTTGGCGCAAGCCGACAATCGGGCTTGAATAGATAAGTCCTTTGCCTTGAAGTTCAGGAATGAGTTCTGCTTCAGCTTCCTGTTTTGGTTTAGAAGTGATTGCTCCAAAAAGTGCGCAATCAACATTATTAAGAAGGTCAATAGTTCTGTCCGGAAGGGGATTTCCTTCGGTTTTCCAGAATTCCCAACCAATGTCACCATGGATGTATTCTGCATCAAGTTTTAAGGTGTCCAGGATAATTTTAGCAGCTTCCATAACGTCGTTTCCTACGCCGTCACCCGGAAGCCATGCAATGCGATATGAGCTCATTTTAATCCTCGTATGTGATATTTTTTATTTTATATTCTAAAATGCCGACTGGAGCTTTTACTTTGACTGTTTCACCAATATTTTTGCCGAGAAGAGCTCGTGCAATCGGAGATTTACAAGAGATCATTCTCACGCTCTTAGTTTTTCCTGTTTCATCTTCACCAACGATTTTGTAATTTAAGACTTTATTTCTTCTTATATCAAGAAGCTCAACTATTGCCCCGAAACGAATTGAATTTTTGTCAATATCTTCTGTATTGATGACTTTCAAACTTGCGATCTTTGCCTGAAGTTTTGATATTTCTGACTCTATAAAGCGCTGTTTTTCTTTGGCAGCATGATATTCTGCATTTTCACTAAGGTCACCAAATTGCCGTGCGCGACCAATTTCTCCAATGATGGCAGGGCGTTCTTCCTGAATGAGATGTTCTAATCGCTTACGAAGATTCTCAAGCCCTTCTTTTGATATATATTCTTGTGTCATTATGTTCTCTTTAATTTTTTCAAGGTTTTTTCTGCAGTATGGGCAGCTTTCTTTATGCGAATATTTCCGCTTTTTTCCCATCTTTCAACGATTTCACGAATCAATTGTGAATTCTCAGAAATAGAATCTGCAAGAATTTCAATGAAGTTTGGATTGTAGGTTGATTGATAGGATCTGTAGGTATCACGGTAGAGTCTTTTGTCAATCTTGTATAAATTTTTTAATATTTGCACAATACCGTTTCGTATCATCTTGTTTTCGGAATTCCAAAAGGAGTCTATCTTTTGATTAATCGTCTTCGCTTTTACTTCATTTGTTTTCATGTATTTACAAAGCGTTGTAAATGCGCAATCGATGACATCATCTTTGGGCACCTGGCGGACAGTGTTGATAACGTCATCAATATATTTATCCGGATATTTTTTGAGTAACGGAAGAATAATATTATCATATATTTTCTTTATCTCGCTTTTATCATGAGTATCTTTAAGCGCTTTCCTGAAAATTTCATCATAGTCGCCAGGATGTTTCAACGCCACTTTGCTCATCACGTAATTAAAGATCTTTTTGCCGTAATCACCCTTATTTTTTTGAATAAACAGCAGAAAATCAATATAGGTATCAGGATCGTTTTGAATAACTTTTCTCATCTCTTTTGCAACGTACGTTACCACGGGCTGAGGTACTTCTCCATTGACTCGTTCGGGATATGCATTATAGATAATTTCAAAATCAAAGTCCTTGTCCGGTATCTTGTGCTCAAGGAAATCAAGAGTATCTTTTTTCAGTCTTTGCTGCCAGTCATAAGTAATAATCATCATTCACCTTTATCGAATTATTGCAATTTTACCTTTTTTATATAAATCAGAATATTTTATCAAATAAAAATACATTCCGGATGCCACTTTCTTACCAGATTGATTTGAAAGATTCCACTCGGCTCTATTATAATCTTCAGAAAGAAATTCTGCTGTAAAGTTGTTCACAAGATTCCCCGCAAGGTCAAATATATAAAAATCAGCAGAGCCCGAGGTAGGTAAGTTCTGGAAATAAATTACCTCATTTTCAATCGTTACAGGATTCGGGAATACAGTAACATTATCAAGATCGGTGATCGGGATCGTGATCTTAATGAGGTTTTTCCCGGGCAGAATGCAATTACCTGCAAGATCGGTCACATTGAAAATCTTAATAAAGTAGGGTTCGCCAACAGGTTTGATCTTATGGGTAAGAGTAAGTATGACTGATTCGTTATTGACCTGAATCCGGGAAATGCTGTTAGCTGCTTGCTCGGGGAATAGCAGAGTATAGTTTGAAGCATCTTCAGCACTGATATGATCAACAGTTTCATTAAATTCGATATAAACCTCTTTGTCATTCTCAAGTGCACTAGATACAATATAAGGTCTGGTAAGATCTTCCTGATACATAAATGTAACTGATGTGTCTGCCATTGGTGTGTTAAAAATTCCAACAATGTTTTCAATTTCGATTGTGAAGGGAGAATCTGTCTCGTCGAGTATCTCTGCAAAGGTCAGAAGCAAACTGAGCTGGCTGTTTGTCGGAATAACTGATTCGGGATATCCATAGGTGTCCACATAAAAGTTTGAAACCTGCTCACAATCCTTGTGCAGTGTTTTATCAAAATTGAGCAATATACTATTCAACGATACCATTTGAATTGAAAGCAAAGTAGGCGGATCAATTGGGATGATCTCAAGGGGCAAGGTCTTGTAACTTTCCTGTTCATCTTTCAGTGCGGATAAGTAGTATTTGTATAGACTGTCAGGAATGACATCAGTATCAAAATATGAGGTTTCGGTGCCGGGAATTGCTTTCACTTCAACATTCTGATTTTGCTCTTTATAGAAATAGAAAGAGTCAGCAATTTGGGCATTCCAGGTGAAGGAAACAAGCTGCTTATTAATAGCTCTGCCAAAGAAATTCTGTGGCATGGGAGTTGAAGGAGCAGGAGGATCTGAAGGATAGGAAGAGAGCACGAGCATAAGAGAATCATTTGCATCATACCGGTTATAAGCAACTTCGAACTGACCGTCATTATCTGCATCGACACATACCGGCTGATAGGTTCTATGGGATGAACCGACCCATTGCGGAACAATATCATAGGATTTTGCGGTCTGGATGAGTTTGAAGATATAAATATCCGGTGCTGCTGCAATAATGATTTCATCAGCTCCATCACCATTAAGGTCACCTACAGATAAGCCATTATTTGAACTTACACCTGCGATCTCGATATAATCGAGAAGTGTGAGATTTCCATCGATGTATTTATAAACTCCGTAAAGCCAAAACTGATTATTCACTTCGTCACCTTTTGCATAACCTCCAACGATGAACTCGAGAAGCCCATCACCATCGAGGTCGCCAATTGCATTGTAGTATGCATTAGGAATAGGAATTTTCAAGGAATCTATTCGTTCAACAGAGTAATTATTATTGATTTGATAGATCAGGATATCACCGTCGATATCAGAGAAAAGGATATTTCTTTTGCCATCATTATTAAGGTCGCCAAACCGGATGTAAGGGGAGAGTTCATTTCTGGAATAGGTATGGGTGTTATTGAGTATCCTGCATTCCAAATTAAAATTATCTCCGCTTCTGGAGTACACATCATAATAAGAGTAGGTTCCCATAATATCAGCAGAACGAATTACTACGTCATCAATTCCGTCGTTATTGAAATCATAGAAAGTACCGGTATAAGCATCTTTGATGGAATTTACATATCTGCTTGGGAAGGAAGTTGAGGTCTCTGCTTCAAAAATAACCATAGAATCTGCCTGATTTCCAAGTATCTCATGGTTGCCGTCCCAATCTGTATCTCCGATGCTCCATGGAATAAATTCATTGTTCATTGTATGAACGATATCGAGTTTGTTGTTATCATATTCACAGAAACGCACAGGACCATAAGAACCTTCGTCTGGGAATTCCATAAATACAAGTTCGATTTTGCCGTTTCCATTGATATCATAGTTGTTCGCACAGAGATATACTGAATGATCATAAGAAGCGATTGGGTCGAATCCGCTTGTGGGAATTGTGCTATTATCAATTTTAATTGCATCAGAATAAATACCGGAAGTTGCAGTAAGACCTGCATGGTTTTGAATCGATAAAGAGAATGAGTAGGATTCATCAGGAAGGTGTTGTGGAAGTCTCATGGTCGTGAAGTAGTTGTATTTTTTCTGAATAAGTGAGAAGGTGTCTGCATCGGCTGAAAAACAGGTTGCATAGAATTGTGAGGGCTCGGTTGCAGTGGAGAGGATGTAATAATCCTTCTTATCGAAATTATATCGATATGTCGAAGCAGTTGCATTTTCAACGAACTGAGGTGGTGTTCTATCCACATTTATTTTCACGATATCTATGAAATTTTTTCCATGAATATCTTTTACGGAAAGGCGGATGTAATAGGTTGAATCCTGAATTCCATATAGAAGAAATGTGCCGAGAGTGTCATCAATAACAGGATCAGTATATAAGGTTGGCTCAGGGTTATGGGTGACGACATCGAGCCAGTCATTTTCAACGGGCTCCTGTTTGGTTGTGAACCCAAGAGTGTAACAGAAGAAATTTTCACAGTATGCAGTTCCAACGATTGGGATATTATGCATGTAGCCGGAATTATATGGAGGATAGAAAATTGCTGACTGGGGCTTTATATCAATTCCAGCATTTAGCATAAGTTTTTCTGCATTTATGATTCCGTATCCATAAATATTATCATAACCTTTTTCGCCAAGATCGTCACAAGAAATATTTATCAGATTGTACACTTCGATATTTGAGAGCAGAGGATTTTGCGAAAGGAGCAATCCGGCACATCCTGAAACAAAGGGTGCTGCCATAGAGGTGCCGCTTTCGTTTTTATAATCATTATTTAGAAAGGTGCTGTAAATGCTCAAACCGGGTCCGCAGAGGTCGATACCCTCACCATAACTGGAGAATGAGCAGATTTTCAGATTTTCATCAACTGCTGTGACGGAAAGCACCTTATCGAGAGCTGCCGGGTACAAAAGCCCAACTCCGCCTTCATTACCGGCAGAAGCTATGATAGAAACGCCATGATCATAAGCGTAATTGCAGGCATCATTAATAATGGGCGCTAAGATCACATCTCCCCAGCTTATGCTTATTATCTGCGCTCCGTTATCAGCGGCATAAACGATAGCAGCAGACACATCATCATCTTCGAGATATCCACCAAGCGTGGTGCGGAAACCGGCTCTGAGATTCATACATTTGACAAACCATGTAGTGCCTGATACTCCAGTATGATTATTTGTCTGAGCGGAAATAATTCCCGCAATGTGCGTACCATGTCCGAGGTCATCTCTAGGGTCATTATCGCGCTCCCGGAAGTCACCCATTGCATCGACTATATTTGTATCTGTGAAGTCCCATCCCATCCAGTCATCAATATAACCGTTCTGGTCGTCATCGATATAGTTATCAGGTATTTCACCATGATTTATCCAGATATTCTGCTCGAGATCGGGATGGTCATATTCAATTCCTGAGTCAATGATGGCAATTATAACCTGCTCATTACCCTTTTCAATTTCCCAAGCATTATCTGCATTTATAGCTGGCAATCCCCACTGTTGATAGTAATAGGGATCGTTTGGTGTGATGGAAAGCATCTCATTCAGATAGTTCGGCTGAGTATAAATGATCGATTCGTCTTTTTGAGAAAGTTCAATAAGCGCAGAGAAATCAATTTCCTTTTCACATGTAAATTTATAAATATGGAGATCGGGCTTCTCAATAATTGGTTCTGATGACAGAACACCGAACAGATCAAGGAAATTATCAAATGCCTCGATGCCTGTAGTGCCGTCTTTGAATACTACTTTCTCAGAAAAACGTGCTATAAGTTCATGAGAAGAATAGTTTGGTTTTCCCCAAAGCTGGGAAGCACAAACAAGACACAAAAGTATGAGTGCGATCTTTTTCATAGGGCGTTCCTAAAAGTTATATGCCACAGAAAATCGATGAGCTGTACCGATGTCATTCTGATAAGGTGTGAAAGCGTAATCAAAGTTGAAATCATTGAGTTTTATTCCAATGCCAGCAGTGACATTTTGCTCATCATAGTTAATTTTATATCCCAAACGGGAGAAGATCATATCAGAGAAACCATACTCGAACCCGAGATTTGCTTTAAGCCCTTCAGAAGAATATTTTGCGAATTCTCCGGAAAAAGTGAATGTATTCTGGGCATTCATTTCCCACAGATATTGAAACCCAAGCTTAAAGACAAGCGGAAAATTTATGCTTTTTTCTTTCAGCTTTGATGATTTGCCGATATTTTGGACAACCATTCCAAAATTGAGTCCTTTAATAAATGAATCATAGATAGCTCCAATATCAAAACCAAAACCGTAGCTTGCATCAGTATCGATCTTTTCATATATGAATTTCAGGTTTGCACCCAGCGAGATGCCTGGTGTGATCCTTCGGGCGTATGTGAAGATTGAAACAATATCGAGAGGGTGGAATTCTCCGATCGTATCACCCTGTGCATCGGTCTTATCGATCATGCCATAATCAAGATAGGTAAGACCCAATCCCCAACTGCTTTTGCCATTGCGCACAATAAGTGATGCATTTTCAATATTATTATCAAAGATGTAACTGTTATGATTGAAGCAGAAATTTGATGAAGGGCTGATCTGCACGGCAGCAGGATTTGACCATAAAATGGCTGCGTCTCCGGGAGAAGCTATAACCGCATCCGCTTTGCCGGCATTTCGTGCGCTAAGGCCGATCTTTAGTATCTGAAAGCCGTATTTCCCGGGATCGTCTGCTGCAAAAGAATTCAATACAATAACGAAAATGAAGAAGATCACCAAGAATATTTTTTTCTTCATAATATTTTTTTATCCTAATTTTTTATATATAAAATCCTCTCATCAATTGCGATAAGAGGATTATTTGGTAAAAAAAACCAAATGCAATTATGAAAATAACAATCTTATCCTAAGATCTCCTTCTCGTTACATTTACAGATCTGAACAACTTCTTTCTTAGGAGACCATTTACAATCTTTATGTCGATTTCGGATAACTTTTATGGTAGTCATTTCAGTATTACATACTGGGCAGACAGCCTTTCTCTTACCGGCACTTGCATGAGCTAATTTAGCTGCAAATGTTCTTACTTTAGGCATTTTCAACTCCTTTTTGAATTGACACATAAGTCCTTTGCACAAGGACTGGTGTCAAGTTTTTCATCGGGGATGAAATTATTGAATATTTTTAAAAAAAATAGGACACAGATGAACCCCGTGAAATCCTGCAAAGCAAGAACAGTAAAGCTCTTATTTCACAGGGTGAACGCTGATGGAGCTGATCGGCACAGATAAAAACATTGTTAAAACAAAAAAAGGTTAATTATTTATCGGTGAAAATTCTGGATTCCCGATCTGGTCGGGAATGACATTTTTGGTTTTGTTGGTGGTATATGAGATTAATAAATTAACAATCCAAAAAAAGAAAATTGTCATTCTGAGAGTAACGAAATGAAACGAAGAATCTCGCAAAAACGTTGATTTATCCTACAGGGAGATCCGTCGTCGTGAGTTAAAAATACCATCCTCGAGGATGACAATTGTTTTTATTTGAGGTAGCCGACTTAGTCGTCTTAATTGCTCAATGCTTTTGCATCGAGACGCTTGATGTATTCCACAATGAAAGAATTATCTTGTCATAAGCTTGTCACGGCGTAGAGTAACGGAGACGGATCGAAGAGCTTGTGATAAGTAATTCTTGGGCACATTACAACTTAAGACATGCTCTCCGACTCGCCTTCATCCCGAGAATCGGGGCTACGGCGCAACAAACATGTCTCAAGTTCTTGAATCCATTTTATCTTTTCTTCGTCTGAAATATTTATATCATTATTAATACTGTTTATTGCAATCTCAATTAACTTTTTGGCTCTTTTAAAATTATTTTTAATATCAATTTCCCATATAGCCAAAGCTTTCATTACTTCAGGTCTTTTACTTTTTTCAAATAGTTTTAAAATTTCTAATAAATTTTGTACCATTTCATCATCTTTTCCTGCATTTGCTGCTGAAATAATTAATGAACTAACTGTGCATCTAATGGTTCTAATACTTTTATTAATCTGATCTTTATTTATTTTTAGGTGAATAGGATATTTCCTGATATATTCTTGCTTTATACTCGGAATATTAGATATTATTCCAAAATCTCTGAATTGTATTAATGTTGTTGTTATCTTTATTATATCGTGAAATTCCTCAAACCATTTTTCCTTATTTATTTCAATAACTATATCTGACTCAATTCTCTTTGTTTTTTTTGGCAAACCATTATACATTATATATTTTGTAATATTAGCTATATAAATCTTTTTTACTTTGCTCTCTTCGTTTTTTCTTACGTAGAAAGCAAAAACTGGTACAGGTTGTCTGTTCCAATATTCTAGATGTCTTTTTTCGAATTTACATGTTGCTTTCTTATTTTTTTTTATCTTTATTTGTTCGCCACTTTTAACTTGCACCCAAAAATGCAAAAATCCTTTCCAATCTTCAATTGTCTCACAATATAAATCAACACCAATGTCAGTACCTTCAGTTACTTGTCTTACTAGACAATTCTCGCTTAACAAATGTGCAATTAGCGTATTTCCATAATTTCCAATTATCCTATTTTTATCTATTGTTGTCATTATATCTTTCTATCTTACTACCTTATTAATACAATTTTTTTTATAATTATATCTACTCCATCAACACTCATTCTTGTAAAATATATTCCTGATGTTAAATCATTAACTGAATAACTAATTGAGTAATCTCCAATATTTTTATCTTCATTTATAAGAGTTGAAACAAGTTGTCCTTTTATATTAAATAGTTGAATTTTAACATTTCCTGGCTTCTTTATAGAAAAACTAACCGTGAGATTATTGATTTTTGAGCTAATTGGATTGGGATAATTTGTAAAATTGAAACCGATTATATCTTCTGTCTCATTAATTGCAACTGGTGTCTGGTCAAAATAGTATGCTCCCATATCTGCAATAGTTCCATCGGGATCAAGTTGTGAACTTGGGTCACCTGCATCTATGCAGGGAGAATTTTCTGTTAGATTATAGTCTCCATTTGCAGGGTCTTCAAATAATGGATTTAACTGTATGTTGGAATATGCATCGCAACTATCTCCATTTGCATTGGTAGTTACGTTTATTCCTATCCATTGTTCACAATTATAGAAGTTACCATTTTCATTGTTATAAAAATCTGAATATTTTATGGATGGATTCCCTGAGTCTACATAAATACCATAATCTCCTATATTATCTGACACTATTGAATTAATTATGATTGGTGAAGAACTATCACAGAAAATCCCCCCTCCATAATTCACAGCACTATTATCTGTTATCGTTACATTTTCTAAACTCGGAGAGGAATTATCATAACAGTAAATCCCACCACCATCATCAATAGCACTGTTTTCTGTTATAGTTACATGCTTTATAGTTGGTGAGGAATTATTAAAATAAATCCCACCACCATAAGCAGCAGCACTATTGCCTGTTATAGTTACATGCTTTATTGTTGGAGATGAATTACTACAGTTAATCCCTCCCCCCAAACCATAACCATTTGTAATTGTAAATCCTAATAAAACAGTATTAGAATCTTCACCATTCCCAAAATTAACTACAGTTCCATTATTATCACCATTAATAATAGTTTGTGAAATATAACTTGTGTCTTGCGTAATTAGATATTTTGAAGCAATAGTAATACTTTTGCCGTTATAATCTATATTTTCAAAATAATTTCCAATATCTACCAATACTGTATCTCCTTCTATACATTGGTTAATTCCTTCCTGTATTGTTGTGTAGCTTAGTGGAATTAACATATAAGTGTAGAGTGTTATTTCTTGGAGTGTTGTATTTGAATATAATGGTTCATTTAACTTTTGAAAATAAAAATTATCTTTTAAGTATGTCATATTGTATAAACCATCAGGCAAACCAAGAGAATAATAACCAACTGAATTTGTATATGTAGAATCCTTATATATACTAGGTGCAAATCTCTCAAATAGTACTTTAATTCCATTATGATTTGCTTGATTAAATAAATAAGCATGACCATTAACCTCGTTTCCTTCAAATATTGTTATATAATCAATTTTTTGCTCTGTATCAGTTGAATCATTTAAATCAGTAACTGTGAGTGAAACACTATATGTTCCAATATCCTGATAGATATGAGTTATTGTATCAATATATGATGTATATGTGGTATCTATGCCATCTCCAAAATCCCAGTCCCAGAATATTATAGAATCATTTGGAGTAGATAAGTCTTTGAAATTTATTGTTAATGGTACATATCCAAACGTTTTGTCAGCTTTGAAGTTTGCTTTAAATCCTTGGTCAAAATAAAATGTTCCCATATCTGCAATAGAACCATCTGGGTCTAAATTTGAACTTGGATCACCTGCGTCTATACACGGTGAGCCCCATTGAAGATGGTAAACTCCATTTGTGGGGTCTACAAATAATGGGTCTTCTTGGATATTATAATAAACATCACAACTATCTCCATTTGCATTTGTAGTTACGTTTACCCCTATCCATTGTCCACAATTATGTAAATTACCATTCTCGTTATTATAAAAATCTGAATATGTTATAGACGGATTTCCTGAATAGACATAAATTCCATAATTCCCCGTGTTATCAGATATAATAGAATTTACTAAACTCAGGCAGGAATTATAACAGTAAATACCACCTCCATTATCATTAGCATTATTACCTGTTATCGTTATATTATTTAAACTCGGGGATGAATTATAACCGTAAATACCACCGCCATTATAATCAGCACTATTATCCGTTATCTCTACATACTCTAAGCTCGGTGAAGAATTTGATTCACAGAAAATCCCACCACCATAAGAAGTATTATTACCTATTATTGTTAAATTTGCTATACTAGGGGATGAATTATAGCAGAAAATCCCACCTCCATAATCACCAGCAATATTACCTGTTATTGTTAAATTCTTTAAACTCGGCGAAGAATTTTCACAGTAAATTCCACCACCATGATTAGCATCACCATTCATTATTGTAAAACCGCACAAAAGCGCAGTTGAATCTTCTCCACTTTCGAATATAACAACACTATTTACATTATTACCATCAATAATTGTCTGATAGATATATGACGTGTCCTGCGTCGTTAAAAATAATGATCCAACTGTAATTTTTTTCCCATTATAATTAATATTTTCCATATAGGTTCCTGGTTGCACTAGAATTATATCTCCGTTATTGGATACATTTATACCTTCTTGGATAGTACTGTAATCTAATGGAATATTAATTACTCCACCTACAGATATATAATCTTCTTTTGTTTCAGTATCAGTAAATTTTAAGTTACCATCGCTTACAGTTAATGAAACAGTATATATTCCATTATCACTGTACGTCCATTGAGGATTCTGTTCGTATGAATCTATTGTTCCATCATTCTGAAAATCCCATTCCCAACTTGTTATTTCTAATGTGTCTAGACATGTTGATAAATCTGTAAAATTTACAGTTAGTGGCGCACAACCTGAGGTGTTGTCTGCTGTGAAGTTTGCGTTTATTTCAATATTTGGAACATCGTCACACCATGTGGCTCCGTAAATTGTTCCATGATTTCCATTTCCTGAAATATCGTAGACTATTTCTCCTTCACCTTCATTGAAGTTCCAATATCCAACCAATCCTTTTTCTTTTTCTGTTGTCTCATTATACATATTTGATTTTATTTCTTCATAAGTTAATGCGTTATCATAAATTTTAACTTCATCTATAGTTGCATTAAAATAATTATTATGTACTCTCGGATGTCTTCCAATCTCAAAAATATTGTTAGGATTTCCCTTTGTTTGAAAAAAAATATTTTGTTTAACACCGCCATCAATTACAATAAAGATTTCACTATTTTCTTCAAAACCAATTTCTACGAAATGCCATATGTCGTTATTTATGCAGCCATCAGCACAAACGGATACAATTTCTGAACCATCGCAAACATGCCATCTTAATCTATTATCTGGACATAGAGAGTACTTTGATAATACTAATTCACCATATCCACTATCTTCTCCCCAACCACAAATAGCATTAGTTCCAGTCTCTATGCTTTTAATCCAAAAACTTAAAGTTAAAGCATTCCAATCATCAATATCTAAAATTATGCTTAAATAATCATCTTCCCCATCAAAACTGAGAGAGTAATTATCAGCTAATAGCGGTAAAGTTATTACCAAACATATACATGTTAATATGAATTTAGTTGTTATCCAAGCTTTTGCTCTTGTTTTCATTTTGTCCTCCATTTTCATGAATTGTTAAAGTTTTCTTATATTCAAGTAATTCATATTTATACATCTTGTATCCTTTTAAAATTCCGCATAGTCCAGTATCGTAAATTTTAAGTATTTTTCTTTGTAAAATCTACATTGAAAACCCACACGGTCTTCTTATAGTCCACGAATTCTACTCCTAAATTAGCCTTTAGATGTTTTAAGTTAAATTTTAGTTTTGCATTAATACCGTAATCATCTAAATATTCTAATTCTACTGATACACTTTTTAATCCATGTTCAACTCGTTCTCTAGCCATTTCCTTCCATGTATTTTCATAGGGAAACCATACAAGATCATTGGATATTTCTGGTTTAGATTCATTATTAAGGTCAGCTTTATAAACAATTGATTTATCTCTTAATTTATTTTTTTCATACTTTCCATCAACTGAAGCTATTGATATATCAATTTCACCACCAGAAAGTATCTCTGTTTTGTATCCCTCAACACTTTGTGCTTTAATTCGTCTTGTACCTAGAGATGATATTAATCTCAACAATTCGGCAAATTTGTGTTCAAAAACAAATCTATGAAAATATGCAATTGGGAAATATATTTTTTCCTCCGTAGGATGTCCTACATATATTTGTCCATTCGTTGAAGGGTGTCCTGGTGGTAAGCTAAGGTATTTTGAAAATTGTAAAGGAAGTAATAATAAATTTTCTTCAGACGACCTTCTTCTATTAATACCTTTAATAAAATTAAGAATAGGTACAGTTGCAATCATTAGTGCTAATAATACACTAGGTAATATAAATAAGCCTGCAGACGTAGAAATTATTCTTGCAAGACTCGTTAGCCCCATTAGGGAAATGATCTCATAAAGGGATTTCTTTATCTGGTTCTGATTTATTCCAGATGCATTTTTTTCCCGCTCTTGACTCTCTGTGTAAGCTTTATTTGGAATAAATGTAATGATTTTTCTTTCTGCATAATACATATCAAGAAATTTTGTTATATCCATATATATTTTCCTCTTTTAATTAGAATTTCCTTTTTTTTCTTAACTATTTAATTTTTCCGCAAAAATTTTAATATAACAATCCTAATTTCTTAATCATTTATTTAATTTCTTAATCTTTTTGTCAATTCTTTCTTTTCAAAATCATTTTCTTGACACGTCAAGAGTTAGTATACCAGTTTTGGTTCAAATAAAATAATTCGGATGGAGGTTCATCGCATGATCAGACTTATTCCCAATGACGCAACTGGTCTATCTACAATACAAATAGTGTGCTTTTCAGTTGTTTCAACAACCGCCTGTCCGAGGTTCATATAATATAACATTTTTTAATGTAAGCCACGGACGAGCGATTCCGTGGCTTTTTTAGTTTATACCTTTCCAGAACAAGACCCCGGATTCATCTCTAAATTGCGTTTTATTTTATGTTAATCAATATTTTTTAAGCAGGTCTTTATGAAAAAATTATATTATTTATGGCAATTTATGAAGGGCAACAGAGCTCTCTATATCATATCCATCGCAGCGATTGGAATGGCTACATTTCTATCATTCTTCTGGCCAATGGTACTTCGGATAACCGTTGACTCTATTATTGGTGGAAAAGCTCTCGAAACTCAGGGTTGGCTCAAACCGCTGTTCTCAGGCGCTTATGATTTCTTTGGCGGGCACTCCGGACTCGTAGGCAAGCTCTGGATCTGCAGCATATTACTTATTGTTATCACTTCAATAAGAGGAATATTTCTATACTTAAAAGGAAAGTGGTCTGCAATTGCATCGGAATCCATCGCTCAAAAAATTCGAGATAAGGTGTATGATCATCTCCAGCTTTTACCCTATAATTATCATGTTAAAGCAAAAACAGGTGATCTAATCCAACGGTGCACCTCGGATGTGGAGACGGTTAGAAGGTTTCTATCGATTCAATTCGTTGAAGTGGGAAGAGCATTATTCATGGTCGGATTTGCGCTTTCTTTCATGCTACCAATGAGTGTTCCAATGACGCTGGTTTCTATGGCACTTGTCCCTTTTATCTTCGGATTTGCGGTGATTTTCTTCATCAAAGTAAAAAAGGCATTCCAGCTTTCCGACGAATCTGAAGGAAGAATGTCAACAGTACTTCAGGAGAACCTTTCCGGCGTAAGAGTGGTGCGTGCCTTTGCTCGTCAAGCACACGAGATCGATAAATTCGATGGTAAAAACAGTGAATACCGAGATCTTACCTATAGATTGATCTGGCTTCTGGCATGGTATTGGTCGATATCGGATTTTCTCTCTCTCATTCAGATCGCAGCGGTACTGATTCTCGGAACTTTCTGGGCTGCAAATGGTGTGATATCTCTCGGTACACTCTTGGCATTCTCAACTTTTGTGGGCATGATGCTCTGGCCTATCAGGCAGATGGGAAGAGTGCTTACGGATATGGGTAAGACAATGGTTTCTGTCGGTCGTATTCATGAAATCCTCGATGAACCGATTGAAGAATTTAGCGATGGTGAAGAAATAACGGTAAAAGGCAAGATCGAATTCAAGAATGTGAGTTTTGAATACGTGCCGGAAAAACCCGTGTTAAAGGACGTTTCATTCAGTGTAGAGCCCGGTCAAACAGTTGCAATTCTTGGGCCCACAGGTTCAGGAAAATCTACCTTGGTTCATCTTCTTCCACGTCTGTATGATTATACAAGTGGTTCGATAACTATCGACGGCATGGAGCTTAAGGATATAGATAAGCATGCAATCCGAAAGAATGTCGGACTCGTGCTTCAGGAGCCATTTCTGTTTTCCCGCACTCTAAAAGAGAATATCGGGATGAGCAGAATTAATTCTGAAGATGACGAGATTTTCGAAGCCGCACAGATAGCTTCAGTTCATGACGTGATATTGGATTTCCAGAAAGGATATGAAACTGCAGTTGGTGAACGTGGTGTAACTTTATCCGGCGGCCAGAAACAGAGAGTGGCAATGGCAAGAACCCTGGTAATGGAAACACCAATTCTGATTTTTGATGATTCCCTCAGTGCGGTTGACACAGAAACCGATGCTGCAATAAGAGCTCAACTGAATAAGAGAGCACAGAAGGCAACGACCTTCATTATTTCTCATCGGCTGATTACACTTTCTGAAGCTGATATCATTCTCGTTCTTGAGCATGGCGAACTCGTTCAGATCGGTTCTCATGAAGAGCTTGTCGTTCAGGAAGGATTGTATAAGCGCATCTGGACGATCCAGAATTCCCTGGAAGAAGAACTGGAAACCGAACTGAGCAAAAATGACATAAAAATCGGCATTGATAAAAAGAAAATTTCTTTGGAAACAGCTTAATAAAATGGCAATTCAAAAAATTATTTAGGATAAATAAAATGAGTGTGTATAAAGAACAGGAATATACAAAAAGATTCGATTTCTCTCTCTGGAAGAAATTGTCTCAGTTCATCAAACCTTACAAAAAAAGATTGCTGATTCTTGCATTCTTCATGCTGTCACTTGCAGGTGTCGATGTGATACTTCCTCTAATGACCAAATATGCGATCGACCATTTCGTTGTTGCGCAAAACACAGATGGGATAGTGGTTTTTGGAATAGTATATTTTGTGCTCATCATAGTGCAAAGCATGAATATATACTTCTTTATCGCAATTGCAGGAAAGATCGAGATGGGTATATCTTATGATATTCGAAAAAAGGGTTTCAAGCATCTTCAGGAGCTTTCGTTCAATTATTATGATAAAACTCCTGTTGGCTGGATCATGACCAGAATGACATCGGACAGCACACGTCTCGGAGAATTCATTTCCTGGGGTTTGGTCGATATGGTCTGGGGTATTTCACTTATGCTCGGGATTGTATTCGTGATGCTCTTCATGAATTGGAAACTGGCGCTTATCACTTTGACTGTTGTTCCAGTACTGATTGTGATCAGCTTGTATTTTCAGAAGAAAATCCTCAAAGCATACAGAAAAGTCAGAAAGATAAACTCCCAGATCACAGGAGCTTTCAGCGAAGGGATCACTGGAGCAAAGACAACAAAGACACTTGTTCGTGAAGAAGAAAACCTGCTTGAATTTCAGGAGATCACGATAAAAATGAACCGCTCCTCAGTACGCACCGCGATATTTTCATCGCTCTATCTGCCGGTCGTCCTTACCCTTGGAAGCATAGGAACAGGACTTGTGCTCTGGAGAGGTGGCTCTGGCGTGCTTCTTGGAACGATATCTTATGGAACGCTTGTCGCATTCATCTCATACACGGTTCAATTCTTCGAACCTCTTCGTGAACTTTCACGAGTGTTTGCAGAGCTACAGAATGCGCAGGCATCAGCAGAGAGAATTTTCTCTATGATCGACGAAAAACCCGATATTCAGGACACCTCAGAAGTTGTTGATGAGTATGGAGATATTACAGAATCCAAAAAGGAAAATTGGCCTGAAATTGATGGAAATATCAATTTTAAGGATGTTTCTTTCGGGTATAAAGACGGTGAATTAGTTCTCGACGACTTCAATCTTGAGGTTCAGGCAGGAGAGACAATTGCGCTCGTCGGAGAGACAGGTTCCGGCAAAAGCACGATTGTAAATCTCGCTTGCAGGTTCTATGAACCTACAAAAGGAGAAGTGCTTATTGATGGTGTCGATTACAGGAAAAGATCGTTGCTCTGGCTTCATTCAAATCTTGGATATGTTCTCCAAACTCCACATCTTTTCAGCGGAACGATAAAAGAGAATATTGCCTATGGAAGACTCGATGCAACTGATAGGGAGATCAATGAAGCTGCCAAATTGGTCAATGCTCATGAGTTTATATCGAATCTGCAAGATGGTTATGATTCTGAAGTTGGAGAAGGCGGCAGTTTGCTCTCTACAGGCGAGAAACAGCTCATCTCATTTGCCCGTGCAATTCTCACCGATCCCAAAATATTTGTACTCGATGAAGCAACCTCCTCAGTTGATACAGAAACAGAGCAGAAAATCCAGGATGCAATTCATAAAGTGCTGGAGCACAGAACCAGTTTCATTATTGCACACAGACTCTCAACAATACGTTCTGCAGACAGGATCCTTGTTATCCAAAAAGGCAAGATCACGGAAATGGGAACTCATCGTGAGCTGATAAAATTAAAAGGTTACTACTACCGTCTCTATTCGAATCAGTTTATGGAAGAACGCGAGTCCGAGCTTCTGACAGCGTAGGAAATCAAGGAATATATCATGCAGATAATCAGATCTGACAACATTGCATTTCGGTATGATAATCAACCGGACATGCTATTTGAGAATGTATCCTTTGCAGTTCATGAGCATAGCAGGATCGGTTTGATCGGAAAGAACGGCTGCGGAAAATCGACACTACTGGATATTTTGAGAAAAAAGATTAACCCGGTCGAAGGTGTTTTATATCATAAACCTGAACTTTCGATCGGGTATCTTCCTCAAGAATTGGACTTGCCGCCAGCAAACTCAGGGCTTTCTTTTATATGGAACAGCAATCCGACATTAGCTGCATTGAAGCAAAAAATAGATCAACTTGAGCACTTTACACCTGAACAGGTTAGTTCTATTCTTTCTGAATATGAAAGAAATCGAGGATATGATTTTGAAATTACGATCGAAAAAGTGACTACGCGTTTTGGATTTAATAATGAAATGTTGAGCAGAAAAACTGTATCCTTAAGCGGCGGAGAGCAAACACGTCTGTCGCTATGCAGAATATTGCTCAAAGAACCTGATGTGATGCTTCTCGATGAGCCAACAAATCATCTCGATATAGAAGTGCTGGACTGGCTGGAATCCTTTCTCAATGAAATAAAAATTCCGTACATCATTATTAGTCATGACAGGCATATTCTGGATGTTTGTGTGACTTCGATCCTCGATCTTACACAAGAAGGTGTTATGCATTATTCAGGTAACTACTCTTTCTATAAACAGGAGAAAGAGCGGGAGCTTCATCAAAAGATACATGTCTATGAAGAGCAGAAAAAGAAAATAAAAAAACTGAATATCGCTGCCAGAAAGCGAACGCAATGGGCTCATAGTCATCAGGCAGAGACCGGTTCCGAAGGATACGCTCCAGTGTATGAATGTGTGAGCAATCTCGCAAAGAATGCAATGCAGCAGGCAAAAAATCTACAGCGCAGGACAGAACGGCTGATAGAAAAGGCAGAAGCCGAAAAACCCTTTATCGAAAAGAAGAGAAATTTTCATTTTGAAAATCTGAAAGTCAAAAGCAAACAAGTGCTGGCAGTTGAAAATCTCGCGAAAACCATTGGATCAAATAATGTGCTGCAGAATATCGAGCTCCATCTTATGACCGGTGAGCGTGTTGCAATAATCGGCAAAAATGGAAGCGGAAAATCAACCTTACTGAAAATTCTAACCGGTCATTTGAATGAATATCAAGGTGAAATGGCATGGTCTCCGCAAGTCGAGATCGGTTATTACTCTCAGGATCATGAAAATCTGAATTTTGATAATACTGTTATGGAAGAAGTCGTTTGTGGAGATAAGCAGAAACAGACCTTTGCACGGACTGTACTTGGCTGTCTGCGTATATCAGAACAGCTCGTTCATAATCAAATCAAAACCTTGAGCATCGGCGAGCGGAGCAAGGTCGCATTGGCTAAGATAATTGTATCCGGGGCAAATGTGCTCGTACTCGATGAGCCCACCAATCATCTCGAGATAGCTGCAAGAGAGGCGTTGGAAGATGCTCTACGATCATATACCGGAACTATTATTTTTGCCACACATGACAGATTTCTTATAGAGAAAATAGCGGATAGAGTTATCAATTTGGATGTAACGAGAAAGGTGTGAGGTGTATGAAAAAGAGTATGAAAGATTTTCTAAAAGAAAAACAGAAAAAGCAGAATTTGAAGAAATCAAAGAATATACGATTTTCCAAGAAAGAATCCGGGAAGATAACACATTCTAAGAAAGGTCTTATTAAAAAAGGATAAAAGTAAATTTAATTCTGAGTAACAATGAAAAATATTCATGTAAATGTAAATAATAATGAGACATTAATGTTCTCACAAAAGTATTTAATATTGACAGAAAAATTGATTACACAAAATGAATTGAAAGATTTTAAAATTCTCAGGTTCATAGCAAATAATAAAAAATGGGACTGCCTATGAAACTCAAATATTGTTTGTTATTACTGCTTCTTATGATACCCTTTGCATTACAAGCAAAACTAACTATTCATGTGCCAAAAACACTTCAGCCGCCAATTATAGACGGTATCATTGAAAGTGGAGAATGGGCAGATGCTGCTGTCGTGGATACCTTTTATCAGATATCTCCGGGAAATAATACTGCTCCTTCGGAACGCACTACCGGGTATCTTTTGTATGATGACGAATACATTTACGTGGCAATGAAATGCTTCATGGAAGACCCGGAGAAAATACGTCTGTTTCACTGCATCAGAGATAAAATATATTATACGGACAGGGTCTTTCTGTACATCGATACCTTCTTTTCCAATGCAAAGGCGTACTATTTCGGCACAAATGGATTCGGCGAACAGGCAGACGGCATTGTGATCGATTATACTGATCCGTCCATTGATATTCATTATGATTCATTCGGAGCGCTTACTGATTATGGCTATACTATAGAAATGAAGATCCCGCTGAAAAACATTAAGTATAAAAGTGGCAAGAACGTGAAATGGGGCTTCTTCTTCAAAAGGATAATCGAGGAACGAAAAGAAGAGCTAAGTGCTACACCTGTTGATAGGAACGGACAGAATTTCTATGATAATTATGGAATTCTGATATTTGAAGAACTGCCGACAAACAGGAACTTGAAGCTCATTCCTTCATTTCTAACTGACTACACTCAGGATGAGGACAAGCTAACCGGCACATCCAAGATCAAAAGGAAATACGAACCGGAACTCAATATATTCTATGAACCCAATTCCAATCTCTCCACTACAATGACCATCAATCCTGACTTCAGTATTATTGAAGCAGATGCAATGGAGATCGATGTGAATACTCGGTTTCCAATTTACTATCCGGAGAAAAGACCCTTCTTCCTAGAAAGCACAAACCCTTTCCAGACACCGATCACGATATACCATACACGGCAGGTCGTTGACCCGATATTCGGTGCGAAATTCTCAGGGGCATTCAAGAACAATTACCTTTTTGGGCTCGGCACAATTGATGGAAATGCAAATGGAGGACGCTTTATTGAGGGCTATGAAGGTTCTGCAAATGCCTATTTCGGTTTTTTAACTTATGACAGAAAAGCACGCAGCGGGAATGCATTTATTCGCAGTGCACTCGCTATCCGAAAGTTCAAAGAATACTATAATCTCGTGGGAGATGTCGATGGTACTCTTCGTATTCTGAAAAATTTGAGCGGATATGTGCAGCTTGTTGGATCTGCGGATCAAACAAAGGATAAGACCTGGCACAAGGGATATGGCTATTATGGTAAATTGACCTATGATTCTGAAAATATATTTGCCTATCTCAAACTGAAGGCAATCTCCAAAAATTTCAAGGCAGATATGGGCTTCATTCCTCAAAATGACATTCAAATGCTTACCAGTCACAGCCAGTGGTACAAATTTGCTGCTGACGATAAGCAGTTCGTGAGATTGTTCGAAGTCGGATATGATGCCAATATCAAATATGATCTTGATATTTCTGAAATAAAAGAACACTATGTGAAGCCATATACCGGAATTATCTTGAACAATAAAATGGAATTTTGGACATGGGTAGAGTTCCGGATGGTGCACTTTGCAGAGAAAGATAATTACATGTACACGCCCTGGCTGTTCTTTAAGACATATCCAATCGACCTGTTTGTGGCTGAAATATGTTTTGTATGTGGAAAATATATGTGGTTCGATGAAAACGATCCTCGCATCGAGCAATTCAGGAAATATCAGTTTTTTCTCAATTTGAGGCCCACAAATAAGATCGACATCGACATAAGAAGCGAATACCAGGAACTGCAAAATATCTATCATGCACAGGTGCATCAGGTGACCTTGAAGTATCAGTTCAATAAGCAATTCTGGATAAGAGGTATTTTGCAGTACAGTTACTCTGATGTATCAGTTGATGAAAAAAGTTACAGTGCGCTGAATATTTATCCGCTCTTCGTGTATAATCCTTATGCTAATATTGCAGTTTATGCAGGTGTCACTTCTCTTGATCATGAGGAAAAAGAACACTCTCAACTCACCTTGTCCGAGAATAAGAATACCTATTTCCTGAAGGTGTCTTATACCTTTGATGTGTTTTAGGAAATGACCTCTCCCTTTTATTCCCCATCCTTGCAGGAGAGGGCGGGGTGTGTACAACTGGAGCATAGGTAACACATTAAACCGGGCGCATGGGTGACACAATTCGTTTTATCACGTAATCAATATTATCATGAGACTGCATTTCGTAAGAAAGGCTATCTCATGATTTTCTTTGGTAACATTTTCTCGTATTTCCTTTTTTCTGACAATCATTTCTTTCAACTTTTCCAGTAGATAGATTAGGTTTTGCTATTGGTAAGATATAATAATAAACTTGAACCATCTTTTTTCTTGTTTTAAGTAAGTCGAATCTTTCTCCACAGAGGAGCTCTGTCAGGAACCATCTTTTCCCAAGATAACTTACTTCACCGTGAAGTTTTACTTTTCTCATTAGCCAGATAAGTTAGAAATTTGGAAATTCCTTTTGCTCCCATTTCATCAGGATTACGCTTATTATAAAAATAATGAAAATTTACCATCCAATAGATCTATGATTTCTCTGTTCTCAAGCTGTAATGTTTTCTTCTCATTACTTCATGTACTATATTCAATATTTTCTTCTTTACCATAAACCCTCGCAAGCATATTGATATTGTGTTGCAAAATATGAATTTATATATTTTTTGGCAATACTTTTCATAAATAATTTGACAGATAGAATATGTTTTACTCTTTTTACATACTGTATTTTAATGAAAATAGTTTATAACAATGGATTTATATTATGAAGCGACGCTATAAGAGTGTTATCTTGCAAAGCTCGCAAGATAAGAACGAGTTAGCCACCACAGGAGCAGCAATGACGAAGCTGAGTGTTAATCTCAATAAGCTTGCCTTACTGCGGAATGCGCGTGGAACGGACTTCCCGAATCTGCTCAAGATGGCGCGGCGCACCATCGCGGCGAGGGTTCAGGGGATTACTGTACACCCGCGTCCGGACCAGAGGCATGTGACGTACTCGGATGTGTATGACCTTTCTCAACTGGTCAGCGAGCATCCAGCGGTGGAATTCAACATCGAAGGCAATCCAATCCACAAATTCCTCGATATCGTCGGAGAGGTAAAACCAACGCAGTGTACCCTTGTACCGGACGCCACGGAGCAGTTGACATCGGATCATGGCTGGAACCTTCGGGAAGACAGGGAACGGCTCCTTCCTATCATCAAGAACCTTCAAGCAAAAGGTATTCGCGTCAGCCTCTTCATGGACACAGAGATTGGGCAAATCGATATTGCGAAAACGATAGGGGCGGATCGTATCGAGCTCTACACCGAGCCATACGCCAAGGCGTTCGCGACGAGCTGTGAACACGAAGTGTGGGTGAGATATCGCAGTGCAGCCGCGCATGCCAAACACATTGGCCTCGGAGTGAACGCTGGACACGACTTGAACCTTCAGAACCTGGGGCTATTCCTTTCCATTCCTGGGATCCTTGAAGTTTCGATCGGCCACGCTATTGTGGTTGAATCGTTTGACCACGGCTATGAGGGGACACTTCGACGCTATCTTGAAATCATCGAGAAGAGCAAGAATGGCTAACAACGGCATGCAACCGATCCGCCTGCGACGGACGGCTGATGCCAATCGTTATCCTGCTTAGGTTTATCTACTATTTTCAAAAAAGAAAACTATAATTTTTTAAATTTTATTTCATTTTTAATGTGAATATATGCTTATATTATGAATAACCGAAAATTTTTATATTTCACTAGATTTACAAAACTCATGGAGGAATTATGTTAAAGTTCACAATAGCCCATCTTTCCCTTGTACTACTAATTTTATCCTTTTTTCCAACTGATTCCCAAGCAAAAGGATTGGAGATCGTTATAATTAAAAACGCGAATTTTCGCAGCGGTCCCGGAACAAATTACAAAATAATTGGCAATCTTGGCATTGGAGAAAAATTGAAAGTCGTTAGTACCAAGGATAGTTGGTACGAAGCTGTAAAAGGCAGAAGAAATTTGGCAGTTACGGGCTGGGTATCATCAACTATTGCAGTAGCTAATAATGATTCTGCTTATGCTGGGAAAGGACTCATCTTACTTAATGTTGACCTAACTTCAAAATTAGGCAAGAACGCAGTCTGGGTAGCATCAGTTAAACAGGGTGATATCGTTACGATTCTTAAAAGCCAGCCATTCGGATCTAAAATTCAACTGGATAATGGGGAAATTGGGTGGGTAAGAAGAAATTTTATAAAGCAGATTGGATTTCAAAATTATCCGTACTATTTAAATGAAAAAAGTATTATATACTCAGCATTCAATTTTTTAGATAAATTAAGAACGAAAAATGAATTTTTTAAATATTTTGTAATTGTTATTTCGGTTGTATTCTTTATCCTGCCACTATATTTTATCCATTTTTTCACAAACTTTCTATGTGTGAGAAAAGCGTTGTCTAATACATTAATCAAATGGCTTATACGTTTTCTGGGTATAGTTGTTATGCTTTTAGTAACACCTATTTTTATGTTTACACCACCCTATGAAAACTTTTTTATTGGCGTCGTATTTGTTGTCCTGCTCTTATTTGATATGTGGTTGCAGGGCAAAAGGATTGTATATCTGAGATGTCCCCGTTGTAGAACAATGTGGGCAGGGATGGATAAAGGCAGTATTTTTCTGGGTGGCTGGAAATCTAAGAGAACAGTCCGCCATGCTGATGGCTCGACTACCGGATCAACCCATTCTGCTATGTATTATCGGGATAAACGCGAATGCAATCATTGCGGGCATCGCTGGTCTATAACGAGAGTTAAAAGTTGAATATAGACAATGATTCATTCAAATTTAGTTTGATGGACGTTAAATAATATATTATAAAAACATTTGTGAAAGAGGAATTTACAATGAAAAAAATTGGATTACTTTTACTGGTTATTTTCCTTATTGGTTGCGCAACACAAAAGGAACAAATAGCCACAATAGGACCAGAAACACTGGATTCTCAATTAGAGAATTTAGTCGGTCAAATTATAGCAGATTTATCTCAAAATCAAAAATCCAAAATTGCGATTATCGAATTTTCAAATCTGCAGGGACAAATAACAGAGTTCGGTCAATACCTTGCAGAAGAATTGATTACTCGACTATACCTGACAAATAAGTTTGAAGTGATTGAAAGGCAATTGTTAAATAAAGTTTTAAATGAGCACCATTTAAATCTTTCAGGATTAGTTGACGAAAGTTCTGCAAGAGAGTTGGGTAAGATTTTAGGTGTTGATGCTATTGCTTCCGGAAGTATCACTGATTTAGGGAATAGCGTTAAAGTGAATGCTCGTCTGATATCAACAGAAACTGGTAAAATTTTTTCTGTGGCATCTGTAAAAATATTAAAAGACGATGTTATTAGGAAATTAATGGCGCAGGCAGTTGAGTCAACTGACATCGTAGCAAAAGAAAGTCAGAAAGCATCACATCAAAATATAATGGTAGAAAAAGAGGGCTTTAAAATTGAACTTATAAAATGCGAGATGTCTAACAGAACTGTAGTTTGTCATCTTATCGTAACAAATACAACGGAAGATGATAAAGATTTCCATATTACATACGGATGGCAGTATCAAACCATGATTTACGACGATGCTGGAAATGAATATTTAATTTCCGCTGTAAAATTTGGGAATGAATATCATAAAATCAAGGGGATCAGTCAGTATAGTGGAGCAAAGAAGAAAATCATCGCAGGATTATCAGTTACGACAGAACTCTATTTTGAAAATGTTTCTTCAAAGGCTACGAAAATTACCTTGTTGCAGATGCTATGTGAGTACCGGGGATTTAAAGTTGAATTTCGTGATATTCCAATAAAAAAGATTTAATAGAATCACGGTCTATAGCATATTTTTCTATTTTGATTGATTATGTGCGTAAGCTTACAACAGGTTCAAGCTGAATTTAGATGCATTGAGTTTCTTACAATTTTGAGAGTCTGTCAAGCGTTTAAATCAGCTTAACCTTGATCGTTAAAAAAACTATATTCTGGAAGCCTTTTTTTCTTTATACTCATAACACGAGTACATTCTTATGTAACTCCTCTTGTAAACCAACTTTATGTGCTTTCCCAGAAAAAATTAAGTTAATACTCCCAATATTTTAATTTCTGGATTCCCAATCAAGTTGGGAATGACAACATTTCTTAATAAATACAATTTTACGAAAAATAAATTCTGTCCAACAATTAGCTGTAAATGAAGGTTCATTCCGTACTTATATTTTACTCGTATCTAAGGAAACTTAGTGACAGTTTTTTCAACTACTTGGATTTACGTCTAATAATTGGCTGGTTATGCTGGTTTTTATTCAATAGATTTTTTAATACCTCAACATTTAACTTCTGTCATTTATTGGCAGAAAAAATTCATACATTTCTGTGATGCCTTTTGTAGATAGGATTCACACGGTTATAATTTATACTCAACATTTTAATTCGTGTTGTTTCGTGTTAATTCGTGGTTACATCTTTTTCGGTTTATCAGAGCTAGGCGTCAGCCATACAATAATCGGAAACAATAGCATCGGAATTCCCATGCCAAGTGTTGCGATAAATGGAATTTTTGAGGGAGGAAGGATGAAGAAAAGTATCATCGTAATCGAGATACCGGATATTGAACTGATAATAGCAGCATATTTGTTTGCCCTTTTCCAGAAAAGTCCATAAAGGAAAGGTGCAAGAAATGTTGCTGCGATAGCACCCCATGAGATCAGAAGCATCGTCAGGATAATCGCGGGTCTGAGAACTGCGAATATCACTGCCAGTATAATAAAAACTCCACAGAATATTCTCATCAATAAATTTAAATTGCCTTCCGAAACGTGCTTCTTTGAATAACCATGATACAGATCTTTTACAATTGCCGAAGCTGACACAAATATAAGCGATGCAAGAGTTGACATCGAAGCAGTAAGAACAAGCAGCAATATCACAAATGACACACCGGAAGGAATGACATCTCTAATGAAAATTGGAATTAACTTATCAACCATTGGACGACCATTCGTGAAGATTTCAGGATATTTCTGAGCGTTGATAAAGACTCGTGTAAGTGAGCCCGTAAAATAGGCAGCTCCAGTAATGATTATTGCAAATATCGTAGAAACGATCATGCCGATATTGATTGATCTATCATCTTTAACAGAATAAAATTTTTGGATAAGTTGCGGCATTGCGAAAGGAGCGACACTGGTTATGATAACGATATACAGAAGTGGAAAAAATCCAGGAGGTCCGATGAAACCTGTTAGTTTTGGATCGATACTGCTTAGTTTTGCCGTGATTGCAGAAAGACCACCTGCACGAGTGATGCCAAAGTAAACCAACAATGTGACTCCTGCGATCATCACTATCCCCTGAATAAAATCTACTATAGCGATGGAGCGATATCCACCTAATATCATATAAATACTTGTAAGCACAGCCATAATAATAAGAATGAGAACAAAATTCATTTTAAAAGTAATCTCAAATAAATAGCTCAAACCAAGAAATACAGAGGCAGCATAAGGAATTAAGAAAAGAAAAATAGCAATTGCACTAAAAATCTTTAGGAAATGGGAGTTATATCGTGCATGTAAATATTCCGGCATAGTATAGACATTCAGCTCGTGTGAAGCTCTTCTGATCCTTTTACCTACAAGCAACCAGACTAAAAACGTTCCAACAACAGTATTCCCGAGTGCAACCCATAGAGATGAAAAACCAAAACCCCAGCCGAGTTTCCCGGCAAATCCTATAAGTAAAACAGCACTAAAATAAGCTGTTCCATAGGTAAAGGCAGAAAGCCATGGACCTATTGAGCGCGATCCTAAAAAGTAGTCGTTAAAAGTCTTTGAGCGTTTCATGCCATACAAACCAACTCCTAAAAGGAATAATGCATAAACCGCAAAAAAGATATATTGATTCACTCGGGCACCTCAAAGAATATTTATGGTAAATTAATTAAAGTTTAAATAATTTTGTAAATAAAAGTAAATATGCAGTATAATTTATGTATTTATTCTCGGTTGTTTCCATGTTCCTCTTTTATAGATCACGTATGCAACGACACTGCAAATGATATTGCTTACCACCATCGACCACCAGAGCGATTCGTAAGGATATGTTGAAAGTGGAAGTGACAGGCGGTGCAGCAGTGGATAGAGAAAACTATCCTTGAGGAAAGCAATATGCAAAACAGTACCCGAAAGAATATATACAAGAGGAATTCTGATCAGCCAAAGGCGAATGATATTGAGTAGCATTACCGGTTTTGTATGACCTGAACCATTGAACACACCGATGAACACAAAGAGTGTTCCGAAAAGAAACGCAGCAATGGGTGTCACTTTGAACATTCTGCGACCAACATCAATGACCTGAAGATCATTTATAAAGAACTTTGTGATAGACCCGCCAAAGAAATAAACCAGCACACATCCCGTGAACATGATAGCAAAGACCAGAATAAACGCAACATTTACGCTCTTCTCAGCCCTCCGGATTTTCCGTGCCCCGATATTCTGCCCGATAATAGATGAAAGTCCGTTGCTGATTCCCATTGCCGGCATCATAAAAAAGCCGATAATGCGGTTATTTATTGCGTATGCAGCCATTACAACTGTGCCGAAAGAATTCACGAAACCCTGCAAAATAATGAAGCCAAAGCTTGTCATGGACTGTGCGAGTGAGGCGGGAACGCTGATGCGTAATATCCTCTTCAGCATCTCTTTCGCAGGTTTGATCTCCGACAATTTCGGTATAATGTACGGTGTTTTCTTAAACAGGAAAACAACTGCAATAACAGCAGCGAGAGCTCGCGAGATGAACGTTGCCCATGCAGCTCCGATCGTTTCCATTCTCGGAAAGAAACCAATCCCGAATATCATAAAGGGGTCGAGTATAACATTCAAGCCAACAGCGATGAGTTGTATTTTCATTGGGGAAATAGTATCTCCTAGTCCATGCGAAAAACTCTGATAAGAGAGAGAAACAAACATAAATATCATGCCAATTAGGATGATGGTAATATATTGTTTTGCCAGGTGAAAGATCACATCGGGAGTTTGAAGAATGTTTAAAATATCATTGATGAAGAGCAGTCCAACAACAAGAAAAATGATAGAAAACAGAACCATTATTAGAAAAAATTGTCCCACGACTTCCTTCATCTTATCCATCTGATTGGCGCCTTTATACTGAGCAATGAGAGAGGTGCCGGCAATAACAAAACCAAAGCCGAAGGATGAGAGAAAGAAGATCAACGGAAAAGCAAGACCCACTACAGAGACAGCATGACGTGCATGCTCTCCCAATTTCCCAAGCCAGAATGCATCAGTGAGATTGTAGAACATTTGCAAAAAGTTGGAGAACATGATTGGCAACGAGAGCTTTACAAGATTCTTGAGCAGGTTTCCCCGTGTCAGATCCATTCCGGTTACTGCCATGAGTTCTAAGTTACTCCCGCCCTGCTAAAACGCTGTGTTCATGCAAAAAAATGGATGAATTATCATCAAACAATAGCGCAGTTTATAGGTTTTTCACTACGAGGTCATAAACCTCATTAACGGGAATTGCTTTTACACATCGATTATCTTTGCAGGTTGTTTTTCTATGATTGAATGCACTCACGCACGGGCTGCAACTGAAATCGGCATAAAGAGCATGACTGTTTTTCCCGAGAGGTCCATACAATTTCGGAGTTTCGGGTCCAAAGAAAACAATGTTCGTAATGGGAGTTAAGCTTGCAAAATGAGCCGGTCCCGAATCATTTGTAACGAGAACATTCGAGATATTGAACAGGTCTATTATTTCCCGCAAGGTTGTTTTATTTGTAAGATCAATTATCCTGTCGGGAGCTACCTTTTGAATGACCTTCGCATCTTTACACGCTTCATTTACCCCCATAATGACTATAAATGTATTCTCCAATTGTGATAATCTTTTTGCCAGCTCCGAATATTTATCAAGAGACCAGGCGCGTATGGGAAGTATTCCCGCATTTGGATTGAATATGATGAGTTTGGAATTCTCAGTTAGTTCTGAATTTTCATTTTGGAGTTTTAAGAAAATATTATTTTTCGCCACATCAGATGATTTAATGTGTGGCACATAAGGAATATCTTCAACATGCTTTTTGAGTTTTGGATACTCTTCAACGGGAGCAATAAGCGAATAAACGAGGTTATAAAAATTATATGAAATATGCTGATGCGGATTGTAAGTTACCCGATGGGTGAGAAAATTTCCACGATACAACCCTTCCATGTGAAATTTATAATATCCAACCCTATTATGTGCTCCGGAAAGATAAGAGATTATGCTGGTTGCCCGGGAAAAAAGCTCCATATCAATATAGGTATCGATAGGTATTTTGTGAAATGTTCTTAATACAGAAAGGGTGGAAAAAACAAATCGGGAGAAATTCGAGCAATCGATAGTAAGCACATTTTCTTGTGGTATCGCTTCTGTGATGTACACGCTTTCTTTATTTTCTTCGAAGATTAGGAAGTAGATATTGGAATCCGAAAAAAGCTCTTTCGTTTTTTGAAGAACCGAGTAAGCAAGTATCGCAGACCCCATCTCGGAAAGCTCAACAAATAGGATATTCTTGGGCTGCACCAGCTTCTTGAGTGAAGGTTTGCAAAGCGTTCTTATCTTATAAAGCACTGTGAAAAACGCACATATGGGAACTCCAAGCCATTTATCTATCTTTCGAATATGATCAACATCCATAAATATGATCCTTTTCAGTTGCTTCGTCCACTTTTTGAACTTATGTGTATTTGGTCAAATTTATTTACAAAGATATTGCATCCGTAATTTTTATCAAAATTAATTAGTTCGATTGTTTTTAAGTTTACTCTAAAGATTTTATGAATATAAATATGCTAGAAAAAAATCAAATATTTGGAAACCATTACTATCCTCCTCTCGTTCCCAAAGCTTTAGGACGTTAAATGCGAAGCAAATTTAACTGTTCCCACTTTGGGAACGCAATGTCTTATCGTCTTCCGTTACCAAGCCAGTCTTCATTGCATTACG
>JAUWMT010000024.1 GCA_030613025.1 Candidatus Cloacimonadota bacterium
ACCAGAATCTAGTGATAAGTCAATGGTTAAATGACGTAAATTGAATTTTAACAAAGTTTGAAACCTCATCCTAACCTTCTCCTATCTGAGGAGAAGGCAATATAAGGAATGTCAAAATTCAATTACCATTTCCAATCGAAGATTGACATGACACTAGGAAAAATGAAAAAATGAATCTCCATCATTTTTTTCGTGAATTTCGCCTGCCGAGGCGTAGTGGAACGGAGACTGGTGCTTTTCGCATGTCACGACGGAGTGTAGCGTAGTCGGGTGGTAAAAAAAATATCTATATGCAGGAGAAATAATGGATCCTCGAATAAATGTAGTTGAAAAACGGCTTGAAAAAGTGGGCAGAGTCATAGCAGTTGGGGGGGGGAAAGGCGGGATCGGCAAGAGCACAATTGCTTCCCTGCTCGCACTTGTTCTCGCAGACTCAAATCAGAAAGTCGGACTCCTTGATCTTGACTTCACCGGTGCATCAACGCATACAATTCTCGGCATCGATGACTTCCATTTCCCCGATGAAGATAAAGGCATCATACCTCCAAAATATCACGGAATATCCTACATCACAATTGCAAATTTCACGCAAGATCACGTCGCTCCGATGCGCGGTCTGGACATTACAAATGCGATCTTAGAAATTCTTGCGATCACAAGATGGGATAAGCTTGACTACCTCATCATCGACATGCCACCCGGGATCAACGATACGACACTTGATATTATTCGTCTTATTAAAAAGATAGAATTCTGCATTGTCACTACTCCTTCGAAGATCACAACAAATGTGGTAAAAAAATCACTTGAATTACTGGAAGAACTGAACATTCAGATTCTTGGCGTGATTGAAAACATGACCTTCCCTGCGACGCCCTATGCAAAAGAGGTTTTTGAGAAATGCTATCTCGGCACGATCCCCTTTGATGAAACCTACGAGCATGCAATTGGTGATATAGACAGACTTCTCGATACAGTTATAGTAAAGACCTTGCGCAATCTTACGGAACTCTATGATAAAATGCGTTGACGGATTTTGTACATGTATTGCCCTATCAAAGTCAAGTCTTAAAAGTTGGTGTAAATTCAATCTCATTGTTATTAACACCTTATTCCTCTTATTGGTGCTGATGAGCGTAGCGAGACAGCACCAATAAGAAACACACTCTATGCAACCTTTGCTGTTTTCATATTAAGTCGTTCCATAATATTTTTTGCATTATCTAAATCTCTTTGAAGATAGATCCTCCCAGTTGTCCAAGTCTCCGATTGCTCTTGAAGAATTGCCCCTATAAGTAAACTGCAACTCCCTTCTGAAGGAAATATCCTCACACATCTTTCCCTTCTGCGTATCTCCTCATTCAAGCGTTCTATAGGATTCGTACTTTTTATCTTTGTCCAATGAGATGGTGGAAATAGAATATATGAACTTACATCAGGAAGCGTATCTTCTAACCATTCATGAAGCTTATCATAACCCCTTGATGAAACTTGCTTAAGCAATCTTGCTCGTGATGATTCAAAACTATCTACATCAATAGATTGAACTAAAGGACTTAGCAAACCCTTTAACCATTCCTCAGCATGTGAACCCGATACCTTATCCAGCGCATTACGCATCCAATGAACTATACAACGCTGCTGAAGCTGACCAGGAAAACATTCACTCAAAGCCACTCGAAAGACCATCATGATCATCTCGTATCCATAAACTGCTCATCTCTAATCCACGAAATTTTAAATCTTGTAAAAAAGTCTTCCAATTATGATATGATTCCTTATTGCCTACATAAAATCCTAATACCTCGCGATGACCATCAAACCGTAATGCCTTTGCTATCAATATACTCGTTGAAAATACTGCCTTATCCCTACGAACTTTGCTTTGTATCCCATCCAACCACGTATATACGTAACGTCCCGATAAGCATCGACTACGCCATTTTTCTACCTCATCTCGGATCGGCTGAATATAACGACTCACCGAACTCTTGTCCAATCCCGTTATACCAATCCTGCTAAATACTTTCTCCATCTTACGGGTCGATACCCCATTTATGTAAGCTTCCTGAATGACTGATATCAATGCTCGATCTACTCGCTGATAACGCTCTAATACATGTGGATAATAGTTGCCTTTACGAACTTTGGGTATTCGTATATCAACTTCACCTAACCCGGTAAGAAAAGGTTTGTTGCGTGTGCGATAACCATTACGCATGCTTAACCTCGAAGTACTGCGCTCATAACGCTCCGCACCTATATACTTATCAAACTCCAATTCTATCATCGCCTGTATGCTCTTCTCAAGCAAAGATAATAAACCATTAAACGCTTCCTGCGAATCAAAAACATTGACCAACTTTTCATGTAACTCATCTTTCTTCCGTTGAGCCATATTAAATCTCCTTATCTGATCTTTTTTTCAACGAGATTTTTGTTGGCTCAACTTCTTATGCAAGCCTTTCTAATTTACACCAACTTTTAAGACGTTACCCCTATCAATTAGTGTGCATCCGTAAAGTCCATTTTTCAACCTCACAGACAAAAAGTTCCCCTTCTCTTTTTAGGAGAAGGGGTTAGGGGATGAGGTAAAACAGAATGAAAAATATAATTCTACTAGATTTTAAAATTTACGGATGGACACTAATTATAAGAAAATTTTTATTTTTATTGACTGAATAAATCGTCTTCGTCATTTTTTCTTCGTTGTTTTTACCTCATTTTTGTTAAGCTGATTTTTTTATATGACTTGATATTATTTATGTCCATTCAGTAGGGAGGACACATGAAAATTATAATGATAATTACTTTTTTTTGGTTTCTCATAACCATTCTGTTTTCATTATCATATCTCACTGCAGAAGAACAATCTTTTAAAACGACCTTTATCGATAAAAATGGCGATTTAATTGACCGGATCATCATTCCCGGAAGTCCCCCGCCGGAACATCTCATGCCCATCGCAGAAATTCCTGATCCAAAAACAAACAGGAATGTAGTCATTCTCGAAGATGTGCCTACTTTTGATTGGTGTTACGGATGCTTTCCAACTTCCGGAGCTATGATCGCAGGTTATTATGACAGAACGGGATATGCAAACGTCTATGCGGGTCCTACCAATAATGGTTTTATGCCTATGGATAATATAATTTGGGGTCAATCAATGTGGCCGAGTGGTTGGGTGAGTGAATGTCCTTTAAGTGTCACTCATCTCGGAATCGATGGCAGAGTAATACGAGGTCATGTTGATGATTACTGGATAGATTATAACAACGCAACTGATGATCCATATATAGTAAATGGTTGGCCAGAGCACACGCTTGGTGAATGTACGGGTGATTATATGGGCACAAGCCAATCGAATTGGAATAATCCAGATGGGGCGACAACTTTAATCTTTGCCCCAGATGGATCACCTTTATATGATTACACTGGTTGTGAACCCGGGGACAGGGATGGATGTCATGGGTATAAATTATTTTTTGAATCCAGAAATTATGATGTATCTCTAAATTATAGTCAGTATATTTACGGGCTTAATGGAAACACACTTGGATTTACATTCGATCAATATAAAAATGAAATCGATAACGGTTATCCTCTTTTCATTTATATTGAAAATCCTGCAGATACCTCATCTCATATTATGGTTGGGTTCGGATATAATGATGTAACAAATGAAATGTATATTCACGATACCTGGGATCATAATAATCACAGCATGACCTGGGGTGGAATTTATCATAACATGCATCATGCAGGCGTTTCGGTTATTCATCTGGATACAATAAATGAAGAAGATATCCTTACTGCATTATATAATTGCCTCAACGGAGACAATTGGACTACCAATACATTCTGGTTGTCAGATATTCCCTTACATTATTGGTATGGTCTGACTGTATCGAACGGGCATGTGGTCGAAATCAATCTGCTCGAAAACAATCTTACCGGAGTCCTGCCAAATGAAATAGGAAATTTTGAATATCTTGAAAAACTTGATCTTCAAGAAAACAATATTGGGGGAACAATTCCTTCTACAATTGGAAATCTATCTGAATTGATACATTTAGACCTGAGTGAAAACCAGTTTAACGGGCAGATACCGGGCACAATTGGAGAGCTCTCGAATCTTGAAAAATTATATCTTCATGAAAATCAGTTTTCCGGTCCAATACCAAATGAAATCGGAAACATGGGAAGTCTCACCGATATATTTCTTTATGATAACCAATTCAGCTCAATTCCAAACACTATCGGAAATTTAACTAATGTAGAGTGGATTGACATGAGAAATAATCAAATAATGGGTCACATCCCATCTCAGATTGGGAATTGTGCAAGTTTGAATTCTCTTAATCTTGATACTAACTATATAACGGGCTCAATACCTCCTGAAATCGGCAATCTGACAAACTTATATACCTTGGTTCTCAGCAATAATGCTTTAAGCGGTACCATCCCAACCTCAATTGGAAATCTTACGAATTTAATGTGGTTGGAACTCACCCATAACTTCATAACTGGATCAATTCCTTCTGAGGTCGGGAATTTATCCAATTTAACTGACCTCTTTCTTGAAAACAATCAACTAACCGGTTCGATACCAAATACGATTGGAAATTGTGGTTCTTTAAGAGGTATGTATTTTGATGATAATGATCTAAGTGGTTCTATACCACAATCAATTGGAAATCTCACCAATCTAAACTGGTTACTGTTGAATAACAATCAATTAACAGGAGAGATCCCTTCCGAAATTGGAAATGCGGCATCTATGTGGTGGTTGTATTTGAGCAACAATAAATTATCAGGTGCGGTTCCGGCTGAAATTAATAATCTTACGTGGATGACAGAATTCAGGATCGACAATAACGAGATCGAAAATTTGCCTGATATGTCTCCAATCCTCAGTAACCTTTTATATACCTGCACAACACAAAACAACAAACTTACTTTTGAGGATCTGGAACCGAATGCAGTGTACTATTGGTTTGAATATTCACCGCAGGATAGCGTCCGGGAAAAATTAGACACATTAGTTTCGGCTGGCTCGGATATACTACTTGAAAGCACTGTCGGCGGTCAGCACAATCTATATCAGTGGTTCTTTAATGGATCAGAGATCATTGGGGCGACAGATAGTACTCTTTTTGTAGACAGCGTTTCTGTTGAAGACCAGGGAATTTACACGTGTGACATCACGAATACTGTTGCCACAGAGCTCACGCTTCACAGAAGACCAATAAACCTGACAGTTCAGGTATCGGTAGATCCGGAACCGAGTATTGGCATCTATAACAAAATATTCAATTATCCAAATCCATTTAAGGGGACAACGAATATCATGTTCAATATTCAAAGTAAGGAAAACCTTATCCTGAAAATATATAATACTAAAGGAAATTTCATCAGAGAAATATACCATACATCTTCCATTGGTGACAATTCAATTAGCTGGAACGGCTCAGATAAAACCGGACAAAAGCTGCCATCAGGAATCTACTTGTATCAACTACTGAGTAATAATGAAGTGATATATTCCAATAAATGTCTATTGATTAAATAAATATTCGAGAACCCTAACCTGGACGAGCCCACAGTTAAATAGAAAAGAAAATTCAACAGGGCAGACAGAACCAAAAAGGAATATATTTAACCACCTATTTATCCTATGGAATAAAATCAAAGATTTTAATCCGACTGCTGTCGGATTATTCCACAGGGTGAACACCGATAATCACCGATTAAATTCATAATTCAAAGTTAATAATTTCTAAATCCAAATTTCTAATGTCAAATAAAATGACAAAGCCCGAATGTCCAATTATTTGATAATCCCGATTTATTATGACCCAATATTGGAGATTCTTTAGAATCAATTTTTGATATTTGTTATTTGACATTTAAGATTTTATTAGAAATTAGTCCCGACAGGTCGGGAGTAATTAGTCATTTAAATAACCTTTATAAAAGCATTTTTAAGCATAGTAAAAATTTTCTGCCAAAAAAAACACCAAATTTATTGATCAGGTACTAATCTACTAAATTAGAAAGCTGAAAAAATTTTAAGATAGATTATGCAGTACATCCACACAAATATAATTCCAATTAGAAAAAAATTTGACAATATATTTTATTGATTGAACGTTCGGTCAATAAGAATATTAATTCTTCAAGGATTTGCATAATGACGCCAAGAACACCAGAAAAGTTTGCAGAGATGAGAGAGAAATCTCGCAATCTAATAATCGAAAAAGCAATGGATGTATTTGCTAAACATGGATATTATAAAGCTTCTATAAATATGATATCAAAAGCTGCCGGCATTTCAAAGGGCTTGATCTATAATTATTTCAAGAGCAAGGATGAGCTCCTGCAATCAGTTTTTGTGGAGGGATTTAAATACTTCGATGAGATGATGAAAATAGATCAGACAGAGATCTCTGCTCAGGAAAAATTAGAAATATTACTAAACAACTTTACTCAATCTCTTAAAGACAATTTACCCTTTTGGAAATTATACCAGAATATCATATCTCATCCAATTATTTCAGAAAAATTAACCAAGTTCAAAGAATATTATGAATCGGTTTTCGGACCTCTATTGATGAGTATTTTTATAGAGCTATTCGGAAACGAAATGACTGAAATGGAAATTCAAATCGAAGTAATGCTCTTTGCTGCTTTTTTGGATGGAATTGCTTTTGATTATGTTATTATGGGAGAAGAATATCCGCTCGATGCCATAAAGCAGAAGTTATTGGGAAAATATTTTGATCGTTAACTTAATCCTAAATTTAATTAAATAATGAAAGGAAGTAACACATGAAAAAAAGGATTACATCAATTAATTCTTCACAAATGAGAAGGTGCACTTTGGACAAATTTGTTATACTAGCAACATTTATTACCTTGATCATACTTCTCGGTAGCACATCGCTATTGCACGCAGATTACTATCATGATACAGATATTACATCCGATGAGACTTGGCTCGCTACGGACAATACGCACTATGTAACCGGAAATATTTCTGTTGTTGATGGAGTTCATCTGACAATTGAATCTGGTTGTATAGTAGACATATGGAGTAATTTTACTATTAATGGAAGTTTGACGGCAAACGGATTTGGAGTTAATGGGCGCGTCTTTATTGACGGTTATCTGGCACTTTCCGGAGTAGATAGCGAAAGTTCTCTGTATAACGTACAATTTACAACCGGAGTTGTATCGGTTAATTCCTGCAGTGCTGCTGCTATTGTTAGATTTTGGGACTGTTTTTTTTACTCGGATTTGGTTATCAACAATTCGTACGCCCAAATTGATGATTGCTATTTTAAGTCCGGTGCAACAATCGAGATAGACAACAACTCAAGCCCTATTATTGATGAGTGTAATTTCGAAGATGTAGGAACTAGTTGTAAGATAACTATTTCAAACTATTCTCATCCGACAATCAGTGATTGCTCAGTCAATGGTTATGGTGCGGGAATCAATGTCTCCGACAGTTCTGGTCCGTTTATTTACGATAGCGATTTTTTTACTGACGGCACTAATGCCTCAGTATCTTCCTCTTCGTATCCTACATTCACCGGATGTAGATTTATGGGTGATAATGATGATTATGGAGTATACATTAATAGAGCCCAAGGTGCTGTCTTTGATAGCTGCGAATTCTCTCATAGTAATTATGGAATTTTTATGACATCTTCTTCAGGAGATTCTTGTTCCGCTACTTTTACAAACTGCGATATAAATAATAATTCTGAATACGGTATTATTACTCGCGGCGGTTCAACCACTTCTATAGTGATAGAAAATTCCTCTATAACCGTAAATGGCTCACACGGAATAGATCCGGAAAGTAATATTTCTATCGCAAATACCGAAATTTCTTATAATCAAGGAATCGGTTTGAATTTGGTTTATGATAATGTTTTGCTTAATTTTTCCGATTTAACATTTAGCGAAAATGTTATAGATGCGATACGAATTATTCCGAATCTTGTCGGGCAACTTCCCGAAAGCAATCATCTTAATTTGAACGGAAGCAAAATCAATATATGGTGTGATAGCAATACGACTATCAGCAGGAATGCAAACTGGCCTCAAAATTCCAATTACTTTATTAGTAGTGGAAATTGGAATAATGAACTTCGTGTTGAAAGTGGCATAACATTGGAATTAACAGCGGGCACTGAATTGTATTTTAACGATAATATAGGTTTAAAGATAGAAGGAGCATTGTTTGCGGACGGTGTTCTTTTTGATAGTATAGACGGTTTGCAAGGAAATTGGAAAGGAATTTATTTTATAGAAAATGATCTCGCAAGTTATCTCGAAGATTGCGAGATAAATCACGCCGGTTTCACTGATTATTCAACTGACTACTGGGCAAGTATTGTAATTGATGATGAAATTAATGATACTACGCGTGTAACGATTTCCGATTGTGAAATCACAGAAGGAATCGGTCATGGAATTTACATAAATCAAGCTGATCCCCTCATAGAATATACCGAAATATCAAATTGTGATAGTTGCGGTATTTATTTGGACGAATATACAGAGCCGGATATAAATTTCTGTGACATTGCCTATAACGGTTCTCATGGAATTTATTTAAACTATTATGCTCAGCCAAATATTAATAGTTGTTCCATCGGGGGAAACGGACTTTACGGGATATTTTCTAACCAGATGTGTTCATATTATAATAATAACAGTGGTTCTCTTTCGGGAGGACTTATTACAGATAACAGCGGACCTGCTGTAAGAATACCTCTTGAAATGTTACGAAATTTTTCCACAGTTTTTATCGACGGAAATCTGAATGATCAAATAATTGAACTATCAGCCGGAGCAATTGATTCAAGTTATACTTTATCTAATGATTATGAATATAATATTTATGGAGATGTAAGAGCTGATTGCAATTTAACTATTGAGAAAGGCACAGTTTTGAAATTTGATACAGGAAGGATGTTGGATGTGATTTTTTTAACGGCAATCGGAACACCTGACAGCCATATTGTATTCACTTCCAATCAAGCATCACCTGCTCCGGGAGATTGGGAATACGTATATATAAATGGTGGTGCCAATGTAAGTGAACTTGCATATTGCGATTTTCTTTACGGAGGTTCACAAAATTGGAGTGGAATTATTTATCAAAGTTTTACAACTGTAAATTACAGTCATTGTAATATTTCATACAGTGGTTCATCAGGAATGCTCCTTTCTGCTTTTTCGACTGCAAACATCACCGATTGCGAAATTCATCATAATAATGGAATGGGTGTGAATTGCGATACAGTCTGGGGAATTGAACCGCACATCAGTAATACATCAATCCACAATAACGGAAACTATGCTGTTCAAGTTCAGGCGAGTTCCGTAAAATATATTACAGATAATGTAAATATCTACGACAATGGAATCAATGCTATCTTAGTTTTAGGTGATCCTGTTGATGATCCTGTTGATACTGGAACCTGGCAGAATCATAATGTTCCCTATGACATAGAGGGGGATGTTCTGATCTTGGATGATGAAACTTTAACTATAGATGCAGGTAATACAATTCGCTTTACCGGAGAATATTCCTTTATTGTGCACGGTGCATTGATGGCAGAAGGCACTGCAGATTCTGCCATTGTTTTCACAAAATACCCTGATGCCCGAACAAATTGGAAAAATATTTTTTTCTCCACACCGGATGATGCTTGTCAATTAACTTACTGTGATTTCTCTTTCGGAGGAAGCAATGCCAACGGTATGATAGAAGCAGATAATGTTGGAAATTTTTTACAGATGTCTGATTGCAATATTAGTGAAAGTGCTACAAACGGTTTATATATTACAAATAATTCATCTCCGCAATTAGCAAACTGTTGTATTTGGGATAATTTGGATAGTGGAATATGGCTTACAAACAACTCATCACCACACTTAACAAACTGTGAAATTAGATATAATTTTTTTCATGGAATAATAATTGAGGACGGCAGTATTCCTACTTTCGGAAACAGCATCGATGAATGGAATGATATTTATGATAATGAAAACTATGCCTTTTATAACGGAACTTCCAATATCGATGCAGAATTTGTTTTTTGGGGAACTTCAGATCCTACAGAAATAGATGCTGAAATTTATGATGAAAATGACGATGGAACTCTTGGGCTTGTTAATTATTCACCCTGGACGAATGTAGAACACGATACATTATATTACTCTTCATACGGCTCGATTTCCGGTACGGTCATTCTTGCCGACGGAGCGGGTAATATTACAGATGTAGAGGTGTCTGCAGGAGGAATGATCGTAAATCCTGATACAAATGGAGACTATATAATTGCTGGTTTACCTCCAAGTACATACGATGTAAAAGCATGTCTTATAAATTATGCAGATTCCACAGTAATGGGTGTTATAGTAGTTGGAAATCAGAATACACCCGATATTGACTTTACCTTATATAGCGCCGCACCTGAAGCTGATTTTAGTGCAACTCCCACATTTGGCAATCAACCTCTCGAAGTTCAATTCACCGATCTCTCAATAAATGGTCCCTCGTCCTGGCTGTGGGATTTTGGTGACGGGAACACAAGTGCGGCACAAAATCCGCTTCATGAATTTGTTGATTGGGGATCCTTTACAGTATCGTTAACTGCAACCAATGATAATGGATCAGATACCGAAATAAAAGTAGATTATATCACAGTTAACGGAAAACCGGTTGCAAATGCAGGAGCGGATCAAACGGTAAATGAACAAGACCTTGTTCAGCTCGACGGTTCGGGTTCATACGATCCTGAAGGAGAAACGCTTGCGTATTTATGGACAGCTCCTCCTGAAATTCAACTCTCGGATTCAACAAACATGCAACCTACATTCACAGCACCAGATGTAACTGACTCTACTGAATTTGCTATTGAATTGATTGTATATGATGGTGAATGTTACTCGGATCCCAGTACTGTAATTATTACAGTATTAGACATTATCGGAATAGATGAAAAACCAATACCTGAAAACTATACCCTCTTTGGCAGTTACCCTAATCCTTTTAAGGGTTCAGTAGAAATAGAATTTGGCTTGCCGCAACATGCTTTTGTTGAAATTAAAATATATGATATAAGAGGAAGACTTGTCAAATCCCTTTCTGATGAATACTTTGATGCAGGCAATCATACATTAACATGGGATGCAAGTAATCAAAAATCCGGCATTTATTTCTATAAGATGAGCGTTGATGGAAAACCATACGATATAAAGAAAATGATCCTGATGAATTAATTATTATAACACAAATTATGGGGCTGTTTCTTAATTTGAAATAAACCATAATTTAGAATCAGATCACACAAAACAGGGAGTCAAAATGCTCCCTGTTTTAATTTATTTTGACAGTTTTTTTCGTTTTTTAAGGATTGAATTAGTTTATTAGTATTTTTATTACTCAGGTTTCGCAGTTGTAATTAATCTATCTTCATTGTTTAAAACTAATCCTGCAGAAGGTAGAGAAAGAAGAGAAGATACAAGGAATGAATATAGAAACATGGGCTTCGCTAGTTATATTGCGTTCCCAAGCAGGGGCTTGGGAACGAGATGAACTATTCACTAATCTCCTCTCCTGCGAAACTTGAGTTTATTATTAATCATCGAAAAGAAAAAGCTATAAGGAAAAAATGCCTGATCGAAACGAGATAAAGCCCTTAATTGATCTCAACAAGATCGATTCTAAAGAAACAGCCGGAAAAGCAGTCGAAGAACTTCGCAAAGCTCTTCGCCATCATAATTACCGCTATTATGTGCTCGATGATCCTGTTATCTCAGATTCTGAATATGACGAGCTTATGCAAAAGCTTCAAACTCTTGAGCAGAAATATCCTGAACTGCAGGATCCGACCTCCCCTACTGAGCGAGTAAGTGGTGAGGTTAAAGAAGAACTCGGAACTGTTACACATCCTAAACCAATGCTCAGCTTGAAAGCAGTTTATAATGACAGTGAAGTGTTTAACTTTGATGAAACCTGCAAAAAATCTCTTGATGAAGAAAATGTTGAATACGTTGCAGAACCCAAGTACGATGGGCTTTCAATCGAGCTTATCTATGAAAATGGCAACCTCACAACTGCTGCAACGCGTGGCGATGGATATACCGGTGAAGATGTACTCAGCAATATCAAAACGATAAGAGAAATTCCTTTGAAATTAAGATCAGAACAGATTCCCATACCTCCCAAGATCGCCATTCGTGGTGAAGTGTATATACGCAAAGATGAATTCAATACGCTCAATATGCAGCGAGAAAAAGAGGGAGAAGACCAGTTTGCAAATCCTCGAAATGCTGCTGCCGGCTCGCTTCGTCAACTGGACTCAAAGATCACAGCAAAGAGACCGCTTCACATTTTCCTTTATGAGATTTTACAATGCGAGGATTCCAGTTTTGAAACCCATTGGGATGAGCTTCTAGCATTCAAAGAATGGGGCTTGAAAGTCAATCTCCATGAATCCTATAAATGCAAAGACATCAAGGAAGCTCTCAACTGTTATAATAATATGGGAGAAAAGCGCGACGACCTGCCCTATGAAATCGATGGTGTGGTTTTCAAGGTAAATGATCTTGCAGACAGAGAAAAACTTGGCTTTCGTCAGCGTGACCCACGTTGGGCAATTGCCTATAAATTCAAACCCCGTCAGGGAACTACTAAATTAGAAGATATTATCGTACAGGTCGGCAGAACCGGCAGACTCACGCCTGTAGCAATCCTTAAACCTGTCCGCATCGGTGGAGTCGAGGTGAGCAGAGCGTCTCTTCATAATCAAAGTGAAATTGAAAGAAAAGACATCCGGATCGGAGACACATTGCTTGTCGAGCGTGCAGGTGATGTTATCCCTTACGTGGTCAAACCGATAAAAGACAACCGCGATGGTTCTGAGAAACAATTTATTATGCCTGAGAATTGTCCCGTGTGCCACAGCAAAGTTATCATGAGTGAGGATAAAAAATCTGCCCGTTGTACCAATATGAATTGCCCTGCACAAGTGAGAGAACGTATTATCCATTTTACACAAAAATCAGCTATGAATATTCATGGCTTGGGCGGCAAAAAAGTGTGCCAACTCATGGATGCTCACATCATCACAAGTATATCTTCGATCTTTGAATTGAAAAAGGATGATGTCAAAAACCTCGAAAGATTCGGTGAAAAATCCGCACAAAATCTGATTGATGAAATTATAAAAAGTAAAGATCAGACTCTGCAGAGATTTCTTTTTGCTCTTGGCATTCCACTTGTGGGAGAACATCTTGCCCGAGTACTCGCAGAACATTATCAAACACTTTCTGACATAAAGAATGCTTCCAAAGATGAACTTCTTTCTATCTATGAGATCGGTCCGGAAGTTGCAGACAGTATTACTACATTTTTTTCTCAGCACGAAAATCTTCTGCAAATTGAGAAGCTCAAGGAGGCAGGACTCACTCTTGAAAATCCAGTGTACAAAATTGGTGAGAAGAAACTTCCTTTGGATGGTCTCAAATTTGTATTTACCGGAACACTCCATGGGTGGACACGCAGTGAAGCTAAAAAGATGGTTGAAGATCTCGGCGCACAGGCAACATCGAGTGTGAGCAAGGAAACCGATTATGTGGTCGCAGGTGAAAATCCCGGCTCAAAAATTGATAAAGCACGAAAAAATAATGTCACTATCTTAAATGAAGAAGAATTTAAGAAATTATTAGAAGAAGTACAATAAAAGATAAGGATGAATATGAAAAAAATTATATTACTTGCAATCTTTCTTATACTATCAACCTATTTATTTGCTCAAACTGCTCCCGATACTACATGGACAAAAATGTATATCGGAGGTCAATACGACTGGGGATGGCAGGTTCAGCAAACTTCTGATGGCGGTTATATCATTATTGCCGACACAGAATCATACGGAGCCGGATACTATGATGCATGGTTAATAAAAACCGATTGCGATGGTAATATTGTATGGACAAAAACATTTGGTGGAATATATGAAGACCGGGGGCAATCTGTTCAGCAAACTGCCGATGGCGGTTATATTATTGCAGGCACAACAGGTTCTTTTGGCGCTGGTTGGTATGATATATGGCTGATAAAAACAGATGCTCAGGGTAATGAATTATGGTCTAATACTTTTGGCGGAACCGGCTGGGATTGGGGATATTTTGTTCAACAAACGTCCGATGGTGGTTATATTGTTACGGGCTGTAAAGATCCAGGCAGTATGGGTGTTTGGGATGTTTGTCTGATAAAAACAGACAGTAGCGGAAATGCTTCTTGGGTAAAAACTTTTGGTGGTGATAGTTATGATATCGGGCATTGTGTTCGGCAAACTGATGACGGTGGCTATATCATTACAGGATATACATACTCATACGGGGCAGGAAGCAGCGATGCCTGGTTGATCAAAACAGATAGCAATGGCGAAACTTCATGGACAAAGACTTTTGGCGGAATCTCCAGCGAACATGGATATTCAATTCAACAAACAACAGATAACGGATATATAATTGTTGGTTATACAAAATCTTTCGGGGCAGGCGATTATGATGTATGGCTCATTAAAACAGACAATGCTGGGAATTGTGTTTGGGATAAAACCTTTGGTGGAATTGATGATGATCGTGGTTTTTCAGTTCAGCAAACTTATGATGAAGGGTATATTATTGCTGGTTTTACGGAATCATTTGGAGCAGGAAATTACGATGTATGGCTGATCAAAACTTTTAGCAATGGTGATACATCCTGGACCAAGACGATCGGTGGAAGTAACCTCGACCGTGGAAGGTCTGTTTGGCAAACAACCGATGAAGGATATATTGTAGTTGGCGACTCATACATATACGAAGAGGGAGAATACAATGTTTATTTGATAAAGGTGGATCCTGAACCAGGAACTGATATTCAGGAAAATGTTGAACCGGCATTATTTGATCTTTGTAATTATCCAAATCCCTTCAGCACTTCAACTACGATTAATTTTTACGGAACACTTAATTCACACGAAGACACACAAATCAAAATCTATAACCTCAAGGGGCAAAAAATTAGAACATTCCAAATTCCGCAATCCGCAATCCGTAATCCGAATTGTGTAGTTTGGGATGGAAAAGATGAAAACGGTAAGAAGGTAAATTCGGGAATATATTTATATTTATTGAGCACAAAAGATCATACTTCAGTTAATAAAATGATCCTCCTTCATTAAAACTACTAAGGACAAATCCTTTTTTGTGGTTCTTTTCAAAATTGAGTGGGTAAATAAAAATAATATCCAATATCCAACCACAGTGTAATAAAAGAAAAAGAAGATTACACGGGGCAGGCACGGAATATCCAATGAAGAAGGAAAAAGATAAATGAGTGAGTAAGAAAAGAGTGGAGAAAGTAATCAAAAGAAGTTCAATTTGCGGGAACGTCTTATTGATTTTGCGGTTAGAATTATTCGTGTTTCTGAACAACTACCTGACACAAAAGCAGGAAAACATATCTCTTCTCAAATACTAAGAAGCGGTATATCACCCGCTCCCGATTGCGTAGAGGGGCAAAGTGCTGAAACAATCTGAAATCTTGCGAATGGTCTTGACCTTCGCAATGGTTGTGAACGGATTACCATTGCGGAGGTTTTCAACCATCCGCAAGGCAATCTAGGTGTGGCTGAAAATAATAGTTGGGGTAAAATTAATTCAACCTATAACAAAATTATTCCCTTTATTACAGGAGACAGACGAGTTGATTTCAATACTTTTGGCGGATACGCCCAGACAAGACGCCTCGATAAATGGATATTGGATATTTATATGCATTGGCGTATTCAAATTATAAGTATATCAACCCACTTAAAACTCAAAAGAGCCAACATTATTAAAATATTTCCCTTGCGATTGCTTTAACATTATCAGAAATCCCAATTGTAAAAAAATGTATGGATGGTACATTGAACTTAATTAATTCCTTTGCTTGGTGTATGCTCCATTCTATGCCCACATGAAAGGCTTGCTTATTGTCTTTACAATTTTCCACCTCTTTTACCAGTTCATCTGGAATACTAATACTAAAGGTTTTGGGGAGCATTGTAATATCTTTTTTGGTAACAATAGGTTTTAATCCTGGTATTATCGGCACAGTGATACCAGCACTCCTACATCTATCAACAAATTGATAATAGTATTTGTTATCAAAAAACATCTGTGTAACAATATAATCAGCGCCAGAATCCACTTTTTCTTTTAGATATCTTATATCGGATTCAATGCTCGGAGCTTCCATGTGTTTTTCGGGATAACCTGCGACACCGACAGAAAAATCTGTTGCAGTTGTATTTTTAAGATTTTCATCAAGATAAACAGTATTATTCAGATTTTGTATTTGCTTAACTATGTCAGCCGCGTAAGAGTGGCCATCTGGTTCGGGCTGAAAATATTTATGTGATTTTAGAGGATCACCACGCAATACAAGAATATCTTTCATACCTAAAAAATGCAAATCTATTAGTGCATATTCTGTATCATCTTTGCTGAATCCGCCACATATTAGATGAGGTACAACATGTACATCAGGATATTTATATTTTATTGCAGCAGAAATAGCAACTGTACCTGGTCGTTTCCGTATCGATTTTTTCTCCAGTAAACCACTTGGGAGCTTTTTATAAACCACTTCTTCTTGGTGATATGTAACGTTGATATTAAGTGGTTCAAACTCTTTCAAATTATCTATAGTTTTATAAATTTGATCAATACTATGTCCTTTTAGGGGCGGGAGTATCTCATAGGAAAAATGAGTTTTTGTCGCTTTCTTAAAATGTTCAATAACTTTCATGACTTTTGTTGCAAATTACAGGTTTCAGAAACATTGAAACATGTCCGTTGCCTCCTGAACCAGTTAATAATTCAAATTAACATTTAATAATCTTTCCACTTCTTTGATTTCTAAGTTTTTCCTTTTCGAATAATCAACTACTTGATCTTTTCCTATTTTACCAATATTGAAATACTGTGCATCGGGGTGCGAGAAGTAAAAACCACATATAGATGCAGCAGGATACATCGCATAATTTTCAGTTAGTTTAATACCAGTATTCTTTTCTACTTCAAGCAGGTCAAATAATATCCTTTTCTCAGAATGCTCAGGGCATGCAGGATAGCCCGGAGCTGGACGTATTCCACAATATCTTTTTTTAAATATATCTGCGAGATCCAATTGTTCATTTTTTGCATATCCCCAGAATTCTTTTCTCACCCTCTCATGAATTAGTTCTGAAAATGCTTCTGTCAGTCTATCTGCAAGGGCTTTTAACATTATACTGTTATAATCATCATTTTCTATTTCAAATACTGAGCTCCAATTTTCTATTCCAATTCCACAGCTCAGAGCAAAACCTCCTAAATAGTCTGCAATACCTGAATCATGTGATGCAATAAAGTCAGCAAGTGAAAAATTTGGTGTCCCCCTTTTTTTCTTTTGTTGATTTCTGAGAAAATGAAAAATACAGGCGGGATCATCCCTATTCTTATCCATGAAAACAAATATATCATCCTGTTGAGAATAACAATTATAAAAACCTATAACACCACGAGCAGTAAGCATCTTTCGTTCAATAATTTTATCCAGCAACTTATTTGCATCATTGAATAATTTCAGAGCATCGTTGCCCTTAACAGGATCATCAAATATTAAAGGATATTTCCCATAAAGATTCCAAGTATGAAAAAAGAAAGTCCAATCAATGTACTTTCTAATTTCATCCAGCGGATAATCGTTGAGAACCTTGTTTCCTAAAAATGATGGAATTGTAGTAGAAGCAACTTTAAAATCTAATTTTGCGGAATTTTTCCTTGCCTGATCCAATGTAAGATATTCACTCGTTAATTTATCAGATTCATATCGTTCCTTTAGTTTTTCGTATTCTTGCTGAGTTTTTTTGACTATCAGTTCTTTCTTCTCGGATAATAAATCATTAACTACAGGGATACTTTTAGATGCATCTCTAACATATATCACCGGGTGTGAATATTCTGGATTTATCTTCACAGCTGTATGAATTTTTGATGTTGTTGCTCCTCCTATGAGTAATGGAATATCCATTCCTCTTCTTTCCATTTCTCTGGCAACATGCACCATTTCTTCAAGCGAGGGAGTTATTAAACCGCTCAGTCCAATTATATCAACATTATTTGATACAGCTTCATCAAGTATTTTTTCTGCAGTAACCATAACACCTAAATCAATGATTTTATAATTGTTGCATGCAAGCACCACACCTAAGATATTCTTACCAACATCATGTACATCTCCCTTAACTGTTGCCAGTAATATCTTACCCGAATGTTTGACTTGTCCGCCGGCATGCATCTCAGCTTCTAAGTATGGGGATAGCTTTGTAACAGCTTTTTTCATCACCCGGGCACTTTTAACTACTTGAGGAAGAAACATCTTACCCAACCCGAATAAATCTCCAACCTCGTTCATTCCGTTCATCAGTGGACCTTTAATTACCTGAAGAGCTTTCTCTCCTCTTTTAAGAGCTTCATTAATGTCATCATCTATATAATCAATTATTCCTTTAATAAGAGCATAGCTCAACCTTTTCCCAACAGGCAATTTTCGCCATTCATCTTCTGTTTTCTTTGTCTTTTTATTTTCTTTTAAATTTTCTGCAAAACTGATAAGTCTTTCAGTAGCATCTTTGCGACGGTTAAGTATTACATCTTCAACCAGCTTAAGTAGTTGTTCTGGTATATGATCATATATCTGTAGCATTCCGGGATTAACGATACCCATATCCAATCCAGCATTTATGGCATGATATAAGAAAGCTGAATGCATAGCCCGCCTAACTGTATTATTGCCCCTGAAAGAAAATGATAAATTACTGATGCCACCACTTACCCTGATCTGAGGAAGGTTTTCCTTGATCCATTTGGTTGCTTTTATAAAATCAACTGCATAGTTATTATGCTCTTCGATCCCAGTACCAACTGTAAGAATATTGGGATCAAAAATAATATCTTCAGGGGGAAAATTAAGCTTCTTGATCAATATCCGGTACGCTCTTTCACAGATTTCGATTTTTCTTTTATATGTAGTAGCTTGACCATTTTCATCAAATGCCATAACAATAAGTGCAGCCCCATATCTGTGGATTTTTTTAGCTTGCTCAATAAACTTCTCCTCACCTTCTTTTAGACTTATTGAATTTACAATTGCCTTTCCCTGAATACATTTCAAACCGGCTTCAAGAACTGCCCACTTTGAGGAGTCTATCATTATTGGTAAACGCGCAATCTCCGGTTCAGAGGCTATTAAATTCAGAAATTTGACCATCTCTGTTTCTGAATCAAGCATAGCATCGTCTAAGTTTACATCGAGTATCTGGGCTCCATTTCTTACTTGGTTAAGCGCAACCGATAACGCATTTTCATATTTTTTCTCACGTATCATTTTGGAAAATTTTATAGATCCGCTTACATTAGTCCTTTCACCGATATTAATGAAATTGCTACCTGGAAACACACTCAAAGGTTCCAAGCCGCATACTTTTAACTGAGAATTTGGTTTCGGTGGGATTCGTACTTCTACATTTTCAGCTATTATAGAAAACATCCTGATATGCTTGGGAGTTGTTCCGCAACAACCACCAATAATATTCGCGTAGCGATTATCAAGAAATTCTTCAAGAAATGAAGACATCGTTTCCGGTGATTCATCGTACTCACCAAATTGATTTGGTAAACCCGCATTGGGATAAACACTTACGAAATGTGGAGTTTTCTGGGAGATTTCTTCAAGATAAGGGCGCATCTCTTTTGCACCCATTCCACAATTCAATCCTATACTAAGAAATTCCAAATGCGAAACTGAGTTTAGAAAAGCTTCAATTGTCTGTCCTGATAATGTTCTTCCGCTTAAATCGCTAATAGTAACTGAAATCATCACAGGAACCTTATAACCTGAATTATCAAATACTTCCTGGATTGCATAAATTGCGGCTTTTGCATTAAGGGTGTCAAAAACAGTCTCAATTAATAATAGGTCGACACCAGCTTCCAACAAAGCTTCGGTTTGTTCCTGATAAGCATTTTTCAACTCATCGAATGTTACTGAGCGGTATCCAGGGTCATTAACATCCGGAGATATTGAAGCAGTTTTATTGGTTGGTCCAAGTGAGCCCGCAACAAATCTAATTTTTGAAGGTGTAATACTCGAGAATCTATCTGCAGCGTCACGGGCTAATCTAGCTGATTCATAATTAATTTCCCTTACCAATTCCTCCATGCCGTAATCATGCATAGAAATTCGGTTGGCATTGAAAGTATTTGTTTCAATGATATCTGCCCCAGCTCGAAGATATTGTTCGTGAATATCTTTAATTATGTCAGGTCGAGTAATGCTCAGCAGATCATTATTGCCTTTTAGTAACTTTGGCCAATCCTTGAATTTTTTACCACGATAGTCTTTCTCTTCAAGTTTACAGTGCTGTATCATGGTACCCATAGCACCATCGAGAAGTAAAACACGCTTTTGCAACTCTTGAAATATTTTAGATTCTTCTTTCATCTCAAGCTTTTTTCACCAAAGTAAAGACCTTTTTATAATAGCTCATTCTATGATTATATGAATTATCTGAAGTGTTAATCTCTATGGAAATGTCATCTCCTTGGAGAGGGGAGTATTCTTTCTTTTGCTTTAGATATATTTCCCATCGACCATCTGATACTGATTTTTCTACAGCTCGTTCTGCAAAACGTGCTTTAATATCCTCTTTATCGCAAACACAATGTATAATTATCATTTTTGCATCGTATTTTTGTGCCAAATTCCGCGCCCAATCCTGATGTTCTTTTTGTAAGAAAGTACCATTGAGGATACAATTTTTCCCTTCCTTCAAGAAGGTTTCCGCTTCGTTCATGACTTCTCTATAAGTGTCGTCAGTTTTTTCTGAGGAATACAGCCCTTTACCATATTCATCATACTGGTGCTGATATTTATTTATTCCAGCCATTTTTTTTCTGACCACATCTGTGCCAATTTCTTTCGCATTGTAATCAGTGGAAATTTTATGCGCAACAGTTGATTTTCCTGTTCCCGCTAGACCATGCATAAGGAACAGTATAGGTTTACGGTTGATATCGAGAGTGCATGAGAAAAGATCTGCATAGTAGGATGAAAGTTTAAAGTATTTATTAGCTTTTGTAATGATTTTATTTTCAGTTTTTTTATCAAGATCGTAGGAAAGCATAAAACCTATTACTTTGCCACGTACATAAGCACGATAGCATTTATAGAAATTGAGAACTTCAAGAAGCGAGAGGTCGTTACTGCGTCTTATATATTCGTGAATAAGATATGCCGAATGAGAAGGGAAATTTTGATAGTCGAGGTCCATTGCGAGAAATCCGATGTCTGCTGCAACATCTGAATATCTGAACCTCTCGTTGAATTCAATACAATCAAATATTGTGATATATCCATCTTTATCAATGACTATATTTCCCGAATGAAGATCTCCATGGCAATCCTTAATGTGTCCTTCTTTCATGCGCTTGAGGAATAGTGAGCCGTGGGCTTTAATAAAATTACGGGTTATCTCTTTTATATGATCAAATGTTTCCTTTGAGATTGTTTTACCAATGACATTCTCTGTTTGATCGAAATTCTCTTCAGTATTTGTTGTAATTGTTGAGATGTCTCCGAATTTTTGAATTTCACTATTTGAACTCAAGCTTCTGTAAAAGGTTGTTAGAATTTTAACAATATTTGTTATATCCTGGTTGCGGATGAAGTTATTTTTTAGCAGATTACTCATTAACCTCTCTTGATTGAATTGGATCATTTTTACTGCATAATCAACTATCTCACCTTCGTGGTCACCTATTCGTAATCCTTCTCGCGTATTAAATATAGGAACAACATCAATATATATATTTGGAGCGAGTCGTCTGTTAAGTCTAAGTTCTTCATCACAAAAATATTTTCTTTTAGCAAGAGTAGAAAAATCAAGAAAACCGAAATTCACTGGCTTTTTGATTTTATATGCAAAAGTGCCTGTCAAAACAACCCAGGAAATATGTGTTTCCAAAATCGAAGTTTTTGTGATATTCTCTCCGAAAATTTTAGGATCTGCAAGTATTTTTTTGTTCATAGTATCCTTCAATCTATTTATTTTTAGAACACTTTGTTATAAAATAAGTTATTATTCAAAACACAGAGTATCGAGAAAAATTATTAAATTTTCACCCTAGTGTCAAGTCAAGCTTCGATTGGAAATTGTAATTGAATTTTAACATTCCTTATATTTCCTTCTCCTCAACTAGGGAGAAGGTTAGTTTACCCCGTGAAATCAGCTTGCTGAATAGTTCACTGGGGGATGAGGTCTCAAACTTTGTTAAAATTCAATTTACGTCATTTCACAATTGACTTATCACTACCACTTATCATATTTTAATGTCTTACTGTATGTTTACTCGTTTCAGCACGATGAACATCCCATTCAAATCCGCAATTGACGCATTTTCTATGATCAAGATAATTCTCGGTCGTTGTGATTTCTTCGTCATGATGTCGCGCGTAATGCTTCGTTTCTGTGTTACCGGAATGTGTCGTTCCTGTATAGACATCACGAGTTTTCCATGCTCTTGATTCCTCTGTGCCGGTATGAGTGCTGCCTTTATCTGCCGCGCTCCACATTGTATGACAGCTTGGGCAGCGGTTGTAGTTTACGTTTTTATTATTCCAGCGTATGAAAATAAACCATGGAACAAGGGTAAATATCGCTATGACAAGAAACTCTTCCAGAATTACGTTGAGTGTCAAAACAAGGAAGAAGAAATACATAAAAGCAGTGAGCAGGAGGAAGTTAATAAATTTAACCAATCCATTTCCCATCGGTTTGATCGAAATGATGAGTCGTCTGAAGGGCCAGGATAAGAATTGAGGTATTGAAAAGAAAAGGAATATTCCTATCAAAGAAACAATGAAGCCGATAATTTTAGTTAAGAGATTTTTCTTTTTGAATTTGCTCCACCAGCCTTCTTTGGTATCAGCTTTTCGCAAATAAGTTTTCTGAGAGTTGGAGAGCCAATTGAGGTTGATACTTCTTATCAAACCAGCAAGGGGAAGTTTTTCTGCAATTGATTTTTTGGCAGAACCGAGAAGTGTTATCTCATTCGCAACGTCACCATCATATGATATTTTCAATCCATTATGACGCATTTTATTTTGCACTCCGATCACATACTGGAAGTAGAGTTCAGAAGAAGTTTGATTATTGTTAGTAAAAATGAATGCGCTTGCCGGACCGATAAAATCGATTGCTTCTTCCCTTGTTTTGCCGATAAGCTTATTCTGGAGTTTTTCAAGGGTATAGATTCGGGTAAATTTCTGATTTACTTCTGGTAGGATTCTAAAATATGGAGAACGCATATAGTGCTTGATAACTGTGCCAACCCTCCCATCCTCTAAGCGTACTTTATAGATGCCACCATTATCAAGAACTTCAAGCCAGTATGCTCGGGTGCCGGGAGGAAGTATCTCATAATCGCCAGAGCCCCATTTCAGTCCGTAATAAAATTTAATTGAGTCGACATTCTCTACCCAATAGATTTCCTCGATATCGTCAAATTTGATAAATCCGTATTCTTCTGAAGGTAATGTGACTTTAAAACACGAGGCATAAGATGCTGAAGGAGTTACTTTTGTACCCTTCCATACTTGCTTCAGCTCGATCGCTGGTTCTCCTTTTGATTGATAGCTTTCCCAAAGAAGCCAGGTATTGTTACGGATCGTCCAAACTTCCTGAACTTCCGCAACTTCTTCCTTAGCACATAATGATGAAAATACGAGAATGAAAAATAGTAAAACTGCAAGTCCTTTTTTAAACATATAAATCTCCTTTTCCTTTTATTAGATGATTAATCATAAAACACAAAGAATCGACCAACGAAAACATATTTGAATCTGTATTATTTATTAAAATTGAGTCAAGTTTATTAACGAATTACTCTTTAATATTCAACAGGTAGTCTGCAGTAAATATGAATTTTACTTCGCCGTTTTCAATAATCGGACATGAATAGGTGGTCAGGTAATATTTCTCACCTGATCCGTCAACGTCATAATATGGAATGCTCCACATTGCTTTTTTATTCAGATAGGGTTTTTTATACCAGTTGCTGTTCGCAGATGTCATGAAATTATATGCCGTATCAAGTTTTGTTTCTGCTTTATTACCTTCCCGAAAAACATAGTAGGTCTCGATGAGTTCCATATTCTCATCATAAGGTGCAGTAGCATAGGCAGCTCCGAAAATGCGTGGGTTTCCGGATAAGAGTGCATGAAGTGCTGCAATAATGTCTTGTTCTTGGAAATTTGATTTGTTACTCAATTCCTGAGCTTTCTTTTGAACTTCTGCTTCGATGGTTGTCTGTGTGTCCACATACTTCAGTTTTTCACAGTAAGAGCAGGTGCAGGATACTATTACCAGAGAAGCAAGCATGATCATCAACAATGTTACCGTCGTTTTGATTTTAACATTCTCCATGTTGAAATTATTTTCAAGATGAATTTTTTAGATGAAACTTGGACTAATCAAGTTTTATAGATAAAATACTGTAACAATTCTGACTCTATAAGTGAGATGATTCGATTTTTCTTGCCTTACTAATGAGATTGTTTGTATTTCGTTCTATGCCGAAAAACATACTGATCACAGGATATCCCAGAGTGGGCAAAACCACTATAATTAATAAGATAATTAAAGAATTATCATGCAGCATAGGCGGATTTTACACCCACGAAATGCGAGAGAAAGGCACACGGATTGGTTTTTATATCACTGATTTTGACGGCAACCAAATGGTCATGGCTTCAGAGAGTTCGAACTCTCCTTATCGTGTGAATAAGTATGGTGTGAATATCGAAGCTTTTGAAAAGATAGGCATTCCTGCAATGGAGAGAGCTCTGCAAAATGCTGACCTGATCGTGATTGATGAAATTGGCAAGATGGAGATGTTCAGTCCGAAATTTTGTGATATGCTGCGAACCGTATTTGATTCAGAAAAACCATTACTGGCTACGATAAAAAAGACAGACTGTGAGCTGACAAAAGAGTTCAAACTGAGAGAAGATGTAATTATTTTTGAAGTCACGGCAGACAATCGGGATAGAATTTCTGATGAAATAACCGAAGAAGTATCCTCTCTCATTCCCAATGCCTTCATTGGGAATGGTTAATCTTTATTTCTTCAATTTATTCAATTCCTTAATAATTTGCTTTGCCTTCTTATGTCCAAATCCTGTTGCTTTTTGAAGATTTCTCAGAGCATGCTTGCTTCGTGGCGAAGTATGAAGCGAGAATGTGCCAATCCTCGAATCACACTTTTAACCCGTTTACCCTGTGTAATCTCTTATATCTTTTATTACACATGGGTGAAATCTGTTTTTTATTTATCCCGTTAAATCACATCTTTATTTATTAAACTGGGATTTCACCGGGTCATTACATTCGCTGCGATTCAAGTCAAAAATGACAAATTGCTTTGCGAAAGTTGCCTTCCTTTCGCAAAGTTAAAAGGATCATAAAAATATCTGTTGCTGATTAAGGGTAATCAACCCTAATTAATACTGGATTCCCAATTCCCGATCTATCGGGAGAAATGACATATTTTTAATCAAATAATTCCTCGAGGTTCTGCCTCGGGGTTTCCAATTTCTCCATTTCCATTTTGGAGAGGGCTGGGGTGAGGTAAAATAATGAAAATTCGGTTTTCAATCATTGGATTGAAATAAAATTGGCGAAATACTCCTTTGTCTGCCACGGGGATAGTCAATTTTAAGAATTTTCTTTATTGAGTGTGTCATGGAATGGTCCATGACACCTCGAAATAACTGCAGACAATCAGGATAGTATTTTTGATGAAATAACAAATAAAATTGACACTTGAATCTTATTAACAAATTATCTATTCCAAAATAGGAGAAAAAAATGAAAAAGTTTATATTTTGTTTTATCATAGCACTTTTTATTAGTGCAAGTTTATTTGCAGACTGGGATATCGGTGAGCTTCTTCTCGCTTCCGATGGGGCTGAGCATGATGAATTTGGCAAATCAGTTTCCATATCCGGTGATTATGCTGTAGTTGGTGCTCTGGCTAATGATGAAAATGGCTCAAATTCTGGCTCTGCTTATATTTTTTATTATGATGGTGACAATTGGTATCAGCAGGCAAAGTTAACTGCTTCCGATGGAACAGATCTTGATATTTTTGGCAAATCAGTTTCCATGTCCGGTGATTATGTTGTGATTGGTGCTACAGGTAATGATGACAACGGTTATAATTCAGGTTCTGCTTATATCTTTAGTAGAAGTGGAACCATTTGGACAGAGCAGGCAAAATTAAATGCTTCTGATGGGGCAACTGAAAATAGTTTCGGTTATTCAGTTTCCATATCCGGTGATTATGCAGTGATTGGTGCTATGGGTAATGATGAAAATGGTACTCATGCCGGGGCTGCTTATATTTTTCATAGAAGCGGCACAATTTGGTCACAACAGGCAAAATTACTTGCTTCCGATGGAGTCGCTCATGATATTTTCGGTAAGTCGGTTGCCATATTCGGTGATTACGCTATAATTAGTGCTGGTAGTGTCAATAGCAACGGTTTTTGTTATATATATAAAAGAAGTGGCACTGATTGGTCTCAGCAGGCAAAATTACTTGCTTCTGATGGAGCATCTCAAGATCTTTTCGGTTATTCGGTTTCCATTAATGATGATTATGCTGTGATTGGTGCTTGTGGTGATGATGACAATGGTTCTTATTCCGGTTCTACTTACATCTTTAGTAGAAGTGGAACTATTTGGACAGAGCAGGCAAAATTAACTGCCTCCGATGGAGCAACTGATAATTATTTCGGTTATTCAGTTTCCATTAGCGGCGATTATATTGTGATTGGTGCTTATAGCGATGATGACAATGGTATTAGCTCCGGCTCTGCATATATTTTTAATAGAAGTGGAACCATTTGGACAGAGCAAACAAAATTACTTGCTCCCGACGGTGCAGCTTATGATAGATTCGGCAGATCGGTTTCCATGTCGGGTAATGTTGTAATAATTGGTGCCGATGGTAATGATGACAATGGTTTTAATTCAGGTTCTGCTTATGTTTTCCAAAACGATGGACTTTTCCCTGTTATTGAAGATGTTGAAGCAAACCCTTTGGAAACAAAACTTATCGGTAACTTCCCAAATCCATTCAATAAAACCACAGCGATTTCTTTTTATCTCACCGCAGCGAACAGAGAGAACGCAGAGATTGTGATCTATAACCTCAAAGGGCAGAAAATCAGAACATTCCAAATTCCGCAATCCGAAATCAGCAATATAAATTCTGTGGTATGGGATGGAACTGATGACAATAAAAATCCTGTTTCACGCGGAATATATTATTACAAATTACAAACAGATAAAAAAGATTTCATTCGCAAGATGACCCTGATGAAGTGATTCGGTTATATGAGCTGTGAGGGATCAATCCCTGACGGTCGTGAGTGTGTCATGGAATGGTCCATGACACCTCAAAACCAAAAAAAAACATAGGAGATTTAGTATTTACTAACGAGCTTACTCTAAAAAGGTTATTATTAAAAATATGTTGGAAATTTTTCAAACATTTAGAAACCGATGAATCGGTTACAATTAGCTATCTTCCTATTAACCACCAACTTAAGTTGGTGGTTAATAAAAAAAAAGCATTAACCGTTTTATTTATCCCGTGAAATGGATTTATCTTTTTTATTTCACTGGGAACGGTTTCACGATTTCTTAAATTGAACTTTTTAGAGTGGACTCACTACCTAAATATCAAAAATCAATAAAAAAAATAGGTTTGTTAATAAAAATTGTAACCTTTCGTATGCTGTTGCGTTATAAATGTATAAGAGCATGGGAATGAAGAAAGTGTCAGAAAAAAAACTCATACTCAAAGCAAAAAAGGATTTTACCACCTTTGGAGAAGTGTATCAAAAATATTATCCGAAGATCAATAATTTTGTATATCATAGAGTGTATGAGGATGCTACACGAAACGAGATCGTTTCAAATATATTTTTTAAAGCTATGAAAAATTTACCAAAGTATAGATTCATGAACGAGGAAAAATGTTCTTTCTCTTCCTGGCTGTTCCGTATCGCAATTAACGAGACAAATCAGTATTTCAGAAATGAGAAGCGTAATTACGTCATAAAAGAGAAACTGTTTGAGAAGCAAAGCAATGAAGGCGATAAACTTATCGATCTGGATTTCGAGACTCTGAAAGAAGCAATACAATCGCTTCCTCTTTATGAGCAGAATCTAATCTCTTTCCGGTTTTTTGAGAAGATGAAGCATAAGGAGATTGCAGAAATACTCAAACAGAAAGAAGGAACAGTCAAAGTTCAAATGCATCGAACTTTGGAGAAGTTACGAAATATTTTACAGGGAGTTCTGTCTTATGAAAAAATTTGAAGAAAAACTCGAAAACCTTTCCGTTCAAAAGCTTGAAAATGATCCTTTTGAGCAGGAACTAAAAGCAAAGTTGATTGGGTATTATTTCAGTCCGACAAGAAAAATACAAACCCAGTTTAGATGGGCTGTGGGTTTTGCTGCTCTCTTTTTTGTTATTGCAATCGGCTTAATTATCAAGCCGCAATTCGCATATAGAGCACATAATTTTACTTTTCGAACTTCGAGAGAATCTGCTGTTCAGCCGCGAGAATTGATGCCTTTTAATCATTACTTGCGATATACAACTATTCACAATCCATCAATTGAATCGGAGTTCAATCCAGACTTATATGTTGAAGATAAGGCATATGTAGTACGAAAATATAGATCACAGGAAACAAATGATGCGCTGCTGATCGTCTCGGAATTTACTTCCCAACCGGTTCAGCTTGCATCAAATACATTATTCTAAAAAACACGGAGGTAACAGAAATGAAAAAAATGAAATCCATCCCGATCTTAGCAACAGTTATCCTTATGTTGGCAATGACGCAATTCCTTGCAGCAGAGGAAAAGGCCTTTGTCGGGATCTATCCAGGGGATATCCGGAACTATGAGGATGCAGGAGTTGAATACGGTATTCAAGTATCCGGTGTTGTAGATGATTCTCCTGCCCAAGAAGCCGGAATGCAAAAAAATGACATCATTCTCGAATTCGACGGCACCAAATTATTTAACAATGATCAGTTTACAAAAATGCTGAAAATGTATAAGCCCGGACAAAAGATCAAACTGAAGATATATCGTGATGGGGATGAAAAAACCTTGAAATTGACCCTTGCAAATAAGGAAGATTTCGGTCCCAAGCCGGAATACAAAGCGTATATCGGAGTATTTCTGACAGATCTATCCGAAAAGGATTACGAGAAAAAGGGTTTGAACACTAATTATGGCGTGCTTATCAGTGATGTTATCGATGATGGTCCTAGCGCTGAGGCAGGTATAAAATGGGGAGATGTCATGCTCGATCTAGAAGGTCAGCATGTGTATACATCCGATCAGATTAGCAAAATGCTTGGGGGTATGGAGCCGGATCAATCTGTAACTATAGATGTATTCCGTAGCGGAGAGTACAAAACATTCACAGTTGTATTGGGAAAGAAGGAAATCGCCAAATCTTATCTTAATAAAGCTGGATGGTTTGAAATGCCCAGCAATGTGTATGTATGGAACTACAAAGATAAGAATGGAAAATGGCTCGGGTTGCAGGTTGAAGAACTCGATGATAAGGATGGTTTGCTGATAAAAAAGATTTATGATGGCTCTCCCGCTGAGGGCTCATTGCTTCAGGTAGATGATATCATTATCGAGATCAATGGTATTGAAATTGATGAAATTAAAGATATATCTTTGATCCTCGATAAAGAGGAAGTTGATAATGAAGTAGTGGTCGATGTGCTTCGTGATGGGCAAGTTATAACTGTTATGGCAAAGGTTGGGGAAAAATCTGATATTGCTGATCAGTTGCAGATCTCCATTGATAATGGACTCATGAAGATGTATATTGACGGTGAAGAGAAAAAGATCATAGATTTTGAGAAAATGTTAGAGAATATCAATAAACAACTTCCTAAAGTCCAATCCGGATACCATAAATTAGATTCCCTTCAGGATAAGTTAAAAGATTTAAAGGTCGATGTGTTACGCATCGAAGATAGCGGAGCAATCTAAGGTTACACGATAGAAAGCTCGTTTCTCCCAAAAGCCCTTTGAAAGAAGGGCTTTTTTTTGATATGTTGTCTTTGCGAAAGTTGCATTCCTTTCGCAAAGTTAAAACACCATAAGAAAATTTTCGAATGATTAAGAATAGTCAGCCCAACCGCCGAATTGTCATTCCCACGGGAGTGGGAGTCAAGAAATTTCACATGTTTTTAAAACATTCTGTATTTTATCATTTTCCCCATGAATAAAATACTGGATTCCTCCCGATGCATCGGGAAGAATGACAATTTAGAACAATTCATTAGGAACCCTAAGGTACGAGGATTCCTTGCAAGGGTATCGACTCCTCGTCATTGTATTCCTTAGGAGTCGAATTAGTAAACTGGATTCACAATCAAATTGGGCAATGATATTGTTTTTATTTGGAGTTATTAATTCTAATCTGCGAGGATCAGCCAAATCTGCGTGTATCTGTGTTCTATTTTGTTGAATTGTTGATCTAACATCTAAAATCCAAGCTCAGCTTCAATGCCTGCCATTGCCTGCAAAGTATGCTCGATAAAACCTTCGAGTGACATTCCAAATTCCTCGCAGGACTTTATCTGCTCCCTGTTCGCGCCTGCAGCAAAGCGTTTTTCCTTAAACCTTCTCATTATAAAATCCTTATTCAAAGAAGATATCTTTTTATCAGGATGCATGAGTGCAGCAGCAACGATGAGTCCTGTCAAAGAATCAACTGCATATAGCACCTTATCCATATTCGATTTTCTTTCAACATGCCCGGGATGTGCTTCGATTGCATAGAGAATTTTCTCATCGAGCCCTTTATCTTTGAGCATCTCAACAGAGTCTTTTCCATGTCTTGAGAAATTATTAACAGTGCTTTCATAATCAAGGTCGTGGAGCAAACCGGTAAGTGCCCATGCATCGGTATCTTTATTAAAATATTCTGCAAAATGCGACATTGCAGCTTCCACTGCAAGACAGTGCTTTTGCAAATTTCTGTTCTTCAAATGTGTTTTTAATAATGCGAGTGCTTCTTCTCGTTTCATAAGATATTTCCTTTTTTATAAATACTTTGCAGCCATTTCCGCCAGCACGGATCGCTCACCTTTCACCAGCGTGACATGACCGGAAAGTTTTTCGTCTTTGAATTTATCCACCACCACGCTCAAACCGTTGCTTTCAGAATCCAAATACGGAATGTCGATCTGATAAGGATCGCCCGTAAGCACAACTTTCGTGCGATCGCCGGCACGAGTGATGATGGTTTTCATCTCGTGAGGAGTAAGGTTCTGCGCCTCATCCACGATCATGAACTGGTCGGGCAGACTTCGTCCGCGAATGTAAGTCAGCGGTTCCAATTCTATGAATCCGTAATCGAGAAATTCATCAAGCGAAGACGTTCTCTTTCTTCCGAATTTCCCTTTTTCCTTAGTTTCTTCCTGGGATTCTCTGCTTTGAAGAAGGATTTCCATATTATCATAAATGGGCTGCATCCAGGGATTGTATTTCTCTTTTTTGGTACCTGGCAGATAGCCGATATCTTTGCCGAGTGGAAAGATCGGACGCGTCACAATAAGCTTGTTATATTTTTCTTTCTCAATAACCTTTTGCAAGCCCGCAGCGAGTGCAAGGAGAGTCTTTCCTGTTCCTGCAATACCGATGAGAGAGACTATTTTAACAGAATCATCAAGCAGAATATCGAAAGCTGCTTCCTGTTCCGGGTTGAGCGCCTTGATTCCCCAGATTGGCTTGTTTTTATAGAATTGTAGCGGACGGACAACATTCTCATCTTTATAATATCTTGCTATAATATTATGATTAAATTTATCCTTTTCATGGAGCAGCAGAAATTGATTGTAACTGGTCAACCCAAAAGTATTTTTCACTTCAGTTTGTTTCTTGAAATCTTCAACTTCAGCACCGCTGACTTCTTTTTTCAGCACACCAGTGTACAGCTCCTCAAAATTGATTGCTTCCGTCTCATAATTGATGGCTTTCAATCCGATCGCATCTGCTTTGATGCGCACATTTGCATCCTTGGAAACCATGATCACTTCTTTGTCTGGATTGTCCTTTTTGAATTTGTATGCAGTGCCGAGGATCAGATTATCATTCACATCGGTGATAAGAATATCTTCCATTTCTCCATCTACTTTATGCGCAAGAGCTACCTGAAGCGTGCCGCCGTTTTTTAGTTTAACTCCTTTTGCCAGTGAATTTTGCTGGCGTAAACCATCAAGAAATCTGCTGAACTGACGTGCATTTCTGCTCTTTTCATCCAGTCCTTTTTTGAACTGGTCGATTTCTTCTATAACTGTAATGGGAATAACTATCTTGTCTTTGGGGTATGCATAAATTGCGGAGGGGTCGTGAATTACCACGTTCGTGTCAAACACGTAAATCTTTTCCATTTGATCCTTCTTACTATCTTTCTTCATAGTGCGTTGGAGTCTTGTATGTATTGGAATTTATGTCAAATTTAATGGGATTCAAAATTCCTTTTGAGATGATGTTAATACATTTTTTCTAATGCAATATGATCCGGTTTGCTGGAAGAAGAGTCTATCTGAGCGGTCATTGATCTCAAATCCACTCCAATTCCCTACTTCATTTTACATTTTTTAATTGCGAAGCGTCAGCGAAGCCGAATCATCTTCCGCACCACTGCTGTATCCTCATACTCAAGTGAATAAAAATAAACTCCTGGCGCTGTAATATTACCGTTCATATCCTTGCCATCCCATACTACTTCATTTATTGCCCAGAAATACTCATCTTCTCCGTAAAATCTACGTACTAACTGCCCACGTGAATTATAGATCGATAAAGTATAATCCCTGACTCTTTCGTAATCCAGAGAAGTAAATGATATCATGGTTTCGTTCTTGAATGGATTTGGCGAATTCTTGAAATAATACAAATTATTCACAACATTCGTATCCGGATCAACACTGTATCCCTGCCACTCATAAGCGCCCATATCGATTCTTCCGCCATATACTCTGGGATTTCCAGCAAGATCCACCAACGGAAGATATAAACCGGTTGTGTCCGGTGTACCGGAATCGATGCAAGGAGAAGTATCTGATAACGCATAAGGAAAATCTCCTGTGCCTGTAAATTGTGGATCCTCATTTATATTCCCCTCCAGCCAGTTGACAATGTTGGCATTGTTTTGATTCCATACACCATCTACTCCGTTTTTTATATTATTATATTGAAGATTAAGTGTTGATATTATCCCATAATTTGATAAATCCCACACAAATATCTCAGCAGTTGTATTGTCGTCCCACATGATATTATTAGAAATATCAACATTCCCACCTACAGTTAAAGTTGCTCTCTGAGCTTCATTCTGAGAAAAAGTATTATTTGTAATAATAACTTCTCCAATTGGATCCGTAGATGAACACGACATAACAGACACTGATGGCGTGGAGTTATTGGTTATTATTGAATTTTTTACTTCTAATGTAGGATTGCAGAACTGGAAATAACTAAGTATAAACAAAGTAATATCTGCATTATTATTACTATTATTATCGAAAATACAATTTTTTATTATTCCATATTCATGTGCATTTATCTTTAAAATAAATGAAAAAACACCATGCGAATAGTTGTTCGAAAAAACACAATTTTCTACCTTTGCATTATATTTCCCATTGAATATACATGCCACATCATTGGATTCAATATTATTGAATAAAATATTTTTATATAATACAGAATCTGAGTAATTTATATAAAAAACACTTCCATAATCGCACACTATATCCTCAAATATCAGATTTTCAAACTTAAAGTTTTTATTTTTTTTCTTTGAGGAATAAATCACACTATTAATAGTACATTCTGTATTAATAGTAAAATTCATAATATTGATATTTTTTTTCATATTTTTGAAATAAATCGTTTTTAAATAAAAATCATCATCATGAATAATTTTTGTATTAATATTTTCTCCTATAAGAGAAGTATTACTCTTCATTGAAATGGGAAATATCTGCCCATTAAGACTTTTTGAATAGGTGCCTTCTGCTACATGAACGGTTTTGGGGTCCAAACTGTCACTTGCGATTCTGTAAGTTGCTAGTGCTATTGTTTTAAACGGATCATCCGGTGAAAGTCCACTATTATTATCATCACCATCCGGTGCAATGTATAGATCATGATTGATTTCTTCCATCCAAGCATGTTGGATATTATATGTAAAGCTACCAATATTTTGATTATCGATATATTCCGTATAGTATCCTTCCGGATCCATTACAGTAAATGTATCCACAACTACATGAATATGACATGAATCATAAGCATAGATATCCTGTCCTAAGCCAGCATGATTATTGTAAATAGAACACAAGTTATTTGGATCGAAGTTTGGTCGTGCAAAATGGTCATCAATTCCTCCTCCAACTACTGAATAATTATTTTTTATTGTAACACCTGATAAATTTATTGGAAATATCTTTGGTGCTGCTCCACTTACAAATATACCTCCTCCTGACCTAGCAATATTATTTTTGATTATACAATTAATTACATCCAATTCTGTATCATCCGCAAACCAATTAGAAGCTAATATCCCCCCCCCCCGAGAGTCTTCGTTTGGCCATTCATTACCTCTACCATTTGTTATTGTAAATCCTCTTATCACAGCATCCTCATTATTTATTACTGTTACACAACTGCCCGTTCTATTTCCATCAATTATTGTGGAATCTACATATGCATCATTTCCTGTTGTAAGTTCCAAACTCGCTAAAGTAATACTGTGTCCATTAAAGTTCACATTCTCAATGTATGTTCCGGGATATACTAATACCACATCTCCATCAATTGTGTTATTTATACCTTCCTGAATCGTTGTATAATCCCCTGTGCCTTCTATATCTACAACAATCGTATTTGCTAATATGTAACAATTCATGAGTATTACAATCACTACTGTTATTGCTGTTATTTTTGTCATTATGCTCCTTTTAAAAGGGTGCACCACATATGTGATGCACCCGTATTAGTTTTTCTATCTCATCAACAGCATCTTTTTCACAATATCTTTTCCTGAGGTAGATAATCTGTAGAAATATACACCGTTTGGTGCGTTCTTACCGTGTTCATCTTTTCCATTCCACGTTACTGTATGAAATCCGCTTGATTGTTCGTCATCTTTCAAAGTGGTGATGTATTGTCCTTTACAGTTATATATAGATAACTCTATATGTTCTGTGTTCGGTAATGAATATCGTATGGTAACACTATTACTCACAGGATTCGGGAAGTTTATGAGCTTATAATCAGTGGGAGTAAAAGAATGTCCTTCATCTTTGAAAGAGACCATATAATAATCCTTTACTTCCTCCACATGAACAGTACCTTGATGCAACTCCATTGCTTTTGGATCATATGTGAAGTAATCAATCACTTTTTTATTTCCTGCTTTATCACCGTAGTACATCTCGAATGTCATGTCACCTGTAGTGCCGTCAAGCATATAGGCGCGAATGTCCATCTCCTCATCAGTTACAATTTCTGCTCCTTTGCATTCATCATCGATATACACTGCTACTTCCATGGGGAGTTCTTCAGGGTTGAGTTCAATATAAATGGGTATGTAGTCAGCTTTTTCTTCATAATCGAAGTTCAGTGCTTTTCCTCTCTCTTCAGGAGGTTCACCGCCACCTGTATAACTCCATACAAAATCTTCATCTTCAAAGCATTTTACCACGACACAATCACCATAATTCAGCGCTCTTCTATCTTGAGGTCTCACCCAAGGGCTTTCCGGTTCAGGTTCTTCTCTCTGGTATGTCCAATTTTGTGTTTGAATGAAGTACATGTTATCTATAGAGTTCTCAAATGCATCATTGACATCCTGTGTTTCATCGATGAAATATCCAATCCAGTTTTCATTACCCTCTGCAACAAGCGGTATTTCTGTATCGGGTTCCTCGAGGAAGCCGGGAACATCTATCGTGATCGGTTCTTCGTTCAGCATCTTAAATTTGTAACCTTGTCTACTGGTTAGAATATGCTCATCTGATTCCCATGAATCATCATCATAGAAAATCTTATGTAAATCTCCAGGGTCTCCCACGGTTCTCCAGAATAGCGTATCCAAGTAAGTATATGGTTGTACCATAATATCAGCCAATAAGTATTTAGCCATATCACCAACATAGTCTTTTTCATTTGTCAATATATCAAGTGCTGGATAGCACATCCATCGCCATTCATAACCTAATTTTGGTAATTGCCAATCATCCCATTTGTGATTAATTGCAGGAAATGCTCCCATATCCGAGGGTGTTCCATCAGTATCGTTGTATAATGTGTCAGGATCACCTGTGTCTATACAAGGGGAAAAACCTTCGGTTCTCCACATTAATGTATAGTCATCACTGTTGGGATAGTTGAATTTTGGATCTTCTTCTAAGCAACCATTACCTACAATAACACCACTATAATTTATAGATCCATTATAACCATTATCATAAGAATCGCAATAACTTACTTCAATTACTCCTGGAGTCTCACTACCTATACCACATACGTCATTATTTGCTGTTATATTATTAAAGACAACGTTATTATTTCCAGAGGATGTAGAAAAAAAATAGATACCGGCTTCACTGGAGTTATTCACAATTGTGTTAGAGAGAATATCAGTATCTGTTACATTGTATCCTGTACATATCGCACCACCATTGACACCTGTGCCGTCTCTAATAATATTACCTTTGATTAGTACATTATTACATTCTACAGCTATTGCACTTGCAGCAGAGAATACTAAAGTACCACATCCCATCGTATTATCAACAAATTCATTTCCAATTATTTCTGCTCCTTCTTGCCATCTAATAGTTACAGCTCCACCATTTTGTGATGAGTTATCTTCGAATAGATTGTTATGAATGTATTCGCCATCTAATACAGCTCCACTATATCCTCCCCATGCTATTTCATCTGGTACTGCAGAAGAAGAACAACGTCTTATTGTGTTACACTCTATCGATGAGCCACCGTATATTCCACCACCACCCCAACCTTGAACACTACAATCTTCTATGGTATTATCATATACAACTGCGGAATATGCATAAATGCCTCCACCTTCGTTTGAAGTGCAATATGAAATTGTGTTATTTCTTATCGTTATATCATCATCTGTAGCCCAAATACCACCACCTTTTCCATGGTCATCATTTTGAGTTGACGTACAGTTTTCAATATTGTTATACGATATTAATCCGGGTGAATCAATAGAAATAGCTCCGCCATTACGATATTGCTCGTAGCAATTACAATTATCAAAATCATTGTAAGTTATGAGACAATAATCACAGTTATCAATGAATATACCATGACTATTACAATTTATTATTACATTATCATAAATTAGTAAACCAGGACTGTCAGTACATGAGATACCAATACTAAAGTTTGATAACGTAAAACCAATTATCTTATCCTGTGGATAAGCAGTTTCTGCATCATTTAGATTAAAAGCTTTTTCTGTACCTGTTCCCTGTATAATACAATCATCAGGACCATTCTCAGATCTAACTATTAAATGTTTCTCAGTTCCATCCCAGGAAAGATTTATGTTGTTTGCACCCGTATAGGTTCCGTCCTTCACAAGAACTATATCTCCATCGCTTGCTTCATTAATACCAGCTTGTATCGTAAGATAATCTCCGCCACCATTGCAATCTACTATTATCGTATCAGCAAGACATATTGTAATTGTCAATATCACTAACCCTGTCGTAAGAATTATTTTTTTCATGTTATAACTCCATTTCATTTTTAGTTAACAAATTACCTCATTAAAATGAGCAACCAAAACTGTATCCCTCAATTTCATAATCAATCCTTTCTGTAGATATCACCTCTCATATTCCATAACCTCACTATTCCAGGGATAAAGAATAGCAAGGCGGGAGTGTATGAATTTGTTTTTTCCAAGTTTTTGAAATGTATTACAGGTGCACTTATATGCGGTATTATAATTGTGGGAGAGAATGTAACTCTCATAATAGAAGAAAGTTATACAATGCCGGAGGGGGGGGGGTAAGTCCTCCGTAAAAATTATTCCTACTACAGAACGTTGCCTTCATATTTTTTCCTTTGAATAGATTAGTGAGAATTGCTATATGCTTGTCAAATTTAATGAATAAATAAAATTCAAAACTTAAAAATTTACTTGGCTCTACAAAATAGCTCATCCGGTTACTTATCATGAATGAATATACATGCATGCTTCCCTTATTTTTATTGACAACATATCTACTTGACAGGGACGTTCCCATATTTAATAAGGTGAGACATGAAACGACGAGAAGCCAGAGAAATCGCAGTGCAGATGCTTTACGGACTCTACTTTGAAGAGATCCCTGAAGAGACATCCGCCTTTGAACAATTACTTGAGAAGAAATTCCACGAATCGATATCCATGAACGAAGTAACCTTTACTCTCGAAGATAAGAATTTCTGTATCGATCTCGTGAAGAAAACCTATCAGCACCTACAGAAAATTGACGAGCTTATCAAACGGTTCTTAAAAAAATGGTCATTTGACAGGATAAATATTATTGAGAAAAGTATCCTCCGCCTTGCAGTTATGGAATTAGAATATACGGACATTCCGAAAAAAGTAGCGATCAATGAAGCGGTGGAACTCGCTGAGGATTTCTCAGGACAGAAATCAAAGAAATTCGTGAATGGCATTTTAGATGCCATTATGCATAGGGAAAAGAAAGATGATTAACGTAAGTCTCGGCATTTTTGCCTATAATGAAGAAAAAAATATCAGGCAGCTTCTGCAAGCTGTTGAAGAGCAGGTTCTGAAAAAAGTTGAACTGAAAGAGATCATTGTGGTATCCAGCGCATCAAAAGACAGAACGGACGATATTGTTCGTGAATACGAGAAGAAAGATCCACGCATAAAGCTCATCGTACAAAATGAGCGTAAAGGAAAATCCTCAGCGATCAATCTTTTCCTCAAAGAAGCGACAGGCGATGTGCTCATTATTGAGAGCGCAGACACAATTCCCGCAAAGAACACTATCGAAAAACTGGCAGTACCTTTTTATGATGAAACCATCGGCATGACAGGCGGGCGACCGGAACCGATCAATAATCCGAAAAGTTTTATCGGGTTCGCAGTGTGTATGATGTGGCACTTGCATCACAGGATGGCATTGATATCTCCCAAGATCGGTGAGATGGCATCCTTCCGCAATATGGTGAAAGAAATCCCTGAGCATAGCCCTGTTGATGAAGCGAGCATCGAGTCGATAATCACGCATAAAGGACTGAAACTCAAATATGTGCCTGACGCGATCGTCCACAACAAAGGACCGGAGAATGTATCTGATTTTATCAAGCAGCGCAGAAGAATTTATGCCGGGCATTTGTGGCTGCAGGACAATCAGGATTATACTGTTGTGTCCCAAAATTCCGGACTGATCATCGGGCTGACCATGAAGGAATTGTCCCTCAATCCCGTGAAAGACCTGAAGATAGTCTTTACAATATTCCTCGAGATCTGGGGACGTTTTCTCGGCTGGTATGATTATAAAATTTTAAAGAAAATTCCTTACAAATGGGATATCTCGGAATCCACAAAGGATTTGAGCAAATCATAATTGAGATTACTCTAAAAAGGGTATGATTAGAAATATGTTAGAAAAATTTTTAAATATTTGGAAACCATTACTATCCTCCTCTCGTTCCCAAAGCTTTAGGACGTTAAATGCGAAGCAAATTTAACTGTTCCCACTTTGGGAACGCAATGTCTTATCGTCTTCCGTTACCAAGCCAGTCTTCATTGCATTACG
>JAUWMT010000037.1 GCA_030613025.1 Candidatus Cloacimonadota bacterium
ATAGAAAAAATGAATTAAAGCGTTTCGTAAATTATTATAATTTAGTCAAACCTCATAAAAGTATTGACGGGTTGACTCCAATAGAGAAATTAATAACCTATTTCTTCCCTAAAAGTGTAAACAACGCGTGAAAATCTCACACATAATGTATGGTGGATTAGCTGGGTTGTTTAAAATTTCTTCGAATATTCTTTGGTTTGATATTCCAGATTACTTCGATACATTAAATAGATCAATTCTTGAACAATTAAAAGAGGATTTAAAAGATTATTATAACTATGTAGAAAAGGAAAAAATCGATTCCTTTACATATGATGAAGAGAAACTAAGCAAAGATGAACTTACTGTGTTTAAACAAATATGTGAATATGCAATACAGATTAAACAGATAAGAATTAATAATCACGAATGGATTGAGAGCTCAAATAAAAACGAGATAATTTTAAGTTTGAATGATTTAAACTTTTTTTCTTCAATTTTCATTAACATGCTTAATCAACCAATGGGTTTTACTATTAATCCCAATAGTTTCTATGCATATCTTCAAAATTATTTCTCAGATTTTGAAAAAGTAAGATTGAAGCTGATTACCAAAATCAGAACACTAGAAAGTAAATCTCATTTTTTGAGCAAAGATATTGCAAATGAGTTAGAAGAGAATCCTATTATTATTAATTCGTTTATTTATCAATTTGATAGAAAAGGTATTTTAAAATGTTATAGTAATATAAACGGAGGTTATTGGATTTATGAGATAAACAAAGATGAATTAGAAGATTGTTTATAACAAACGTGCCCACAAACTCGCTTCGCTCGTCGTAGTGCACGTAAAACTTTAGCTACAACTTGAACGTACAAGAAGAAAAGTTAAAAGAAAAATGAGTTTAAATTTAATAGCTTTCTAAAAGAGAATAAGATGAGAAAAATAAAAATTCTAATCTGTTTTTTAACTTTATGTTTCCCTCTGATTTGTTCAGGGCTTAGTGCAGAATGGGAGCTAATTGATTCCATCTCTATTTCCAAGCTCATTCCTGCAGGTGAGAAATGTTTCATTGCAATTGCGGACAACTTTAATTATCTGGAACTGGCTTTACCTACAGATAAGCTTACAGAAAAAGCTGAAACTGCAGTAACAATCGCTCCCAATTGGCTTCAAATGGATTTAAGAGATAGTTTTCTAAAGCTGGATGAAAACTTTCAAAATATATATGCAGATATTATTATCAATGCAGAATATCCTTATATTGATGAAATTTGCTTTGTAGTTGCACATACCGCACCTCAAACATTATGTTCCTCAATGAATCCGCAGGTTTTGATAGAAAATGTGGAATATTTGTATAAAGTAGATGATTATCTACAATATGCTGATATTATTGATTATCAAGGAGAAGATTATTATTCAACAACAAAATATAAAATTCTGGAACAGGGAATTATTAAGGAGATTGAACTTCCCCGTGAAATATACTACTGGTATATTGTTCATCCAAAACTTCATAAGGAAACTCCTGATTATATTGATCCGGACTCAGGAGATCCTGCAGAACCACCAAAAGGCGTATTCTGGAGAGAGTTGTTCTTTTATCAAAATGAGTTTTCTGTTTTGCCATTGCAGGTATATCTTGATACTTGTAATGTATTGTGGAAAAATGAGCAGAACACAACTGATAATGGAGCAATAGGTGCTATTACTCAATGGATAAATGATGTTATGACATTTGAATCCCATCCCCATCATGACCAGCCAATGCGTATATACCAGCTTCTAATCGGCACCTGCAGCGCATATTCCTACCTAACTGCTGCCGCAGCAAGAACATCGCTGATTCCAACAATAGTTAATGTGATGTATAGTGATAATCATAAGATCAATGAATTTTGGGATAGAAGATGGATTGCGTGGGAGCCAGTAGGTCCTCATATTGATAGTCCCGGAACATATGAAAATTGGGGTTGGAATGTTGCCGCTGCATTTAACTGGCGGGGAGATAGTTATATTTGGGATACAACCGAAAAATATTCAGAGGTTTGCACTTTAAATGTCAATGTCACAGATAATAATGGAAATCCGGTTGATGGAGCAAGAATAAAAATTGATAGTAGTCCTTGTGTTAGCTGGGGAGCAACCGCCGGCTGGACCGATCATGCCGGTCAAAAACAGTTTTTGCTGGGAGATAGCCGCACTTATACTGCACAAGTAACGAGTACCTTAGGAGATTATCCTCAATCTGAAATGGACACTGTAATTACGAATAGCGCGGCCGATTCCTATTATAACTGGAATGTGATCTTGCCGGGAGCTCTAAAAAAGTTGGATATTTTACAAGATACCTTGCCGGTGATAGAGACTGGGGAATACCGTATCATTGTTAAATATGAAGTTCCTCATGAAATTTTATATGGTGAAAATTTAGATGATGATAACAGGTTCTCGAAATCAAATTCCCCGGGTCATATCGACTTTTTTATTTGTAATGAGGAGAATTATAAGAAATACATTTGGGATAAAAATTTCAAAGCATTTGAAATCCATCATACCAGTTCCGGCGATTCCATTAATTATATTCTTCCAGCTCCGGATGCCTGGTTTGTTGTTTTCTCAAATGAAGATAAAGCAGTAATAACCCAGGAGTTGCGCGGGAATATAAAGTTGTATCGGAACTTATCAGTTGATATTGCAGAAGATAAAAGGATAAAATTATTTCCAATGTTGGATCTTTATCCTGAGTATCCGAATCCTTTTACTTCTGAAATAAAAATAACATTTTATATTTCTAATTCCGGTGATGTAGAACTGGACATTAATAATATTTCCGGTCAAAAAGTAAAAACTATTATTCAAAAAGAGCTTAAAGAAGGTAATTACTCTTTCATCTGGAACTGTAAAAATGATAATGACAGATCAGTAAATTCGGGAATATATCTCTTTTATTTTAAAATAAATGGGGAAATTATTTTAACAAAAAAATGCTTGCTTATGAAATAGTGAGTTTACAATTAATGAGTCCACTCTAAAAAGTTCAACTTAAGAAATCGAGAAACCGTTCCCAGTTAAATAATGAAAGATTTAACGGGACAGATAAAACGGTTAATGCATTTTCTTTTTTCATTAAAAGAAGATAGGAACTTTCAACCGATTCATTTATCTCGTGAAATCCATATTCATTTAACTGGGATCAGTTTCCAAATATTTGATGCATTTTCTAACATATTTCTAATCATACCTTTTTAGAATAAGCTCATTAATAATTTGACAGATATATTTCATAAATCTTATTAACATCTTGAAAGAAGATATTGTTTTAGGAGTATTTTTAGATGAATAGAGCACAACGTCGGATCGCAGAAGGTATCCTGTTCACAGACATGTACCAGCTTACAATGGCTCAGATGTTTTACAAACAGGGCATACATGAGAAAACCGTTCAGTTCGATCATTTTTATAGAGCCAACCCCGACTATGGAAAACATGAAGCCGGATTTTGTATCAATGCGGGACTGGAATGGCTGCTTGATTGGATGAAAGATGCACGATTTCGGGAAAAGGATATTCAATATCTGAGAAAGCATAAAACCAGACAAAGCGGAAAATTGTTGTTTGATGAAGATTTTTTGCAATATCTTCTTGAGTATGGCAACTATGACAACATTTCGCTTCGAGCAATTCCAGAAGGAAGAGTTGTTCATCCAAATGTACCGTTGACCACAGTACAAGGTCCATTTGCAATGGCACAAATTCTGGAATCACCTCTTTTGAATTTCTTGAATTATCAGACCTTGATCGCCACAAAAGCTGCACGAATTCACGTAGCCGGTAAAGAAAGACCGCTCCTCGAATTTGGTATGAGAAGAGCTCAGGGGCTTGGCTCGCTCGCAGGAACTCGAGCAGCACTCATCGGCGGCGCGGATTACTCTTCAAATACAGGCATATCCTATGCGCTGGGCAATCCGCCAAGAGGTACACACGCACATTGCATGGTTCAGGCATTTATGGCTCTCGGTCATGATGAACTCGATGCATTCCGGGCATACGCAGATGTCTATCCGGATGATTGCCTGTTGCTTGTGGATACGATCGATACGTTGGAGAGCGGTATTCCAAATGCCATAAAAGTTTTTGAAGAACTTCGCAGAAAGGGGCACGAACCGGTTGGTATTCGTCTCGATTCCGGCGACCTTGCTTTTCTTGCGATCCAGTCTGCAAAGATGCTTAACAAAGCAGGATTCGAGAATACTGTGATCGTACTTTCCAATGCACTCGATGAACTCGTCATCTGGCAGATCGTGACCCAGATCAGAGAGGAAGCTTCGCAAAATGGTGTTGATGCCGATAGTCTTATAAACCGTTTGGCTTTTGGAGTGGGAACCGGGCTGATCACTTCTGAGGGAGCTTCGGCACTGGATGGTGTGTATAAACTTGTTGCTATTGAGAAAAACGGCGAGTTATTTCCTGCGATGAAGATCTCCGGCGCAAAAGAAAAAATACTCAATCCCGGGCACAAAAAGATCTGGCGCATCTATGATGTTCGCGGAAAAGCTACTGCAGACCTGATCGCAATGCACGATGAAGACCTTCGAAACCGTGATCAGATCACCCTGCTTCATCCTATTGAACATTCAAAGAAACGAACTCTTCTGAGAAATGAAATTTCCGAGCTTGAAGAACTGCATATTGATATCCTGAAAGATGGAAAACTTGTGTATGAACTGCCCACATTAGAGGAAATACGGAAAACTCGAATGAAGGATATAGATCGGCTCGATCCTGGTGTGAAACGTTTTGTGAATCCGCATTTTTATCATGTTTCGCTTTCTAAAAAACTTTGGGATACAAAAGAGCAATTGGTTGAGAAACTGAAGGCATAATGCTAAATTCAAAATCTGTTTATTGACATCAGGAATCACCACAAAGAAATACAACACCAAAATAATGTGGGGAAGTAGCTCAGTTGGGAGAGCACAGCGTTCGCAATGCTGCGGTCGAGGGTTCGAGTCCCTTCTTCTCCACCATTTTGCTTTACCAGGCTGGGGCTTGGCAAAGGGAATAGACCAGTTTCCTGACTGATTTTTCATTAATACTGCGAAACCTCAATTACTCTTATAAAATAGCTCTCAGTTCCAGTAATTTCTGTATCTCATAATCCGGCTCAAATCCATTCTCATTAGTTAGATTTTTCGGATTGAACCAGCAGGTTGGAATACCATAATTTTTACCACCAACTATATCAGAACGAAAACTATCACCCACAATAAGCACTTCTTCTTTTTCAGGATAGCCAAGAGTCTTAAACACATGCTCGAATATCTCTTTCATGGGTTTGGGAAACCCGATCTCTTCAGAAATAAAAATGTGCTCAAAGGAATCTTTAAACTCAGAATTTCTAATTCGAGAGTACTGCACATCTGCCAGTCCGTTTGTGATAAGACTTACTGAATATTTACTGCCAATATATTCAATGATCTCTATTGCACCATCAAGAAGTGCCGTACTTTTCGAAATATGATCTATGTATATTTTGCTCATTTTTTTACAATCATGAAGTAACTGCTCTTTGGAAAGGAATCTTCTAAAACGCTCTTCGCGAAGTTCTTTAGCAGTAATCTTATGCTCCTCAAAATCTCTCCATATTGCATAATTTACCTCTTTATAAGAAGTATGAAGCAAATCAATATCCTTATCAATCCCAAAGTTCTGCATTGTGTTCCTGAAAGCCCTCAATTCAGCATGCTCGTAATCATACAACGTGCCATCTGCGTCAAAAAGAAGATATTTGAATCTCATTTTCATCTCCTGTATGATATTTTCGATTTATATTAATTGACAAATAATGCTTGAAACCAGATTGAAAAGTCATAAGATTTAATGGCAATAAAATTATCATGGAGGTAGCATGAAACAAAAGAATCGTACCGCTTTATTTGTCGTCCTCGCTGTCGTTGTAGTCATTATTGTTGTCTATTTCTCATTTTTTTATCCGCCCCCATCTTAAATAAATTTAACTGGAACGCTGGTTGGCATCGAGAAAGGAAAACGTGATATCGGTGAGCAGATCACCATTGAAGAGATCGTTATGGACAATTCTGAAGTCAATGATATTGTGCAAAGTGTAGAATTCCAGAATCTCATAAGGGATGAAAATTTCAGAAAAGCTGTCTTGAGTTCTGACTTTCAGGATATCATCATTCCGTTCATGTCGAACTTCCAGCGGATTGTACTTTTTTCACAAGATTTTCAAAATATTCTACCTCTATGTCAATCCTTTAATACCCCCGAAGAGATGAAGAATTTTTTTGAAAGTGATGAATTTAAAAAAGGGCTTCAGCGAGGATTTCCAAAAAGTATTTATGGCAATGCCGCAGGAGCAGGTAAATGCCGTTCCCTCTGATGATTTTAATGAGAAGGAGATGTTTAATATCGTACTCGTATCAATGTTCAATTCTGATGACAGCGGATTCTGGTTCCGTATGTGAGGGTTCAACTCCTTCCACCCCAACCAAAATACAACCCAAGTAGGATTTTGTTAATTATTTTAGAATTTCCTTTGAAATTTAACTTATAGAAATAAATTCCGGAACAGAAATTTAAATCAAACAATATCATTTAATGATTTTTTGATTGTACAAAAGCTTTAAGAACTTAAGTGTTTCTCTAGCACACTTTTCCCACGAAAACTTACCTGCTTGTTTTATTCCCTCGTGTCTCATGTTCGACCGAATATTATCATCTGTCAGCACTTTCTGTAAAGCTATCTGTAAGTCTTCAGGCACATTTGGATCAATAAGTATTGCTACTTTTCCACAAATCTCAGGTAAGCTTGAAGTATTTGAACAAATTACAGGACAACCACACTGCATTGCCTCAAGAGGCGGTAATCCGAATCCTTCATACAAACTTGGAAACACCATCACTTCTGCCCCTGTATAAAGAGATGGAAGTTCGCTTCTTGAAACATAACCTGTGATGATAATATCTTTTCCAAAACTCTCGATTTCTCCTAAAAATTTCTTAAAATACCATCCTTTTTTCCCAACGATAACAAGTTGATAATCATAACCTTTTTCCCTAAGAATCTTATAAGCTTTAAGCAAAGTTATCAGGTTCTTGCGAGGCTCGAGTGTTCCCACTGAAAGTATGTAAGGTTTCTCAATTCCAAATTTATATTTAACCTCTCTGACCTGCTTTTTCGATGACGGCTGAAAATCTGCAGTAACCGCTTCATAAGTAACTTGAATGGGAATCTCAGGTTGATACAATCTTTCAATATCTCTCTTTGTACATTCTGAGGGAACAAGAATACCATCTGCATTACGTAAAATAATAGGTAAAACCAATTTATGAATAAAACTACTTATTTTGATATGATATATCGGAAATAAAACAGGTGTAAGATCATGGATTGTTACTACCTTTTTACATTTATACAAAAAACTAAAAGGACCAATATGAGCCGGTTCAAGAACAACATCCGGCTTTATCTTTCTTAAAGCAAAAGAGATAAATAAAAACTTACGCAAAATCATCCAGCCAGGTAGCCAGCGATAATTGGGAATAATCACCTCTTTCTGACCGGTAAAAAAATCATTTGGTCGTGTATGGATGAAGATATACTCATTTTCTTTATCAATTTTTATTAAAGCTTCGATTAGATGCTTCGTGTAATAATATACACCGGCATACTGCTCGTCGATTGGATCCGCAATAATTACTATTCGCATAATTTCTGATATAGTTTTAGATAATTAGTAATTGATTTCTCCCAAGAAAATTTCTTTGGAGTAATTTTTTGCCATTTCTTTTGGAAAACTTTGAATACACCTTCAGCAATAGATTGACTATCTTTAGGTTTAACCCAAACAACTCTACCTGAAACCACTTCAGGTAAAGCTCCTACTTTACTAACAACTACAGGTCGGTTCATAGCACAACTCTCTGCTGCACTAAAACCAAAACCTTCACTAAGAGAAGGAATAACTACACAATTTGCAGCAGCGAGATAATCTGGTAGCTCTTTGCGTGGAACAGAATCTAAGATAATAATCTCTTGAGAAATTCCTGATTTCAGAATTAATTGTTTTATCATTTTAAAGCGATTATGTGGCTCGGAACCAAGGATTAGAATCAATTTTGATTCTTTTATCTTTTCTTTGATAAGAGGAACTGCTCGGATTAAATATTCCAATCCTTTCGTAATTCCGGGTCGTCCAAAGAAAAGGTAAGTAAAACTGTCCCTCAAACCTATTTTTTTGTTAATCTTTACAACATCAGCTTTTTGAGAATCGAAAAGATCATTATCTAAACCATGATAAATAACTGTTATTTTTCGAGTTTTAATCCCTCTGTGTTCAAGACAGCTTTGGGTATATTGGGAAACTGCTATCAACTTATCAAAGGATAGAAAGAGAATCAGTCTTTCAAAAAGCCAATGAAATAAAGCGCTGAGCAGGTTCATCTTCTGCCACCAGAGTTTGCCTAAGATTTCATGAATTGTAATTATAATTTTCTTTTTCTGTAATTTGGCAACCAACCAGGCAACTGGGGCTGCATTGTAAGTTGTAGTATGAATAATATCCGCACTGCGAGCTAATTGACAAACAATTGGCAAAGACAACAATGTATAAAGATAACGACTTCCACTTTTGCAACGATAAATATCAACACCATTTATTTGCTCCCTTTTTAGACAATTTTGGATTATCAAAGGACATACGACCTTTACTTGATGTCCCTGTCTTACCAATCCCTCAGCAAGATGTTGAAACATGGTTTCAGCACCACCAACATATGGTACATAATTATCGAGAACAAATAGTATTTTCATTGTAATTTATGATTTATCCTACTTCGAAAAATCCATATTATCTACTCTAACTGCTTTTTCTCTTGCGATGCAATCTTAAGATTTTTTTTTGCATTTGGGTAATCAGGTTTGATTTCTAATGCTTTCTTAAAACAATCTATTGCTTTATCAAATTCCCTTTTACGCGCCCAAACAATTCCCAAATTATTTATCACTTCTGCATCAAAAGGTTTAATCTCCAAGACCTTTTCGTAATATTCTTTTGCTTTATCGAGTTCTCCCTTATTAGACGAAATAACACCGAGATTATTTAATGCTTGAGTGTAATTGGGATTAACTTCCAATACTTTGTTGTAATATTCAATTGCTTTATCAATATTACCCTTACTGTTCCACGCATTCCCGAGGTTGTTTAACGCATCCACAAAATCCGGTTTGGTTTTAACAGCTCTATCATAATATTTTATTGCAACATTGTGTTTTCCTTTTCGAGTCCACACATTCCCAAGATTATAATTTGGTCTGGCTTTATTTGGTGATTTCTTTACTACATCAGACCAAAGAGTATATCTTGTTTTCCAAACTTTATTACGATTAAAAGTGGCATATCCATAAGAAAAAATAATTATCATTAATAAAATGAACATTATAGATTTTCTCTTATAAGAAAATAAACGCCAAATTATGGTGATCAAACAAAGACTAAAACCAACCATTGGTAAATAGAGGCGGTGTTCGTAAATTATCCCACTAATTGGAAAAATGCTGGATTCCAATGATAATGTAAGAAAAAACCAGAAAATTCCAAATGAAAGTACTCTTTGTTTTCTAAATAATAATACTCCTGAAATTAATAAACTCAGGATTATCAAAAAACTTCCAATTTCTTTCAAACTCCAAAACGTGTTAGATGCATAAAAATTATAATCAAGATTTTGTTGGACCGGTAATAATAATAGCTGAATGTACTTTACTGTTACTCTAAATTGCGTGATCAAGTAATTAATTCTTGATATCTGTTCTGTTTCTTTATGTAAATTACCGGAGAAAACAATAGCCAGAAAAACAAAAAGCAAAACTGAAAAGGAGATAATTATATATTTCTTAAATAGTTTGTTTTCTTTATTACGTATAAAGAATAATTCAAATAACAACATTGACAAAGGAAAGGTTACAGCATTTTGTTTGGATAACAACGCAAAAACTCCTGATAATAAAGCTCCAATGTATAATATCAGTGCATTCAACTTCAAACCTTTTTTGATATGGATTATTCTTCCTTTTGCGTAAAGGAAAATTGAAATAATATAGAACATTGCTGCTAAAGATGTCATTCGTTGTACAATATAGGTAACTGCTTGTGTTTGGATGGGATGAGCAACACATATCAAAGCTGCAAATAAAGCTAAATACTTTTTATCTTCTGCAAATGAATCAGATTTTATTGATTGTAATGAAAAAATTAGATTTATTAATAAAAATACAAACCAACCCATTATAATATGTACAATCAAATTTCCCACATGATATCCATTTACATCTAACTTATGAAAATGATAGTTAATAGCAAATGTGAACATTGCTAAAGGTCTGAAATTTATATTTTGCCAAATGGAAAGGTCGGTAAAATTACTCAATTTCTTTATTACGATCTGTTCGGAAATATTGCTTTCATCATCAAATTGGAACTCACAATCAAAGCTATTTGAATAAATCAAAATACTTATTATTGCAATAATCAGAAAAGCTAAAAGAGTAAAGTTGAATGTCTTTTTTGTTACTTGTTTGGGATTTTTTCTTTTTTTCTTCACTTTATTATTTTTCTTTCAAAAAGTAACTCGTATAAATACATAATCTTTTCTGAATTGATAACTTTTAAAAATACTAAACACAGGAAATACACTGAAGTAGATAAACCAAATATAATCGCACAGTTAATTAGGAAATTAATAATCACAATGCTTGTATAAACATGGTAAATTGTATTTTTTAATATTAAACTAATTATCAGAAAAATAAGAGATGAGAAAATAATTTTTAGATTATTAACTAAATTAATTTTTAATAATATATACTTTTTCACAGAAGTTATGAGCATAATAAGTTTCAATAGACTGGAAAATAATGTGGCAATTGCTACTCCGATAATTCCCCAAACATTTATTAGTATAATACTTAAGATTACATTGCAAATTCCTGTAATGACAACAATCTTACTAAAAACCTTAGGTTTACCTGTAGAACTCAATATTATGCTAATAGAGGAATTAATTGTCATGATTAAAACACCAAAAGCTAATATTCTGATAATCAATGAAGCCCCTATAAATTCCTTACCATAAACAGCCAAAATAAAATTATCTGCAAAAACAAAAAATGATAAAACTAATGGCAGAATAAACAACAAATAATTATTAAGAATAGAAGACATTATATTTTCAATAGTTTTGATTTCTTTGATGTGCCACTTATTAGCAATTATTGGTCTAATGACTCTTTGGATTGGGGATACGAACAAAGTTAATAACAGAGCTGTAGAAAACGCAACTGAGTATATTGCTACCATTTCCGAAGCTTCAAAATATTGAATAATTATTTTATCAGTTGAAAGAAATAAAGTGCCAGCCACTCCAGCTATTATTATGGAATTCGAATATTGAAAAACCTCTTTAAAAAGATCTTTACTTTTATAAAAAGCCGGTAAAAGTAATATTTTTTTATAATGAATTAAAATATAAAATAGCGAAATTAATACAATCGTAATAGTGCTTATCAAATAAGCCAGCGAAGGAATTATGTAGTTTTCAATCTTTAAAAAAATAGATAACATTGAGATTATAAGTATTACAGAAAAAAATAATATATTTAAAAAAGCATTTGCCTTTTGATTTTGAAAAATCGTTAAGAAAATTGAGTTTGTCGAATAAATCGTAAATATAATCCAATAAAGAATGAATATTGAAAATATACTTGAAACGTTCTGTTCTAATGGATAAAAAGCAGAAAAAATAAATTCTTTGAACAAGAAAAGAATTAATCCAATAATTACTGAAAGACCAAACTGTATAACCTGGTTGAACCAAAATAATGTTTTTATCTTGTCATAGCGTTTTTCTGCATGATATTTATTTGCAAAATAAATAACAGCACTGTTCATTCCCCAATCACGAAAAAAACCAAAAAAAACAAAAAATCCAAATAAACCATAAAATATCCCAAAATCTTCTAAAGAAAGGTTTTGTGCATAAATGACTCTTATCGCATAAGTAATTGGAATAACCAAAAAGGTGGCAAAATATACCCAAATTACATTTACAAAATGTTTATGCATTTTAACTTTCATACCTATTCTATATCCTGTTTTGCCCTATACTTTTATGAAACTATCAATAAAATATAAATATAATTATAAAAATATTAGTCAATAAAAAAAGATTTGAACAACATTTTTCAAAAAATCAATCCTCAACATGAAATACATATTTGGAATAAACAAGAATTCGAATTGTTGATTAAAAAACAGTATTCAAATTATTTTACCAGTTTATACAATTGCTTCACCAATCCAATATGTAGCTATTGTTCCATATTTTCAATCCTTACAATGGATAATGCACAAAAGCTGCTGGGAACTGGAAAAACCATAATCTAAAATATTATAGAAATACATTCATTTTTTTTCATTTGGATTTAATGATTCCGAACGAATGAATTCAGCAGAGGTGTTAGCCTTCCGCTTGAATGTTTTGCTAGACGCACAAAGTGAACGATACAAGTCATAATGCTCGAAGGTTGCTTGGATTTGTTCATCATTTTTCTTTTGCATGACATTCAATTTATATAAAGCTTTTACTTGAGTACTCTTAATTATCATGAATTCCTTAGAAAAAGGAGCTACCTTTTTACAAGCCACCCCATTTAGTAAGGACATGGCTTTGAACCATATGTCGTCACCGGTTGGGCATATTCGCATAAAGATTTCATCATTAAACACTTCACGACATAAAGAACCGGGAGGATACAAAACTCCAGCACATCCTGTCGGGAAAAGAAGAAGAGAGGGACCTGCTATGCCTGGGGCGAACCTATCCCAATCTTTATACTTCCTAAGCTTTCCGTTAGATTTGCACGTCATTAAATGCCCCCTGTGACAGTGTATGTATTGTGGTTCTTTCTGATAAGCTTCATAAAGTTGCTCCAACCAATTCCTTGGATAGAACACATCATCATCAGCGGTTATGATAATATCCTGTGGATTTTCCTTTAATGTGTATATGAGTTTCGTATGGGGACCAATATCCCTGCAAAACCTAATTTGAAGCCCTCTGCTTTTTAACCTCTTAAGACTCTCTGGAATAATATCTTTGCTGATAGTTTCAGACAACCATAGAATAATATAATCTGGTTTCGTCGATTGCCTTAGCAGTGTTTCAATACACAAATACACCTTATGAATTCGCTCGGGGATAGTCGTTAATGAAATAATTAGAGGTAGCTCTCTCTTATTTACAAGGACACCGAACGCACTGCTAAACGTTGAATAGAAATGATAATAAAACTCTTTAGACCTCCAGTGGTAATAAAGTCGTCTCTTTTGTTGATAAAATAACATTAGAATTTGACGAATAAATAAGATTTTCATAATCTCCTAGGTATTAAATGAATGCCTAACATACATTATTCTGATAAAATTTACATATCTTTCTTTTTTCGGAATTATGTACAATCTGTTTATAGAACCAATAATATATTTATTTTGCAAATATTTAATTTCATTGTCAATAAAAAACACCCATATAAAAAATCAGGTAACCTCTCTGTGCCAAGATGACAAGGGACATTTTTCGAAACTAATTTAGTCAAAAAAGAAAAGTATGTGTCCAAAAGTAGATAACTTACTTTCTATGCAAAAATGGCACTGTCTATCCATTTACTACATCGACTATTCTACGAGCATAGTTTATATTATCATACTTTTGTACTGTTTTATATCCATGCTCAGCTATTTCTTCCCGCTCTTCTTCGTTTTCAAGATAATATTTTATCCAATGCTTCAACTCATTAGGATTTCTAAATATTTGAAAATCTTTACCAGCTGTAAAATCTTCTTCCATTCTATGCCAAGGATTCGTAAGAACAAAACCTTTTGCTGCCAATATCTTATAAATTCTGTTCGAGATTCCGTTACCTTCAGAAAAACTTAAATTTATTTTAGTTTCAGATACAGTTCTGGAATGGTCTTCATTATATACTCCATTGATCACATCGAATTCAACAAATCTTCTATATCTATTTCTAAGACCATACATCCAACCAATAAATGCCACATCTCTTATTTTTGGAACACTCATTGGATAGTGTACTTCAGGGTTGTGTCCACCTTGTAGTCTAAAAACATTTTCGTTGTGTTTTTTTGCAGTATTAATCCCATCCCAACTGGAACAAAAAATATAATCACATTCTTTCATTTTTAAAATCAATTCTTTATTAATATATGTTTTAGTATCCATAAACCACAATATAGTAGTAGCACCTGTTTTGTTATGTTCCTCAACTACTCTTATATCCATTTGATTACATTTACTATAAAGAACCATGTCAGGTTTTTCTGTTTTGCAAAGGTCAATCAATTCTTCGTCTCTTTTGGGATTTACATTTCTAATTCTACCCTCTAACTCACATGCTCTTTGTCTAAAATCATATCTAACTACTTCGTGTCCCAATTCTTCAAACGCATCTGCTTGCCATATATTAGTAGAAATTGGTGAAAAAACAGCTACATGTAATATCTTCATTCTATTATCTCTTCAACTTTCTCTAACATAATTTCTGGTGCTATATTCCCATCCTTACTCTTTTTGTAGAGTGCTCCGCTTTTGCCAACTAATAAGCTTTTCCTTAAAAAATAAATCTATTATATGGACCATCTTGTCCGGTTATACCAGTAATTAATACTTTTTTCATATTTCTTATCACAATCTAAAATAATTACTCAAGAAGATCTTTTTTAATCTTTCATTGAATACTTTTTTCATTTTTCTTAGAGTTCAGCTTTTCGTAAAGCAGACCAGCACGCCATGAGATTCCTGTTATAAAATCAAAGTATGTATAACCAGGACCATAGATTAAGAGTGTTTTTAATAAACCAGGAAAGAATTTACAGAAAGTCCATACAGTCTGGTTTGTTTGTTTAAGGAAAGAAGTATGCTTTAGATAGTGCTTATGATCTTTTGATATCTTTGCACACTCAGCAGCACGATTAAAATATCTTTTCATAATATCTTTGCATGAGAATGGATTAAAATGCTTTACTTTAATATTAGAGAGGAATTTTAATTTCAAGTTCTGCATTTGGAATCTTATAGAGAGATCCGTATCATTTCCATTATATTTCCTGTCTGTAAACCCAATAATTTTCAATACCTCCATAGATATAGCAAAGTTTTTTGTGTCAATCATTCCTATTGCATCTTTTGCTTTTTCTAAATACCTGATTCTTCGTTCATTTTGCTTTTGGATATTTTTGCCCCAGAAGTTATTATTCATATTTTCTTCAAAACCTTGCACAGCAGCATATTCTTTATTTATGATAGGTTCGATTATATTTTCTATCCAGTCAGGGTAAACTATACAATCTGAATCAGTCATAACTACAATACTGCCTTTTACTAATTTTTCGCCTGTATTTCTAGCAGCTCCTATTTTCTGCTCTTTTTCAAATGCATATTTTATTATCTTGTTTTTAGTTTGAAACTCTTTTATTATATTCTTAGTATTATCAGTAGAATTATTATCAACAACAATAACTTCATAATTTTTATAAGTTTGATCTAATATAGAGCCTAAACACAGTCTTAATGTTCTTTGTCCGTTATAAACCGGGATTATTACTGAAACTTTTGGATTTTTCATATTAAATTGATTAAAACTCACTCATTTTAAAAAAATTAATAAATCATTTTCTTTAGTTTTTTATATAGACTGGGGAAATGAGATTTAAGAAATATTCCTACTCGACCGATTTGTTTATCTAATAAATAAAAAATATTTTTCACATGAATAGAAAAATTATATTTCTTAATCTCATTTTGTGTCCATTTTTTTTTAGCAGGAGGAATTTCACTTAGATCAATCTTATCTGCTAGATCCAGATTATGTTTCCATTCATCATAATATTTTCTTGATGCCCAGGGTTTTGCTTTACAAGTAAAATGAATAATAGCCCCATCAACATTTTTCGGTTTATAAGCTTGAGTAATAAAATCTACTTGAACATTAAACACATAAGACAATCTCTCCCACTGCTTACAAAAATACAAATTTAGTATAGGCTGGTCAACAAGACCATGTTGATAATACTTACCAGCTAATTTGTTTAAGCAATCAAATGTATCTTTTTTAATTACATCTGTATTAAAAGCAAGCACACCAGTATTAAATGAAGGTTCACGATAATCATATATTTCTGAAAGTTCATCATAAATTTTTTTATCCCTTTTTATTATTCCAAATAATTGATCAGACAGTTTAGGTTTACCAAAGTCTGGAACTGCAGCAAAATTATTGACTTTTGTTAAATTATCTATTGAAGCTCTTACAATAATATCACTATCCAAATATGCGATATTACTCCATTTTTTAAATTCTGTAGTAAAGATGTAAAATTTACTTAAAGGTGCAGAAGGTCTTCCAAAGTCATAAGTTAAATGAGAATCACATTTCTTGATTAATATCCCTTTCTCTCCAAACCACATCAGTTTTTCATCGGGGATTTCATGAGCTAAAAGCATATAATCCCCTTTCCAACCCGCATTCCAGTAAACACTGGAAAAAAGTTGTTTTGCCTGATCAATATAATTCTTATCAGCTAATGTTACTAACAAGTCTTTTTTCATTTTCTGAAATTTACTTTTCCCATTTTTTTCTTAATCTCAGTTATTTCCAATTTCAATAAACCAATTTCTTGAGTAAGATTTTTATTCTGTTCTGTCAGCTTCGAGATAATTATGGAAAACTGAATCAATATCAAAAAGATTGCTAAAACAAAAATCAAAAATAAAGCTGAAGGCGGATACTCAATTCCAACAACATTTGCAAAAAAATCTAATCCTTCTCTCCAGATAGAAAATATGAGAAAAATAAAACAAGAAACTAACCAAAGTATTGAATATTCTTCTCTTATTTTTTTTTTGCGTGTTAATTCAAAGATAATGATCAAAAGAATAATACTACAAGCTACTGCAATATATTGTATTCTATTAGCATTGAAAACATTATTCATAGTTATTTCCTTTTTCTAAATATTTAAATAATATTTTTTTGTACATTCTTATTTATTTTGGGACGTGTAAAAGTTAAAAAAACCGAAAGCAAAACTTTTATCATATAATAAACTGTTTTAAACCCGGATATGGAGGAAATCCCACCCTGTCGTTGTTGCATTTCAGTATAAACTTCTTTTATTCTGAAACCGTTTTTCCCTAATAAAATAACTGCTTCCGGCTCCGGATAATCCGAAGGATAATATTCAGCAAGAAAATTTATTGCTTTTTGATTGTAAGCACGAAAACCAGAAGTATTATCTGTAATCTTTTGTTTAATTAAAATGGAATTTACTATTTCAAATATTCTTATTCCAATATAACGCAAAACAGTAGTTTTGAAAATAAAAGGTTTCTTATAAAAACGAGAACCGATTGCTACATCTGCTTCATGCTTTTCGATAATTTCTAATAACCTATTAATTTCACATGCTTTATGTTGCCCGTCTCCATCAAATTGGATAGCTATATCATAATTATATTCCTCTGCAAACTTAAAACCAGTTTGAACGCTACTTCCGATCCCAAGTTTGTGGGGAAAATTTATCACAAATGCTTTTCCGGTTGATTCTGCAAGTTCTCCTGTGTTATCGATCGAGCCATCATTAATTACAATAATATCCCAATCTGAATTTTCCTTTTTCAAACACTTGATTACATTTACAATATTTTGAGATTCATTATATGCTGGAACAATAACTAAAACTGAATTTGATTTCTTTTTCATATTTTCTTTTTTATATGACTTATATTCAAGTAATAAGTGCAACACTCATTATTTATTTGAATACTCATAAAATACTTCGTAAGGTGTTTTATGTTTTAATAATTTTTTTGGTCGATCATTCAATTTATTTTCAACGATTTGTATTTCATCATCTTTAATGTCAACAAAAGACATTTTTTTAGGAAAATATTGTCTGATGAGTTTATTCGTATTCTCATTAAACCCAAATAATGCAGCAGACATATTTCTAACCTCTTGATTTCAAGTATATTCAACTAGTTGAAATTTAGTTTAATATTTATTATAATTTAGTCAAACCTCATAAAAGTATTGACGGCTTGACTCCAATTGAGAAATTAATATCCTATTTCTTCCCTAAAAGTGTAAACAACGCGTGAAATTCTTACAGATCACTCAATAAAAGAAAAATTTTCTGAGATGGAATATCTCGAGAAAACGATCGGTAAAACCGGCATGGTTGCACTGAAACCATTACTTCAGTATTCTGATAAAGACCTGTGGCAGATTTACTTTTTGAAAACTTCGCATTAAATATTTCAGAATAAAATCCCACAGAAATTACACGAAACTTGACGAATTTACTATTGAAAATCTTCTCTTTAAAGAAGAGGATATCATTAATTATATGCAAAAATTTATAGTGATTGGTTCGATTTTATTATTATCTTTGATGCTTCTTGGCTGTCCGTCAGCCGCGAAATATCCGCTCGGTAATCTTGGTACTGTTCCAATCGACAGAAACCTTCTTGGCATCTGGGAAACCAGCGACGATTATGATGTTCAAAAAATAGAATTTATTGAAAACGATCCTTATTCATATTTCATAAAGATACTTACATACAATGAAGATTACCTCGGCGACCCCTATTATATCGGTTATATCACAAACATTGGTGCGAACAAATATATCTACGCACGACCTCTCGGATCCGGTGGTGATGAAGTAAATTATTACTGCTTTAATATTAATCTGACCAAAAACACCATGACTTCCCGCGAAGTTAATGTTGCAGATACAACAATTTCATCGACTGAGGAATTGAGAGAATACTGTGCAACTCATTATTACACAGATGATTATTTTCTTTCTTCCATCATACTATGGATAAAGGATGCGAAGATATTCTTTGTAAATCTGCGTGATGAACCCTTTGATGTGCGTCTCGGAGAACCATCCAGACCGGTTTTCACCATGACAAATCTTCCCCCCCATGAAACTTCCCACCTGCTCAACACAACTGATCTTGAAGAAAATTTTCTTTATTATAAACCCTCTTCGGAAACAGAATGGATGCGCTGGAAGAATGATGAAAATATTCCCTACCGATGCTCCGTTGAAGGTGGAAAAATCCACGCAATAATTGCGCAGCAGAATGGTGAGATAAGTTATTACATTCTCGATGATGATTCTGGTTTTAATCCCAAGATATCTATGTTGAATGGTACTGAGAAAAAACTCAAAGTAATGAAGATCGGAGAAAGCTGGGAGTTCAACTCTGTCGCATTTATTGATGATTTCAGTCCTCAAGAGATGACAAATTTCAAAGCAATTCCAACCGGCAATTATGGACTTTTTTGGCTACTACAGGATGCCAGAGAATCCGGATATTACTTCCTGACTCAAGAAGGTACTGGCAATGTTAAACAAGTTCCATTTGAAGCAGGACGATATTACATATATTTTATATTTTCTGAAAACAACATCTTTCATGCAGGTCTATATGACATCACAAGTCCGTGGTAAATTTATGTTTACATTCATTTCGTTTTCACTAACATATTATTATTTCTCATATAAACTTGACATAGTTTTGTGCTTTTGATCTTTTAATCAAAAATTTTTGAATAAAAATGAAAACTAAAAAAATCTAATCAAATCAATGGAGGATCTTGATGAAAAAGATTACACTTTTGATGGTTTTTTGTCTCGTACTTTTCTCCTCAATTGCATATGCAAAGCAATATAATAACAGTTGGGGAAATCATGGATTCAGCATCTTACGGCAAAATTCCTCTGACCTCTCACTGAATTTTTCCGTTCAGGAGTATTTTACTTCTGATAAGGAAATTGATGGTGAAACTCTCCAAAGCATTCACATTCCCGGAGTTTTCCTTCCAAATAATGAAGGCGCACCGGACCTTCCCGGCATGAGCAGATACATTGCAATTCCGGAAGGCGCATTCGTTACTTTTGATATTGTTAATTATCGTACTGAAATTGTGCCTAATATGGATATCGCCCCTGCTCCCCGCATTCCTCTTGATACTGAGGATGGACCTCTTGATTACAATAAGGATATGCAGATTTTCTCAATAAATGAATTCTATCCTGCAGAGCCGGTTGTGATTTCTGAAGTAAGACAAATTCGTGGCGTTGATGTTGTAATTATTGGCATTACACCATTCCAGTATAATCCTATAACCAAAGAAATGATCGTGTATCGTGATATTCAGATCGATTTGAATTTCGTCGGTGGCAACGGTCAATTCGGTGAAGACAGACTTCGTAGTAAATGGTGGGATCCTGTGTACAGACAAGTAATTCTCAACTATGAATCAATTCCTGAAAAAGATTATTCTTACACGTCTTCAAAGGATGATGGATGCGATTATCTCATCGTCGTTCCTGACAATGCAGATTTTATAGCATGGGCGGACTCAATTAAAAATTTCCGCCAAAAGCAGGGTATTCTCACAAAGGTTGTGAGCCTTTCTGAGATCGGTGGAAATACCACCTCAGCCATCGAAACTTATTTCAATAACGCTTACAACACTTGGGATCCTGTTCCTGCAGCAGCGTTATTGCTGGCTGACTATGGCACAGGCGGTGCCACAGGTACTGGTATTATATCACCTCCATTTGGCGGTTGTGTTTCTGACAACATTTATGCTGACGTTGATGGCGATGATATGCCAGAAATGCATTTTGCGCGTATTACAGCCCGCAATGAATCTGAGCTTGAAATAACGATCACTAAATTTTTGGATAATGAAACAAGCCCTCCTACAAATCAAAACTATTATGACCATCCAATAACTTGCTGTGGATGGCAAACAACACGCTGGTTCCAGATCTGTTCGGAATCCGTTGGTGGTTTCTGGTCTAACGAACTTGGAAAACAACAGGAACGAATCAATGACATCTACGACGGTAATCCAAATGCAGGAATCTGGTCAACAGCTACTAATACAAGTACTGTTGTTAATTACTTCGGACCAAGTGGTCTGGGCTATATTCCTGCTGATCCTTCTACACTTGGCGGCTGGACCGGTGGAAATGCAACACAGATCAACAATGCTATTAACAGTGGCGCTTTTATGCTACAACATCGTGATCACGGCGGTGTAACCGGATGGGGTGAACCTGACTATGATATTGGCGATTTGGCCGGCTTATACAATGATGATCTTGTGTTTGTGTTCTCTATCAACTGTTTAACAGGAAAATTTAACTCATCTTCAGAATGTTTTGCAGAAGCTTGTCATCGTTATGAACATCGCGCACTTGGTGTTATCGCAGCTTCAGAAACCTCATATTCTTTTGTAAACGACACCTATGTCTGGGGTATGTATGACGCTATGTGGCCTCAGTTTATGCCGGATTACGGTGCAGGTCCCTCAAATGCAGATTGGATATATCCCTGCTTCGGAAACTCAATGGGCAAAATTTTCCTTGAGGGCTCAAGCTGGCCTTACAATACAGGCAACAAACAAATAACCTATTACCTTTTTCATCATCATGGAGATGCCTTCCTGACAGTGTACTCGGAGATGCCACAAACCCTTGCTGTAAATCATGATGCTGCTCTCCTAAGTGGTATCACTTCTTTTGATGTGACTGCAAATGCCGGAGCTGATATCTGCCTTTCGGTTGATGGAGAAATCATTGGCACAGGCGTTGGTAATGGTTTGATGCCAACCCCTATTTCTATTGAATCACAGCTTCCAGGAACAGATGTTCTTGTTACTATTGTAAAACAAAATTACTATCGTTATGAATTTATTGTAAATGTTATTCCACCTTCCGGACCATATATCATCTATGAAAATCATTCAATCAACGATTCGAGCGCTAACAACAATGGAGTTATTGACTACGGCGAAGACATTCTACTTGGCTTAACGTTGAAAAATGTTGGCATTCAAGCTGCAGACAACGTGATCGCAATACTCACAACCACAGATTCTAATATCTCTTTCTCAGACAATACGGAAAACTTCGGCACAATCGGAGCTGATCAATCATCTACTATTGATGATGCTTATGAATTCAGTGTTTCAAACAGCGTGGAAGACCAGCATTATGTGCTTATCGATGTAAATGTAGAGGGCGATCCCGGAGTAAAAGAAACATGGGATACCTCTTTTGGAGTCATCATCAATGCTCCTCATTTCTCTGTTGGAACACTCACGATCAATGACGCAACAGGCAATAACAATTGTTGTCTCGACCCCGGAGAAACTGTTAACATTATAGTGGACGCGACCAATGATGGACACGCCACTTCTCCTGATGCAACCGGAACCCTCACGTGCAATAATAGCTTTATTACTATCAATACTGGTTCTTATGACTTTGGTAGTTTTGATACAGGTCAGACCAAGTCAGCCGTGTTCAATATTACTGTTGCAAATAATGCTCCGAACGGTGCGAATATTCCTCTTGAGTTCAATGTAACCGGTGGTAACTATAGTGCCACAGAAATGTTCTATGAATATATCGGACTTTCGATTGAAGATTTTGAAACCGGTGATTTCACGGCATATGACTGGGTCATGGGTGGAAATGCAGACTGGTCGATCGACACGATAAATCCCTATGAAGGAACCTATTGTGCAAAATCCGGCGCTATTGGGAATAACTCAACTACCGAGCTTTCTCTTACTATAAACACTAATGCAGGCGATATCTCATTCTGGAGAAAAGTTTCCTCAGAAAATACATATGATTATCTGCAATTCTATATTGATGGCGTACAGCAAGATCAATGGGCTGGTGCGGTAAACTGGGGTGAAGTATCATTCTCGGTAAGCGCTGGTACTCATACATTCAAATTGATCTATGATAAGGACAACTCCCAGACTGGCGGACAGGATTGTGCATGGATCGATTATATTACATTCCCTCCTGTTCTTTCACCATTCCCGGTATTCTACCTGACACCCACCTCTCTTGATTTTGGTTTGGTTGAAGTTGGAGATGATTCCACAAAGCAGTTCACGATCTACAATCTGGGAAGCGGTACTTTAAGCGGACACATATCCACTCCCGATTGTTACACCGTAGCAGAATCAGGTACTACTACACGCAGAAATGTACTGGATTATTCAATTGATATGGGTGGAAGCATGACCTATGATCTTACTTTCTCACCTCAAAATGCACAGAACTATGACGGAGAAGTGCTCATCCAGATCAATCCATTTACTGCCCAATATCTTGAAGTATTCGGTACGGGTATTCCTCAGGTCGGGATTGATGATAATACATACTATGATCATACCGCTATACTCGGCAACTTCCCGAATCCAGCCAAAGGTTCTACTGTGATCAAATATCATCTTAAGGGCAGTGCGATGAATCAAGACGCTACTATTAAGATATACAATATTCAAGGTGAATTCGTTAAAACAGTGCAGGGTACCGGCGGTGCTGCTCAGATCGACATCTCCGATATGGCAACCGGTATATACTTCTACAAACTCGAAAATCAGAATTTCGATGAAGTGAAAAAGATGATACTCGTGAAATAACCATTCACATATATAAAAAAGAAAACCTCGGATCTTTCGGTCCGGGGTTTTTTTATTATAAATGAGAAATCTTATATCTTTCTTGCGATGATCTTCATTCCCCTTGAATCCTTCGTAAAGGGTGATTTGTCCCAATGTCCATAGATCTTCACAATCTCCATTCCTGCCTCACCAAGTAATCTTTCAATTTCGTTATAATCATACAATCTAATGACAAAAGGTGTATCTTTTCGCTTACCGTTACGGACAATAATTCGATTGTTTATCAAGCGTCCTGTTTGGGGATCAAAAGTGTTGCGATCAATCATAAGATCATCATTTTTCTCATGCACAATATAGGGAAGGAAATTCTTTAGGAAAGCATCTCTGTTAAAGGTATCAAAACAGAACAGCCCATTCTTATCCAATGATCTCGAAATATTTTTCAGCACCTCAAGGTTCTGCTCATCAGTAAAATATCCAAAAGCTGTGAACATAAGAATGGCACGATCGAACTCGCTATTAAACTCCACATTGCGCATATCTTTCTTGATGAAATTGATCTTCAGCCCCTTCTCTTCTGCCTGCTTACGGGCAAGAGAGAGGAATCCCTCCATGCAATCAATTCCCGTAACATGATGACCACGCTCTGCAAGTTTTATGGAATGTCTGCCAAATCCACATGCTACATCAAGCACAGACATGGGCTTGTTCATTTCCATTTCATCGACAAGAAATGCTACTTCTCTATCCGTTCGTTCCTCCGTGAGTTCGTCACCATAAAAATACATATAATCTTCCGGATTGGACACACTATCAAAATCAAACTTATATTTTTTTATATCTGCCATAAGCACCTCCGGATTGGCATTTGTTGATTTTAAAAAGTGAATACTCGTGTCAATATTTATGTAAATTTTGACCCGAAAAATACCCTTGGGTAATTTCAATTGAGATTTTTTTATCTTTGCGAAATGTTTGGCTTGTCCGCCCACTGATAGGCGGAACCTTTCGCAGAGTTTTAAAAGATATTCTTATCAGCTAGTGGAGAAGAGACTATTCTTTATAACCAGTACCTCTTATTCCGGCAGGATAAACCTCTCTCTATCCCTTTCTTTTAGAATTCGCTTTTCTCTGCGAAGCGTTAGCGAAGCTTAATCATCTTCCTCACCACTGCATTACCATTATATTCCAGTTTATACAAATATGTTCCGGGTGCGACCTGCTTTCCCTGCTCGTTCGTGCCGTCCCAGACTATTTTCGTTTTAACCCAAAAGCCATGAGTTGTTCCATCGAAATTTCGTACCAATTGCCCTTTTGCGTTGTAAATAGAAAGTGAATAATCTCCAACACGCTCGTAATCCGCAGTAATAAATAATATTTCAGTCTCATTAGTAAAAGGATTTGGAGTATTCTGGAAAAGATACAGATTATGAATGAAGGATGTATCTGGCTCGTCTATTCCATAATCCTGAAATTCATAAGCACCAATATCGATTCTTCTTCCATATACTCGCGGATTTCCAGCAAGATCAGTAGCTGGTAAGAATAATCCTGTTGTATCTGCTGTTCCAGCATCTATACAGGGAGAACCTGGTGATAATTCATAACTGAATGGATTCCCCACCGACAAATAATGGATCCTCGTCTATGTTCCCCTCCAGCCAATTGACAGTATTATTTTCATTCATATTCAATATGCTATTCTTACCATTTTTAATATTGCAGTTTTTTATGTTAACCGTTGCATAAATATCATGATACGACCAATCTCCTAAATAGATTTCATAATCTGTACTATCATAGAGTATAGTATTTGTAATATCTACTGCTCCCATAAGGTACAGTGTGGATAAGCTGCTTTCATTTCCTGCAAATGTGCAATTTGTGATATGAATATCCAGACTGTCCGGTATCTGAACATCTCCCGGTGCTGAACTAAAGAATGAAGCACATGGAGTTTCATTTCCTGCAAATAAACAATTCTTTACATAAATATCAGGGCTGTAAAATTGGTAATTTGATAAACAAATTGGTGCCAAACCGCTATTGGCATTGCTGTTATTAATAAATATTGAGTTTTCCACTACTATAGAATTGTATCCATAAATCTCGAGGATATAATTAGCATAAGATTGATTTATAGTTCCAAAGGAGTGATTATTATAGAAAAAACAATCCCTTACGAATGCATTTCCTTTTTCGTGTTCTATGCCGACTCCCTTTTCTGCAGAATTATTTATAAAATTTATATTATTATAATAAATACTTGTGTTTTTATTCATAAAGGTAATACTATTTTCTGGTGAATAGTTATTATCAATTATTAAATCTGACAAATAAAAATTTTCACCATCTGTAAGGGATATTACAGTAAAAAAATCATCAAAAGTGGATCTCAGAGTAAAATTCTTAAGGGTAATATCTCCTTTAATGTGTCCTCCTAATATTGTGGTATAAAAACTATCCGTAATAATTACGGGATTCTCTATACTGTTTCCTATTAGAGAAGTATAACTTTTTAATCCAAGAGGATATATCTGTACGTTCAGTTCATTTGAATAGGTTCCTTCTTCCACATATACGGTCTTTGGATTTACACTATCCGATTCTATCTTATGTAAAGCCCACGCAATTGTTTTTAAGGGCTCTACCGGTGATAAACCTGTATTATTATCATCCCCGTCCGGTGCAACATACAGGTCATGATTAATCTCTTCCATCCATGCATGTTGTATATTGAATGTAACCTCTCCCGCATATGCTCCCTCTTCAGAATAATCAACAAAATAACCAAAAGGTTCAAAAACAGTAAAAGTATCTACAATCACATTAATATCTCCTGTATTATAACAATGTATATCACATCCTATACCCCCATAATTATTATATATATCACATTGATTATTATTATCGAATATAATATTACTTTGATTCAAAAATAAAAGACCACCGCCAGTTGATCCATAATTTTCTGTTATTTTTATTCCAGATAAATGTATTTTTGATCCTTTACAATAGATTCCAGCACCTCCTGTTGCTTTGTTATTGAATATTTTACAGTTTTTAATTGTGCAGTACGTTTGTGCTGCACCATAGGGTGTATCTATTGCAATTCCTCCCCCTACACGCCCCATGGCATGATGAATATGTTCATATCCTTTACCGTTTGTAATTGAAAAACCTTGTATCACTGCATTTTGTTCGCTGTTATGAAGTCTTATACAACTGCTCTGCTTTCCCCCGTCTATCACTGTGGAATCGATATACGATTCGTCACCGGTGATCAGCTCTAAACTCGCAAGGATGATGTTCTTTCCATTAAAATCTATATTTTCAACATAAGTACCGGGATACACAAGCACCGTATCACCATTGGAGGAATTATCTATCGCAGTCTGAATGCTGGAATAACAAGCCCTTTCAAATTTACCTACTATTAAAGTTTCAGAGTGAAGAACGCTTCCAATACATAATATCGTAATATATATAAAAAGTAACTTTTTCATGGTATCCTCTTTTTATTAAAGGATGCGAAGTGCATCGTTGTGATGCACTCCGCTTTGTAATGCTTATCTCATGAAAAGCATTTTCCTGGTTATTACTTTGTTCTCGGTTTCAAGAATATACATATAAACGCCATTAGTTACATATTTTCCACCGGTGTCTGTTCCGTCCCAGTATAGCGAATGTACTCCCGACAAACCGTTCTCATTTATCAAGGTTTTGACCAACTTTCCTCTTACATTATAGATGCTTACATTAATTCTCTCATCCTGAGGTAATGAGTATTTTATCACTGCCGAATTATATACGGGATTCGGGAAATGTTTCAGTAAATATCCATGTGTAAGATGAACGGTATCCTCTTCCTTAAGGGTAACTAAGTAATAATCTTTAACAGGATCGGGGGTGATAGGTTTCTGTTCGAGTTCCATGTTCATATTGTTATAGAGGAAATAGTCTTTTACTTTCTTAACCGGGGCTTTGTTGTCATAATATAACTCGAACGTAACATTTCCGGAACCTCCGTCGAGTATATAGGCACGGATGTCCGTCAGATCATTAGTTACTTTCTCAGCTCCCTTACATTCATCATCGATGAGTACTGCTATTTCATCAGGCAGATCGTTGGGATCGAGCTGTACGTAGATAGGAACATAGCTGGCTTGTTCTTCGTATGTGAAGTACACGGTCTCTTCACGAACATCTCTCTCATGTGCCAATTCTGTGTCGCACCACGCAAACAATTCATTATTGAAGCATCTTACAATAACCAAGTCACCATAGTTGATCGTTCTATTTGCTGATAAAAATCCTATCCAGGGGCTTCCGGGTTCCGGCTCTTCTCGTGTAACGGTCCAACGTTGAGTTTGTATATAATGCATGTTTTCAAGAGATTCACCAAAGGCATCTTCTACGCTTTGGTTATAATCGATGAAATAACCCATCCAGTTGTCATGTGCTGAGTGTAATTGTATTGTAGCAGTTGAATCCTCCAGGAATCCGGAAACAGGAAGTTCTACAGAAGTCTGACCTATCATCTGGAATTTGTATCCTTGTATACTTTTGAATATGTGATCGAGATTATGCCATTCATTATTATAGTATCGAATTAATTGTAATTGTTGGCTTTGCGTTTCAATCGGTATCCATTCCACATGGTCTAGGATATCTGTATCTAGGATATCTGCCAGCAGGTATTCAGCCATGTCGCCGTCATAATCGGGGGCATTGGTAACTGTATCTAAGACAGGAAAGCACATCCATTTCCAGCCGCGGTCTGTGTTTATATCAGGCATTTCCCAGTCGTCGTATGCGTGTTTCACTGCAATTCGCGCTCCCATGTCCGGAGGTGTATCATCACCATCCCATTCGGTTGTCGGATCAGCAGTATCTATACATGGACTCAATACATCTGTATCCCATCTCAATGTAAAGTCATAATTTATTGGATCTTCAAATTGAGGATCAATATCTATGTTTCCCATACCTGTATAGCCATCTTCAATACAGGAATAAGTAACAGAAGGATATCCAACTATGTTTGCATAAGTATTACCCCAGATGATCGAGTTCACTATTTCTTGATTTTGTCCATAAGAAAACCTAACACCTTTACAGTTGCCATAGATCGTACAGTTAACAATATCACAATATCCGGCAATAACATCGATACCATATCCATAATTACTATCAGGGGTTGTCTCACAACCATCTTTTCAGGCATGAGTTATTCATATAATTTATATAGAATTGAAACAGTTATGATAATTAGAAGGAATTGATAGCTTCAAAGCTAATTTTTGCGTCAGGAGACGGTAAATACGTTTAAAAAA
>JAUWMT010000058.1 GCA_030613025.1 Candidatus Cloacimonadota bacterium
ATAGAAAAAATGAATTAAAGCGTTTCGTAAATTATTATAATTTAGTCAAACCTCATAAAAGTATTGACGGGTTGACTCCAATAGAGAAATTAATAACCTATTTCTTCCCTAAAAGTGTAAACAACGCGTGAAAATCTCACAAATTACAGCATAAAAATTCATCAACTAATGAGGCTAAAAATTCAAAAATTAGCTGCTCACTTTTATTATGCACATAACCTCTAATTTCTAATAAAAATCCAAATTTACTCCGTTAGATAATTTTATTAGGTTAAATATTGAAAATCTGACAAAATAAATATCTAATGGGATGAAATAAATTTCAAAAAGCATTAACAGACGGAAGTTTGACATTTTGGTTTTGAAATTTTGTTAGAAATTAGGTAATTAGGATTTAGAAATTGTATTAGATTAGGAGAATAAGATGATTAAAAGCAAGATAACTAAAAAAAAAGAAAAAAACAGGAGGCTTTAAAATGAATAAAAGCAAAATAACTAAAAAAAGAAAAAAAAGGAGGATTAAAATGCGTAAGAAACTCTTATGTATCAATGTAATAACAATTGTATTGATACTAATGGCAAGTACGGCATTTGCCGCAAAGCTCACCATATTAACGAACATCGAATGTGAATCGCTTGAAGTAACAGCAGGCAATGAAGTTGATGTTACGGACACGAAGGTCGTCGATGTAAATGGTGCAGTAACAAATGCCGGCACATTAACTATGCTAGGCACTTCTGAGCTAGAGTGCTCCGGAACATTCACAAACACTAGCACTGTAACTGCCAACAGCTCTAAGCTCACTTTTGATGGTGCCGCAACCCAGTCAATTATTGGCGGCGGTGCGTCACTTTACGATGCTGTTTTCTCTACCGGTGGAAAATCAATCGATGGAGATCTTACTATCACTTATACTCTTACCAGTGGACAAGCTGTAACTATTGCTGCTGATAAGACACTGACCCTTGCTGCTGCAAGCGTGGCTACAATATCTGCTGGTAGCTGGACTGTAGATGGAACCCTCTCAGCTAATGCGGCTTCAGAAATAGTTTACATAAGTGGTTCTGCTCAAAATGTAATTCCCGCAAATCACGGCAAATTGACACACAATGGTGACGGAACACTGAGCCTTACAGCTCCCTTAACCTGCGGTGGTCTTCTTACGAACACAAAAGGTGGCTTCACTGCCGGCGCTCATGGTTTAGCAGCACCCGGTATAGTATGGACAGCCGGGTCAGTTACCGCAACTCCTTCTGGAATTTGGGATATCGGCACAGACGGTGTAGATGTTAATGGCGGTACATTCGTTGCCACAAGTCATGTCGATGGTCTTCAATGTGCTGGCAACTGGGACATGACCGGAGCTACTGCCTTTACACCAGGAACAGGCAAGGTAGATTTTGATGGAACCGGTGCACAGACTATTAAGTCAGTCGCGAAGCCTTTCTACAGCGTTGATATCAGCAATACTTCTGCTGCAGTAAGTATGGGTGACAAGTTTGAATTTAATGCAGCCGGTACACTGACAATCGATGGTAGTGCTACCTTTGCTCTTGCAGGCTATGAATTTGACGATAAGGGTACCATAACAAACGGTGGTACTTTCCAGTTGGATGGCGATGAGACGATTACTGATGGCTCTCTATCAATATCGGGGGATGCTAAGTTCGTGGGTACCGGAGGTACTACATTGACTACTGATTTAAATGGATTAGAGAATATAGAATTTGCATCTGCGGGAGGAAACACTTACACGTTGTCGGAGGACATGGATTACATTACAGGATCAATCACCTTTACTGAAAATACTACATTCGCTGGTGCCTACATTATGGAGGTTGATGCCGGTCAAACGGTGACAAATAACGCAACAACATCTTTCGGAGCCGGAACATTCAAGGCTGCCGGTACAGCTACTTTCGCAGTTAATGGGATCATCTTCAATAACTTATCCTGTACAACAGCCAGTGCTATTTTGATCTTCGAAGCCACTAAAACCTATGAAGTTGACGGTGTACTTACACTGACAGGCGAAACTGGTACTGAGATTGACCTGAAGAGCTCCAGCGGCGCTTCACAATTTACCATCCAGAATGACGGAAACGCTGAGAGTGTCAGCTATGTTAAGGTAACAGATTGTGCAGCAACAGTAAATGATATAGTTGCAACAAACTCCTGGGCAGTATCCAATGTTTCCGGCTGGAACTTTGGCGCAATCTTATTTACCTCGATCGGTGATGGCAACTGGAATGTCGCAGGTACCTGGAATAAAGGTCGTGTTCCTACTTCTTCTGATGATGCAAAGGTCTCGCATACTGTCACACTGGTTACTTCACCAACTATTAATGCCCTTACAATAGATGCTGACAAATCTCTTGCCTGTGGAACCAACACCATAATTGTATCAGGAACCAGTGATATTAACGGTACAGCAACGATCAGTACAGGAACTTATGATGCCAATGGCAGCTTTGATGCAGCAGGCGGAACTATAACCTTCAGTGATGCCGGTACACTCGAGCTCGCTAGTACTGTAACAAGTCTCGGTACTCTCTCATCCGACCATGGTACTGTAGATTACAATGGTGCTGGTCAGACTGTCTTCTCAGATACCTATTATAATCTTACACTGAGTGGAAGCGACACCAAGACACTTGGCGGCGCTATCACAACTGCAGGTAACCTGACAATAGGAAGTGGTGCAACACTGGATGTAAGTGGAAGCTATTTCGCCATATCTGTCGCAGGCAACTGGGCTAACAGCGGTACTTTCACTCCACAATCAGGAACTGTAACCTTAACGGGTAACGGAAGTGCAGATCAGACAATTACAACCAATGATGAGAATTTCTATAACCTCACATTGAATAACGACGAAGAAACACACGTCAAGGCAGTAATTTCAGGACTTCTGGATGTAGATAATGATCTTATTCTAACTGATGGTACTCTTGATCTTATTACAAGCGACCCAGACCCAAATGTTAACATCGGTAACGATCTCACTATAGCAAGTGGCGCTGTATGGACCAAAGGAACCGGAACAACCACATTTTACGGAGCTGATTGTAGCCTTACAGACAATAATGGTTCTCCGAATAATCTGGGAAAAATCAAAGTTGATTAATGTCCTTAAATATACTGGCAAAATTGTCCCGATTAATCGGGACAATTTTGCTATACTTGCCATCTCGGGTAAGATAATGGAATCAATATACCGAATATCAATAAAAAGCAAAGTTGGAGATTTACCAGTTTGCAGATGGGATAAAAACCCATCTCATTCTACTTTGTATCCATGCTTTTTCCATGCAGTACAGCAAGCTGTTATGTGGATTAAATCTTTGTATAGAAAAGTTTTTCATATGAAACATACATCCGCCAGCTGTCGGACAAAGGAGCATGAAAATTACATTGAGGTTATGGACTTTATTATATTATTATATTTTTCTTTGTGCCTTTGTGTCTTTGTGGTGAAAGCGATTTTCATATGAAAAGAATATCTGCTTTGATCATAAGCGTATTTTTACTGGTTTCATCGTTTGCGTATGCAAAGACTTTGAACATGCTAAGTCATGTAAAGGGTGATCTTCTTGAAATTTGCAGTAACGATACCCTTATTACCAATGATCATAAGCTTGATATTAATTCCCTCGGTATTTCGATATACGGCACCCTTATCGCCGGAACAGATACAATATTCTGCGCCGGTGACTGGACACTCGACAGACTGGGAACATTTATTGATTCTACTTCTACCGTCGTATTTGACAGCGATACTTTACAGGTCATTACCGGGAAAAACATTTTTCACAACCTGAGCATCAGAAATTCAGCCGCTTCTCCGGCAGATACGGTTGATGTGGACGCAGATTCTTTAGCAGTGACAAATATCCTTCTGATAGAGGACGGGCAGTTTCAGCCCGCGAACGGTTCTCAATTTGCAAATATATCAATTGACACAGATGGAGTTCTAAAGCCCGATTCCGGGGCTGTTATTTCAGCTTCAGGGAACTGGAGTAATTCAGGAACTTTTACTCATAATAATGGAAAAGTTGATCTGGATGGCTACAAACAGTCCCTAAGCGGGAGCACTGTTTTTTATAAGCTAAACAAAATAGTAACCGCTGAAGATACTTTAACTTTCGATTGTCATGCTACCCAGTCAATCTTAAATGAACTAACTTTGCAAGGCGCATATGGTAATCTACTTGCATTACGGAGTGACACGACAGGCGTGCAATTTGGAATTAACCTCTCATCCGGCGAGAGTCAAACACTTTCCTATCTTGATATAAAAGATTCCAATGCATCAGGAGGAGATGAACTTACAGCCTTGCGTTCAACCGATTCCGGCAATAACCTGAATTGGAGTTTCCCTGCTGCTGCTCTCTGTGCCAATATCAATGTATGGCTGGAGGGGCCATACGACGATGCCGGCGATTCTATGAGGACCACTATAAATGATTCAATACCACTTACTTCTCCTTATGCTGATGCATTAATAGTAGTGAGTATACCCGATAATGTCGTGGATTGGGTATTGGTTGAACTCCGCACTGATACAACAGCAGCAACCAAAGTAATCGAAAAATCTATGTTTTTACTGGATAATGGGAAAATTGTAAAAGCTCAAAACATAGAGACTGCACCTGAATTTCCGGATTTAACTGAGGGTAAATATTATACAGTGGTGCATCATCGTAATCATTTAGCTATTATGAGCAAAACCGCACAAACATATAAGCCGCAGGGTGATACTCCTTATACAGATATTAACCTTAAGGATTCTACCAATGTCTATGGCACAGATGCTGTAAAGGAAGTGGAGCCCGGGGTTTCTGCGATGTACGGCGGAGAAGGGAATAGTACTGGAATCATTACAGTTGCAGATCAGAGCGAAGCTGCAAACCATAGAGATGAGAGCGGATATCTGGTTACAGATTATAATTTATCAGGAGTTACTACTGTTGCAGATCAGAGTATGTGTAACAACAACCGTGATAGCCGTACCAAGGTTCCTAATTAATTAAAATAAGGTAAGCCAACTATGAAAATTATGCTGAAGTGTAAAAAAGTGTTACTCTTGCCGGTTTCATTTCTATTTCTATTGATTCTTTCTTCTACTTTGTCAGCACATCCTAAAGTGGACCCTTACATTATTAATACCGGTGTGAAAATAGAAGAAGCCAATATAAACCGAGAAAAAACCGAAAGTGTTGGTAATCACAAAACCAGGAGAAATTTCATTGAAACAAAAACCGAGCGAAATGAAATAATTAACAATTTATCTATGGACAGCACTTACCTTCCCGGAAAAAATGACAACACGATGGACATGAATATCAGCAACCCGAGGGTAGATGGTAATTATTTCAAATTTGAAATCCAAATTAGACGAACAAATACATGGGAATCCGGATTGCTCGAGAATGCATTGGGCCATGTAGATTTCTATTTCGACAGGAACGCAGACGCCTTCACCGGAACCCCGAGTTATGAAAATTTACATACTGATTTGACTGGAGACAATTATACCTGTACAGCTCAAATAAATGGAGATAAGCTGCAATTTAAGATTGTATATTCACTTCAAGATACGAATTTCTTCAAACCCTATCTTGATGTATATGAAACTGTGTGTACAATGGTGTGGGAAATTGCAGATTTTTCTGAGAACTCAGGAGTTACCTGGGATCAATTAAACACCGGAGCTCTGACTGCTGCGAATAATGCAATTAATCTAACTTACTATGGAAGTGGTGATATATCATTCTCTACAGGAATAGATGATGAAGATAATTATAATTTATCAAAAGGATTTACACTGCATCAAAATTACCCAAATCCGTTTACTCCGTCAGGTGCCGGACGCAGTCCTGTAACTACCATTTCTTTCTCAACCACAGAGAGCACTGAGAACACAGAGATTTATATTTATAATCTTAAAGGACAAAAAATTAAGACACTGGTTAATGAAGTTATTCCAGCAGGAAATCATACAACAATTTGGAACGGAAAAGATGAGTTTGGGAAAGATGTTTCTTCAGGTGTTTATTTCTATAAATTACAAACAGACAGGTATTCAATAGTTAAGAGGATGACGCTTTTGAAATAGCAGGAAACTGAAACTTGAGTTGAAAAACAGTTTCAACTTAACAAAAGGTTTTTCAAACTTTATTAGGAGATAAAAAAATAAAAAAGTTTAATGTACTCAATATAAAAAGGAGAGAGCCCTCTTCTCCTGAAAAGAACATTGAAACCGGTTCCCACCAATCCGGATATGTATCAAATAAATTGAAGGAATTTTCTGTAATTCTGATTTGTTCTCTTTTTATATTGCCGGTTATATTATTAAGTCAGCCCGAAAAAGATTTTGACCTCGAGAAAACTAAAAACAGTGGATATTCTCATGAAAGGGCTGATACAAAAAAACACATTTCCCAAGAATCGAGGAAATACCTGCTCCAAAAAGGGGATTTTACAAAAGTAAGCAAGGATATAAATAGAATAGAAAAAAACCGGCTAAATAATAATGTCACGAACAGCACTTACCTTCTCGGAAAAAATGACAACACGATGGACATGAATATCAGCAACCCGAGGGTAGATGGTAATTATTTCAAATTTGAAATCCAAATTAGACGAACAAATACATGGGAATCCGGATTGCTCGAGAATGCATTGGGCAATGTAGATTTCTATTTCGACAGGAACGCAGACGCCTTCACAGGAACCCCGAGTTATGAAAATTTACATACTGATTTGACTGGAGACAATTATACCTGTACAGCTCAAGTAAACGCAGATAAGCTGCAATTTAAGATTGAATATTCGTTTCAAGATATGAATTTCTTAACTCCCATTCTTAATGTATACGAAACTGTGTGTACAATGGTGTGGGAAATTGCAGATTTTTCTGAGGACTCAGGAATTATCTGGGATCAGTTAAACACCGGAGCTCTGACTGCTGCGAATAATGCAATTAACCTAACTTACTATGGAAATGGTGATATCACCCTTCCTGTAGAACTTTCATCATTCACTGCACAATATCTTAATGAACAAGCTCAATTATACTGGCAAACTCAAACGGAAAACGACAATCTCGGCTGGAATGTTTATAGAAATTCGGAATCGGACTTTACTTCAGCGATCCGTATTAATGATGAGTTCATACCTGGGCACGGCACTACAGCTCAACCACAAGACTATGTGTATGAGGACACAAACGGGCAATTTGAATCCGGAGACGATTACTGGTACTGGCTGGAAAGTATTGATTACAGCGGAAAAGTTCATCATTATGACAGAGTAGCGATTATACATATATCTGAAGGGCAGGATCCAGAACCTCAGATTGCGGTTCCTATCAAGTATGGGTTGCAGTACGGTCCAAATCCGTTTAATTCAAATCTTACTATCAGCTACATGCTTCGTAAGACTGATATGGTACGCGTTGAGATCTACAATATGTGTGGACAGCTTTTAGCGGAATTTGATGAAGGACAGAGGACGGCAGACAGGAAGTATAATCTTAAATGGGACGGTAAAGATCTTTACGGACGGGACATCTCATCAGGTGTACTGCTCATTAAACTTATTACTTCGGAAGGATCAGAAACAAAGAAAGCGATATTGCTGCGATAACTTAATCATTTAATACCTCATTTACTGCCATGCAATTTTGTGTGGTAGTTTTTTTATCAAGTATACTGTACTCGGGGTTGTCTCACAACCTTATGAGACATTGAGGAAAATTATTCATTTTATCCATAGTCTAACGAACAATTTAAATAAAGTGAGAATGATATAATAAGAGCTGATTTTATTTTCAGAATGCGATACAAATGAGCAAAAGAATGGCATAAACTGGTAGGAAAAGACCTACATATCTTCATGATCTTTCTCATATTGTACGCGAGACTATGAAGGATCAGTTCAGCACGCACTTTATCTAATCCTCTTAACTGAAATCTACGAAATTTGAGATTATGCTTCCACTCTCCAAACACCGTCTCTATCTCATGACCTCGCCGTTTTCTCAACCCCTCTCCGTAAGTCCCCTCAAGATTGCTCCTTGCTTTCTGCTGATGTCTCCGAAGGTTCATATTCACCGTCAATTTCCTCCCTTCACTGCTCTTTGTGCACGCTTCTTTATGAGGACATTCACCGCATGAAAAACATCGATAGTCTCTCACATGACCCATAAAGCCGGATTTAGTCATACGCTCCCGTTCCTCGATAAAAGACAGTCTTTGACCAAGAGGACAGATAAACTCATCATTCTCCTCATCATACACAAAGCGTGAGTAATGAAAACGATATTTACTCTCTCCGCTCTTCTCTGCATGAGAGCTCGGATACTGTACATACGCATTAATATGACGATCTTCAAGATATTCATACACCTCCTTGAAACCGTAACCCGCATCCGCAACTACCTCTTCGGGTTGAGGAAGTTCGGGATTAATAATTTTTGCTTCATCGAAGTGTTGGATCGCTGCTTCATGAGCACCCAGAATGCTTAAAATGATTCCCATATTATTATGTGCCTCAGCATTATTTGGATTATTCTCAAGTGATTTTTCATACCAGGTCAAAGCTTCCTGATAGCGCTTAAGTTGTTGAGCTTCTATTGCTTTCTTAAAATGATCGTAAGCAGACCCGGTCAGAGGTTTGTATGGTGTAATATCTTTCTTTGTAACCTGTGTCTGAGTTTGCTGGGCGGTGAGTTCTTATGCTGGCTTTTCATTTTGAGGTTCGGGTATTTTTTGAACTGCTTCTCCGGAGAATATCTCACGCAACCTTTTCATGATAGTGTCTTCATTAGCTTCAAATTCCGCATTAATATAGTAAACATTGTCCTCCCTGCTCTCTTCAATGACCTCGTTCAGAGAAACCAGAGGTTTGAGCATTTCGACATTATGAGTGGAAAGTGTATCATTTCTATCAATAATATTCCAGAGAGTCGTAAATTTCGCATAGGAAAATAATTCTTTTATCAATTGCGATTTCATATCCCCGATCGCCTTGACCTGTGCCTGTTCGCCCGTCATGCTTTCAGGTGCATAAAATGAGTTCTGACGCAGATAGGTTTTTGCATTTAGTGCAATAGTGACCAGGCAAAAAAAACTAATCAGGAGTACTAGTTTTTTCATAGGAACTATCTCCTTACTTCATACTGTTTATAAATAGATTTATTTACAAAACATAAAATCGCTGTCAATGAAAATATTGACGTAAATTATCAAAAACCTCTTTTCACAATAAAAGCAGTTCACATGAAAGCAATAACATCAGACAATGCGCCCAAGGCAATCGGACCTTACTCGCAGGCAATTTTACACAATGGAATGCTCTTTATTTCCGGAGAGCTTGGCGTTCATCCCGAAACAGGCATCTGGGGAGAGACATTTGCAGAGCAGGCAAAACTTGTATTCGAAAATCTTCAGGCAATTCTTACTGATGCAGGAATGAACTTCAGCAATGTCGTGAAAGTAAGTGTGTTTTTAAAAGATCTTGGACATTTCGAACTGCTCAATGACCTTTATAAAAAGTATTTTATCCAGCCCTATCCTGCACGGGAAGCATACCAGGTAGCAAAACTTCCAAAGGATGCAGAGGTTGAGATCTCGCTTATCGCGATGAAGTAACAGACACGCCGTAGTTTTTCATTAAAGCATATGAACTAGGAATCCTCCTGTCTTATTGTGCCTATATTATTAATGAACATGCATCAAGAAAAATTTATTTGACAAAAGGGAGAAAAATATAAAAAAGACAATGCACATGATTGGGATATAATTAAGATAGAAAATTGAAAAGTTATGAAAAAAAATATGAAAGCTATTATAACTTTTTTGAGTGGTGGCGTCACACTTTGGGCATTTTTATGATATATAAGTAAAGAATGTTTTGATGATGAATGAAAAATGAATATAAATGAGATAAGAATGAAATATAATTTTAGATTATTAATAAAGGAAAGCAGCATGAAAACAATAAAGAAAATTACCCTGATTTTTACCTTTTGCCTTTTATCTTTTACCTTTTACCTTTCTTCTGATACGTGGACAAAGACCTACAGACCATTCCAGGAACCATACATGGAAGATAAGTATTTTGTAGAAGATGTAATTATTACACAGGATAGCGGATACGTGGTGAGTGGAAGTTTTGAACTCTGTGATGAATTTTTTTATGAGCACTGGGGATTTTTGATGAAAACCGATAAAGATGGGAATATGCTGTGGGCATCCAAAGATAGTGTTGATTTTATGAGTGATAACGGAGATTTCGTGGATTTTGTTGAAACATCCGATGGGGATTTTATCACCATTGGTAGCAGGATACCAAGCGGTGGCTATATGATGAAACGAGACAATGAAGGGAATAGATTGTGGGAAATACCTTACACAAGTTTTGGCACAAAATCAATGTCCAATACTGCCGATAATAATATAATTTTAGGAGGAGTGGTTAACAGCAACATTGCCTTAAGAAAAATAGATAATAATGGAAATACTATTTGGACAAAATCTTATAATTGTGGTAATGTTGCAATTGCCAACTCTATTAAGGAAACCTCAGATGGTGATTATATTTTAACAGGTTATTTAAGTGGAAATGGATATGATATAATTGTTATGAAAACGGATTCATTTGGTGATTCACTGTGGAAAAGAACATTTGATGGATATGGATATAATGACATGGGGAACTGTGTTATTGAAACTAATGGTGGAAATATTCTAATTGTAGGTAAAGTTGGGTTACCATATCCAATATATAATTACGGCTTTTCATTTAAAATTGATTCTAATGGAGATACTTTATGGACAAAAATCTTTGATGATGGTTTACTATATTGGATAGGTTCTGTGGTACAAACACAAGACAACAATTATTTGTTGCAAGGTGGTAAATTAGTAAAAATGGATGAAAATCAAAATATTATTTGGGAAGAACCACTAATTGGTCAAGTTTTCGGAGGTGGAGATAGAAATCTCCAGGAAATCTCTGGTGGTGGATTTATATGCACAAGTGTAATAAATTGGGGCGATTATATTGTAATTAATAAAACAGATTCTTTGGGACAAGTCTTTTCTATTGATGATCCGAGTAGTCCTAACAATAATATTTCAATAAATATATTTCCAAATCCGATATTAGATAATTGTAAAATTGTCTTTAATAAATATAACATATCATTGAAAGATCCGTGTATCAAAATTTATAACATTAAAGGTCAAATGATAAGGGAACTTGAAATTGAGAATAATGAATTAGGAATTCATGAGATCATCTGGGACGGGACAGCTTTCAATGGGGAGGAGGTGCAAAATGGTATATACTTTCTTAAGCTGGAAAGTGATAAGTACAGGGCAGTTAAAAAAGTAACAAAAATCGAATGATATTTGACAAAAGCATGAAAAAAAGAATAAATCGGAATAAGATACTATATATTTTTACACGGAGGTTCTGATGAAGCCAAAAAAAGTTCTCGTAATTTTTGCATTTTTAATTATATATTTTACATCTTTAATTCAGGTAGCCGTAGCAGACACCTGGACAAAAACATATCGTCCATTTCATCAACAATTCTATGAGGATGAGTATTTGGTAGAGGATGTATTGATTACCCAAGATGGGGGATATGTGGTGAGTGGCAGTTTTGAATTATATGATGAATTCTATTACGAACATTGGGGATTTCTTATGAAGACAGACAGCGATGGGAATATGCTGTGGGCACGGAAAGATAGTGTCGATTTCTTGGGAGAGAATGATAATTATGCCTGTATTGAGACCTCTGAGGGAGATTTAATTACATGTGGTTATCAGCTTACAGGTGGTGGTTACATGATAAAGAGAGATTCGGCAGGAAATAGACTCTGGGCAATTCCGTATGATGACTTTGGAGTTAACTCGATGGATAGAACGGTAGATGATAACATCATATTAGGCGGACGGTTATATGCAGACATAGCTTTGAGAAAAATAGATAATGATGGCAATACGATCTGGACTAACTCAATACAAATAGGGACAGGAAGTAATGCATACTCAATATATTCAGCCAGTAATGGAGACTATTTGTTAACAGGAGTAAACTATACAGAACGCGATATTCTTGTAGTTAGAACTGACAGTAATGGTGATTCGCTCTGGACAAGAACCTTTGAGGGACTCGGAGGTCATGACCAAGGTAAATGTGTTACTGAAACTTTAAGTGGAAATATATTAGTTGGAGGGTTTGTTCGCTACTCAGCACCAATATATGGATATGGCTTTTTAGCTAAAATAAATTCAGTCGGGGATACATTATGGACAAAAAATTTTTCAGCAAGTATTCTTAATCCATTTCTTTCACTAATAGACCTTCAAGATAGTATTGCAGCATATGGCGGAAGTTATGGAGAAGCAAAATTATTAAAATTAAACTCTGAAGGTGAAATATTGAATGAAAATGATATTTATGGCTATAGAGCAACAGGTGATAGATGTTTTCAAAAAATTGAAAATGGATATATCTGTTTATCAAGAGAAGGAATGTATAATTCAATTATTGTACTGAATAAAACCAATGAAAATGGTGAGGTTCCTGTTGATGATTATGAAATTATTCATTTCAATGATTTAAATTGCTATCCTAATCCATTCAGCATTTCTGCTACTATTTCTTTTAATTATGGTACAAGCATGCATGGACAAGTAAAAATAGAAATTTATAATATAAAAGGGCAATTGGTGAAAGAGTTAGGATTAAGTTATAAAGGATTAGGGGCATACGAAGCTATATGGGATGGTAAAGATAGGAATAATAATGTCATAAGTAATGGTATATATTTTCTAAGGTTAGAAAGCAATGAATTGAATTATGTAAAAAAAATCACAAAGATAGGAGGAAAATAAGATGAAAAGATTAGTTATTCTAATTATTTTGGTCGCTTTCTTTAGTAAGTTGTTTGCATTAGATAGCACAAGGACAATAGCTGAATCCGATTTTTCTACAATACAATACGGCTGTGAAAACGATAATTTGATTAGCTATTATTATCAACAATTATTAGACATCAAAGATGAAGAGGAAATAATATATGATGAATTAGGAAAAGGTGAAACATTCGGAACAAATACATATATGAAAAGAGCCTTTCTTGGTGTTCTGATGTTCAATAACTTGACCGATGCAAGGTATTTATACTATTTAACACATATGGAATATAATAAATATTTTGGATAGATAAAGGTTACAATGAAGCAAAAGATAATTTTCGTAATTTTTGCATTTTTAATTTTACATTTTACATTTTTCATTCAACTCTCAGCCGCAGATACATGGACAAAGACCTACAGACCTTTTCAGGAACCATACATGGCAGATAAGTATTTTGTAGAAGATGTAATTGTAACACAGGATAGCGGATATGTAGTGAGTGGAAGCTTTGAGCTCTGTGATGAATTTTATTGGGAAAGATGGGGATTTCTGATGAAAACCGATAAAGATGGGAATATGCTGTGGGCACGGAAAGATAGTGTTGATTTTATGAGTGAAAACGGATATGAAGTTGATTTTACAGAAACAGATAATGGATGTTTACTTAGCATCGGCTATGCTGGATTTGGCGGAGACAGGTATATGATAAAGAGAGATTCAGAAGGGAATAGACTCTGGGCTATTCCTTATAATACTGGCTTTGGAGTTTTCTCAATGCATAATACACAAGATGGGAATATAATCCTCGCAGGCAGATCTGATTACAATGCTTCTTTAAGAAAGATAACAGAAGATGGTACGACATTATGGACAAAAATAGTAGATGTGGGCAGCAGTATTGCTTATTCAATATATGAATGTAATAATGGAAACTACTTATTAACTGGTATTAATTTTGACAATTATGATATTTTAGTTATAAGAACCGACTCAAACGGTGATTCTCTCTGGACAAGAACATTTGATGGCCTCGGGGGACACGATATAGGACGTTGTATTATAGAAACCGGTGAAGGGAATGTCTTAATTGGGGGGAGAATAGATGAACCAAAAAAATATAACAATTATGGTGGATTTCTTGGATTATTGGATACAGAAGGGGATTCGTTATGGACAGAAGTATTTGATGAAAATATTTTATATACGATCGGTTCTATGATTGAAGTAAGCGATGGGTTTATACTACAGGGGGGTAAATTAGTAAAAATAGATCATACTCCAAATGTTATCTGGAATGAGCCCCTAACGGGAGATGTTTTTGGAGGGGGAGATAAAAATCTCCAGGAAACCCACGATGGCGGGTTTATTTGTGTGGCGACAGAAAGTTATGGTAATCACATTGTATTAAATAAAACAGATTCTTTGGGGCAGGTTGTATCTATAGATGATCCAAGTAATCCGAGCAATAATATTTCAATAAGTATATTTCCAAATCCTGTAACAGATAATTGTACAATTACGCTAAATAGTAAAATTTCATTGAAAGATCCCTCTATTATGATCTACAACATAAAGGGACAGATCATAAGAGAATTAAAAATTCAAAATTCAAAATTTAAAATTAATGAAGTAATCTGGGATGGAAAAACTTTCAATGGGAAGGAGGTTCAAAATGGTATATATTTTCTTAAATTAGAAGTTGATAATTACACAACAGTAAAAAAAGTAACAAAAATTAAATGATCCGGCTTCGTACAGACTACGCCGTGACAAGTACGGCTATGCCGGGTGTTTGATTAAGCAAAAAAAGGAGTTTACGATGAAAAAAGTAATGTTATTTATTGCACTATTCTGTGCAATCACAGGTTATATCTATGGCGACTCTGCCGTCGATTCCACGCGGAGTATGAGTTATACACATTTAAGCGCGATCAAAACTGCATTTTCCGGAGCAAGTGAGATAGGAGAATTTTATTGGGAGCACTTTGTTAATTACGAACGATCCCAGCAAGGAATTGAAGATTCACTTATGGCAGAAGATGGGCGTTGGCTGGACTATTTCAATGCTGATTTATATGTAAAAGAAGCTATCTGGGGGGCTGTTGGACTTGATATTCCGGGAGATGAAACTGATTCTTTGAAGCTTGATAAAGCAAAAAAATATCTTCTTGTCCCAAACGATCCATATGAGTCTTATCTTGATCTTGATGAGGTATGGGATTACTTAGGGGCAGGAAATGATAGTGGAACAAACATGTGGTTTGGCTTTATAACCAGGAATGTGGCTATTATGGTAGATATGTTATGGAATTATGTTGAAGCTACTGAAAGAAACACTATGTGTGCGAGGTTAGACAGCCTTGCAGATTCATTACATTTCCATTTAGACAGGCTGAAAAATACATGGGGGACAGGCGTGAAACCACAATTTTTTCAACCCCATTTTTATGCTTCGGCACTTGGTTTAGCCGGTTGTGTCCTCGGAGACACTACATATATCAATTTTGCAAAGGATTTGATTTTTGATTTTCAGGTACCTTATACTGAAGAACCGCAGAATGGATATTTAGACCTGTTTACGACAGGAGAGTATTATATCGGAGAAGGATTGTCGTACTTTGGAAGTAATAATTTAACACAATTGAATCTATGAGTTCACTATAAAAACCCCAGTTTTGAGTGAGTGATAAATTTCATATACTTCATATTTCAACAAAGCATAAATATCTAGATTTTGGATTTTGGAGTGTAATATATAGAATTTTATTGGTAATTATTCGAAATATTTT
>JAUWMT010000021.1 GCA_030613025.1 Candidatus Cloacimonadota bacterium
TAATAATAGACACCATTCAAAATCTTGAGACTGCATTTCGTACGAAATGCCGTCTCAAGATTATTTTGGCGATGAGAAAAGAAAAATGTTGTTACCTATGCGCCCGGTTTAAAATGTAACCTATGCGTGAGTTGTACAGTGGATTCCAACTTGTTGGAAGACGGGGTGTGTTTCTTTTTCGAATCTATTCATTTTTTTACTCAGTCGTAGTGTTAGCGAAGCATAACCTGCTACGGCGTCTTGTCGGGGCGTAACGTAGCGGAGACTAAAGTGTAGCGGAGACAGATGTTGAGATGCGCAAGATCGGAATCTTGCGTTACTTTAACTTCCACTCATATCTATGCTCCACCACTCTCAGCTCTTTACCAATTTTTAGTATGTGAAATCAGATTATTTCACTGTCCCTAAATTGGTAAAGGAATTATTTTAGAAGTCCAAGCTTTTATAACTTTAACAAGCAGAGGGTTTAGATAATGAGAACCTTGCGAACGTGTGCCGCAGGCATTCTTAGCAACGGTTCGGAAAGAGTGCAACTAGCGAAGCTTAGTATACCGAATAGTCGGGGAATCTCATAAAATGATGAATCAATCAACAGGGAGACTCTTCGCAGGCTCAGAGTGACAATTCCTTTTTGGGTTTTCTGCTTACCAAGGCGTAGTCTCGGTTTCACATGACGGAGACTGGTGCTCTCTGTGGTGAAATAAATTCAATATTTGTATCTGCGAGAATCAGTTCAATCTGCGTGGGTCTGCCTGCTATTAATTATTTTGTGAAAATCCGTGTGCTATTATGATACTGGATTCCCGATCCCCAATCCGCCAGCTGGCGGAGGACGCTCGGGAATGACACGTCCTTTTTTATGTGGGAATTACTTTTTCTAAAGTGGAAATTACTCTGCTTGTCTTGCGTATTTCAATTTGTATGAAGAAGACTGGCGTGCTATTAATTATTTTGTGAAAATTCGTGTTAACCCTGTGAAATCCTGCAAAGCAGGAATCCCGACATATCGGGATTATTTCATGGGGTAAATTCGCCTGCCACGGCGTAATGAAATGAAGACGGGTGGTTAAAAATTTGATAGAAAGTGCTATTCGATAAGATCGATATCCTGGATTTTTAGTGTATTATTCAGTAATTCAATTTCAATGAGCAGGGAATGTTCTTTTTTTCTACTCCAGTTTATTAGTCGCGGATGAGTGATCTCCTTCATATAATGATGGTTATTATCCAGGGAAAAGTAATCGATCGCCAGATCGAGCTCGGGACACTTTTGAAGCATTTCTTTGCTGAGATAATCCCCTAAGTAATTTATTGCAATGATGTAATCGATACCGAATTTTTTAAACACTGAACAAAGCTCTTTTATCCTATCAAATATGTCGATCTGAACAATGAGCTCTTGAGAAAATTTTTTATAAAGATGAGGAAAATCCGGCGTTGTGATGCTGATGAATACTACAGAATGTGTATCCAGCATCACCGGTTTATAAGGAATAAGATCATAAAAAAGAGAATCTGTGCTTTGAATATTTGAAGCAAGCACTTTTTGAGTTGAATCCAGGGATTTGTCAGAAAAAATTGAAGGATTGAAAAAACATATTTGCTGCTCGTTTTGCTCGGAAAATGGAAAAGGAGAGACAACAAAAATATTACTGTATTTATGCATTAACGAGTCTGTTAGTTGATTGATTTTATACTGAGCAGAATCTTCCAGAGAGAAATTATTGCATAGTATTGTAAGCTGCTCTGCATAAAGTATTGAAGAAAAAATGAATAAAAGAATTATCAAACTGAAAATAATCAATTTCATATATCAAAAGTAACCTTTGCATAATACATCTCGTGACCATCAATGACTTTGCTTTTAATAGCGCATCCATGATAGGTTACTGCCTTTATCTCATGCCGGATATCATCCTTGCTTAATTTGAAATAACTGCATTTTATCGAAAGAGAAGTTTCAGACAGAAATGTAGCTTTGCATTTATAAAAATAGTAATAATTTTGATTTATATTATACAATACCTCACGCAAAAAATCAATGTAATTTACTTCTATATTGTCGGATGTGAAATTAAACTCCAATTCGCGACCTTCACTGACACTCATCTTTTTTTCATATATGATCTCCGAGAGTGAAACCGCACTGTTTTCAAAAAGTTCGGCAATGGTTTTGCCATAGAATTCAACTGCGAGATCAGCAGTGTGGTCAATGATCTTATAATTCATCTAACCTTTTAGTACGCCGAGAGGTCTTGTGCGAACAATTTTCCTTGCCAGACCTGCCATCTCAACTGCTTCAACTACATCTGATACATTTTTATAAGTTTGAGGTGATTCTTCGACAAGAGTATTTTTTTGAACAGAGTACACAACGATACCCTTCTTTTGCAACTCATTTTTTACCTGTTGGAATGAGAATGTACGTTTTGCTTTGCTTCTACTCATCACGCGTCCGGCACCATGACAGCACGAGCCAAAGCTCTCTTTCATTGCCCTGTCAGTACCGATCAGAAGGTATGAATGAGTGCCCATATCTCCCGGAATAATAACCGGCTGCCCGATTTCTTTATATTCGTTAGAAAGTTCATCACGTCCGGGACCAAACGCACGAGTTGCGCCCTTTCTGTGAACACACAACTCCATCTCTTTGCCATTAACATCGTGCGTTTCAACCTTTGCAATATTATGGCATACATCATAAATAAGCTGGAAACCGAGTTCTTCTTCAGAAATTGAAAGGGTTTTTATGAGTGCTTTTTTCGTGAGACTCATCAGAACCTGCCGGTTAGCCCATGCATAATTTGCAGCACAGCACATCGCCTGAAAATATTTCTGTCCCAGTTCTGAGTTGAATTGCGCACAAGCAAGCTGTCTATCCGGAATTTTATAGGGTAATGAAGATAATTCCATCACCATTAGATGAAGAAAATCATCACAAACCTGATATCCGAATCCGCGTGAGCCGCTGTGCACCATGACGATAACCTGTTCTTTTTCCAGCGACAATCTTCGAGCAAGCTGTTCATCATATATTTTATCAATAATACCGATCTCAAGAAAATGATTTCCAGAACCGAGTGTGCCAACCTGATCGAGTCCTCGCTGACGGGCACGTTCACTGATCGTATCAGGATTTGCTTCTTTCATACATCCAAAATTCTCGATATGCTCGAGGTCACTTTCTTCACCAAAACCTTGTTCAATTGCCCATTTCGCACCTTTGAGCATGACTTCAGTTTCATCTTTATAGTTGAGTTTCTTTATTGCACCGCTCGAGCCGAGTCCACTTGGAACAAATTTATAAAACCCTTCTACAATTTTTGGAATAATGTCGCTTATTTCATTATATGATAAATTTGTCCTGCAAAATCTCACTCCGCAATTGATATCATACCCGACACCGCCCGGGGAAATAATTCCTTTATCAACATCAAAAGCTGCAACTCCGCCGATAGGAAATCCGTAGCCGTAATGAATATCGGGCATTGCCATTGCATATTTTTGAATTCTAGGAAGATGTGCAACATTGAGAAGCTGGGAAAGTGCATTATCCTTGAAAATTTGAGGAAGCATCTTTTCTGTTGCATAGAATCTCGCGGGAACTGTCATCTCTCCGGATCGTGGAATTTCCCAGATAGCATCTGAAATTTTATTAATTGGGTGTCCGTTAAATTGCATTTTGCTTAATTTGATTATTATGCAGGACTTTTCACAACTGACTTCAGTGCTTGTCTGAGTATATCAATATTTACATGAGTATTGATGCAGGGTCCGTTAGGACGCAGATTGAAAACGCCGAGTGTCATAATAGGATAAGCATCCCGAATTCCTGAAACCAGGTCACGATAACAGGCAACTGCAACGATCACTTTTGGTTTTTTATCAATAATAATTCTGCGTGCTAATGTGCCTCCGGTTGCGATTGAGACATTAACACCAAAGTCATCGCAGAGTTCCAGCACTTTTCCAATATCGCAGCGCATGCACCTTTTACAATTTGAGGGATCAATAGTAATTCTGACTGGGCATGATGTGTCCTGAAGGCAATGAGGTAAGAGAATTAGGGTGTCTTTGGGATCGAACTTCTTTCGCAGAGAACGAATAAACGTATCGTTGACCCGCACAAAAGATTCCCCAATTCGCTCTTCAGGAATGCCTATGAGATAACCAAAAAAAATACATACGGGATACATTATCCTGATGAACATATGTGCTGCAAACCTGGCGATGATGAAATTTCTCTCAAAAATTGCAGTTAGTATTACGAGCATCGAGCCGATTACAAGGATAAGGAAAAAAATCCTTACACCGGAAAGAAGTACAAAGGGTAGCGCTTCATTAATTTCATGCAATCGCGGTGAGATGAAATACCATAGCGCGGTTACCCCTATCATCAGCAGAATAAGACTGATGGTTGAAAGCCATATGAAAAGGGCTTTTCCGACTGTTTTAGGGTTGGTCTGTGAATTCTTCATTGAGAATATTCGCTCCCAAGCTATAAGCATAAGCGGACATTGCAGGTTTACCTTGAGGTTTAATTTCTTTTATAAGAAGCAGTCTATATCCTGTAGAAACAAGAAATCCCTCAAGCTTTTCAATTTCCACGATCCTTCCAACCGATGAATGCTCTCTATAGGTTGGAACTGCTTTCAGGATTTTGATTTCTTTTCCTTTAAGATAACTGAATGCACAGGGATGTGGGGCGAGCCCTCTTATCTGATTATTTATTTCATCAGCAGTTTGATGCCACTTAATTTGACGGGTTCCTCGAGTTATCAAATGCGAATAGGTGGCATAACGGTCATTTTGGGGTACAGGTGAATCCTTTCCGTGCTCAATGAGAGAAATCGCTTCCAGCACGTCATGTGCACCCTTTTCGCTTAATTTTTCGGACAGTGTGCCATAGTTATCTTTGGGCTGAATGGAAAGCCGGCTCTGAAGAATAATGTCTCCTGCATCCATTTTTCTGTTCATATAAAAAACTGAGGTGCCAGTGACTGAGTCTCCATGAAAGAGCGCCCAGTTAATTGGAGAAGGTCCTCGATATTTTGGTAAAAGTGATGGATGAAGATTGATACAGCCAAATTTTGGAATATTCAAAATCTTGTTTCGCAAAATTTTCCCATAAGCAGCAGTAACGAGCATATCCGGCTTTAATATTTTGATTTTATCAAGCGAGGACGGAGTGTTTACAGAAGTTGGTTGATATACTTCCAGGTCATGTTCAAGTGCGAGTTCTTTAACTGGAGTATATGATAACTTTTGTCCTCTTCCCCTTTTCCTGTCCGGTTGCGTTATAACTAATTGTGGTTTTTTGTGATCTTGTATAAGTTTTTTGAGTGTAGGAACTGCAAATTCAGAAGTTCCCATAAAGATAATTCGCTCAATCTGTCTCACCCAACATTAACTCCATCTTTGGTTGTTGAAGCCATCTTTTTTAGTTTTCCATGCAGTAATTTTCTTCTTATTGGAGAAATTCTATCAACAAAAAGAATTCCATCGAGATGATCATTTTCATGCTGTGCTGCTCTGGCAAAAAGCTCTCGTATAGTGTAGTTTTTCCATTTTCCATGAAGATCCTGTGAGCGGAATTTCACTATCTGTGCTCGTTTGACTTTTTCATATATTTCAGGAATACTAAGACAGCCCTCAAGCATGAACTGTTCTCCCTCATACTCGAGTAATTCAGGATTAATAAACACCATTGGTGTGCGCTTATCTTCATCCTCGATCCAGATGGGATTTATAACAAAAATTCGGCATGAATGCCCTATCTGTGGGGCTGCCAGGGCAAATTCTTCATTAACAGCAAGGGTGTCCAAAAGATCCTGAACGACCTGCTTTGTTTTTGGGTTATCGGGGGAGATCGGTTCTGCTTTTTTTCGCAGAACCTTATCCCCGATTAAACGAATTTTTTGAATCATTATTAATTTGTGATTTTTGTCGCAATTGCACTCTTTGTCACTTCAATTTTTACGTTATCGTCAACTTTGAGCACAACAACATCGCCTTTGATGCTGTAGATCGTACCGATAATACCACCGCTGGTGATGACTTTTTCATTCTTCTGAAGGTCATCACGCATCTTCACCATGTCTTTTTGCTTTTTCTGCTGAGGACGAATGAGCAGGAAATAGAGTATGACGAACATGATAATAATGGGTAAAAATCCCATAATGCCGCCACCTTGAGCAGTTTGCTGAGTTGCTTCGCCAGCAGCATCCTGAGCATATAATAAAGATGTAAACATGTGTTCTCCTTAAATTATTATTTTCTTTTTAATTATTTGTTAAAAACTTGAAAATGCCTTTGTGCTGTCAAACTATATAAGAATTATTTAAAAAGCGGAAGTTTCTCCATTATTGACATGATTTCGCGGTTCTTTTTTTGGATTTTTATAAGGGCAACGATCTCATTGCTTCTGGATTTTTTATTCCAGTATTGCTTAAGATTTTCCTCTGAAGTTTTCGGAATGAATCTTTGACAATCGCCCAGTACTTTAGATTCTGCTTTATAGAATTTACTCAAGCGTTTTAAATGCTCTTTTGATTCTTCAAAGGTACGAATAATATCAGAAAACAATTCGGAAGCTAACTGGCAATTGTAACTGTATCTGTCAAAGAGCTGGCAGTTTATCTTGCAAACTCTGTCATATTCATCATCAGAAAGATTTTCATAGAACACATGATTGTCCAGCGCTTCCTGCCATTTTTGAAGAGCCATATTTCCTAGATAATAACCGTTTACTTCATCGGTGTTCAGCAGTTCCTCGGCCATGTGTAACGCTGCAATGATCTGCTCCTGAAGATCCTTGATATCACCTGATTCGCCCGGTAAGGAAGGAGCTTCCTTAAAAACAATTATTGAGGAGGGAATATTTGGGGCAATGGAAAAATCAAGTGTTTTATCGCTGAAACTTCGGCAGAAAAGTTCATCACCATTATTTTGATAGCCGGTAATGATCCCCCATTCATCTTTTCCATACAGGTTTCTTGCAAGAACAGGAATGTCATTATCAATGCTTTTGAAAATGATCTTTTTTATTGATTTATCTGTTTTATTCTTATGGGTTTCCCATTTAAGACCAAGATTATCGAACAGAAATGATGCACAGTTATACCCTTCTGTGGGATCGAAGATATCCAGGGAAAAATCCTCTCGGAACTGCAAACGGTAAGGATATCCGGAAAGGCATAGAAGCACATGATAATCAATATCGATCTCAAAATGATCGAAAATTTTCTTTACAGATGAAAAAAATGTATTCTCCAGTCCGGTTTTCTTTTCCAGACGTTTTACACTTTCAATGCGCACAGCGTCTTTTTTTATTTCCGGGCTTTTCTCGACCTCGGCAAGATACACACCAAGCTCGCCAGGCCATATCTGGAAGTATTCGTCATTATCATCTCGTTTTATTTTTATGATGATATTCATGGTTCCCTGATAGCGTAATTTCAGTTCTGTGAGCTGTTCTTTACTTTCTATAAGCTCACCATTATATTCTAGGAGCCAGTCACCCACCTCGACACCACTTTCGAGGAGTTGGCTGTTTTCATAGAAGCCAATAATTTGCAAACCTTCAAGCTTTTGATTTATCATAATAAGTGATTAGAATAAATGAAATAAATTATTATTCTGTCAAGAAACCTGATAAATTTTGTATATAAAGGTAGTTAATAACTTTTTTTATTGACATGATTTATTTCAAGGGCAAGTAAAAATCATGCAAAAATTATTAGAATAGGTTTGCCGAAGTGTGATATAAAAAGTAAATATTTTAAGGAAATTATGGAAAAAATTATAATAATTGATCAGCTAAAAAAAAGGGCTGAGGAAATCCGGTATGATATTATTAAAATGATAGGTGAAGCCGGCTCTGGCCATCCCGGAGGATCACTTTCCGGTGCAGATATTGGTGCTGTGCTGTTTTTCAATGAAATGAATTTCAAGCCGCAAAATCCTGAGTGGAAGAATAGGGATAAATTTATTCTCTCAAAAGGTCATGCTGCTCCCCTGCTCTATGCTCTTCTTGCTCATGCAGGATTTTTTGAAAGAAGCGAACTGAAAACTCTGCGAAAATACAAGTCCAGATTGCAGGGACATCCCGCATCCTACATGCTTCCTGGTGTTGAAGTTTCAACCGGTTCACTCGGGCAGGGACTTTCTATCTCATGCGGTATTGCTTTGGCCGGGAAAATGGATAAGAAAAATTACAGAGTTTATACTTTGCTTGGAGACGGCGAACTCGATGAAGGACAGGTTTGGGAAGCTGCTATGTTCGCATCACATAAAAAGCTGGATAACCTCTGTGCAATTGTGGACAGAAACTGTTTGCAAATAGATGGAGATACAGAAAAAGTTATGGCGCTCGAGCCGCTGAAAGCAAAATGGGATGCATTCGGATGGCACACGATTCCCGTTGATGGACACAATATTTCAGACATTTTACATGGCTTTGAAGAGTTCCATTCTATTAAGAATAAACCCACTGTAATTCTCGCAAAAACAGTAAAGGGAAAAGGTGTTTCTTTTATGGAAAATCAAGCCAGCTGGCATGGTAAGGCGCCTAATCGTGAGCAAACGGAACAGGCATTGAAAGAGATCAAAGCAAGGATGGGCACATGAAAACACAAGATATAAAACCGATACGTGACGGATACGGAAATGCATTGCTCAAACTGGGAGAAACAAATCCGAATGTGCTTGTGCTCGACGCTGATCTTTCGACATCCACGCGAACGAACTGGTTTGCAGAGAAATTTCCGGAGCGATTCATCGATGTGGGCATTGCAGAGCAGAATATGGTCGATATTGCAGCAGGATTGAGCTTGGAAGGTAAGATCCCTTTTGTAACAACCTATGGCGTGTTTGTATGCGGAAGAGCTTTTGATCAATTACGCAATACAGTATGTTATTCCCAGCTTAATGTAAAAGTAGTCGGCTCCCACGGCGGCATTTCTGTTGGACAGGACGGTGGCAGTCATCAGGCGATCGAAGATATTGCATTGATGAGGATTCTCCCCAGCATGACCGTTGTTGTCCCTTGTGATCATTTCCAGGCATATATAGCCACAATGCACCTTGCAGAAATGGAAGGACCTGCATACCTCCGACTGGCGAGAGAAGCAACCGCAGCAATTACTGATGAAAACTCAGTTTTTGAATTAGGAAAAGCACAGATACTTACTAAAGGCAATGATTGTGCTATTTTCTTTGCAGGTACGATCGGCTCTGAAGTGATGAAAGCAGTTGAGTTGCTGCATGATAAGAATATTTTCCCGACTATTATAAATATGCACACGATCAAACCAATAGATAAAGATTGTATTATAAAATATGCCAAAAAATTTGGTAAGTTGATGACTGTTGAAGAGCATTTGCAGGCAGGCGGATTGGGTTCTGCTATTGCGGAAGTGCTTGCAGAGGAATATCCTGCAAAAGTGAAAATGTTGGCAATTTATGATAGATTCGGTGAGTCAGGGCAACCGGATATTTTGCTCGATGCATTCGGGCTTTCAGCAAGAAGGATTTGTGAGCAGGTTGAGGGGTTTGTGAAAGATTGAATAAGAACCTTGCGAATAGAACAGAACCTCATAATCACGATTTATCGTAAGGATGGGATTTATAGCGACACTCACTCTCTTTCTTCAAACAGTAAGCAGACAGTTGTAACCTTTGCAAAAGATTGGCATTTAATTCAACAACTCAGTTAAATATTCATCGATCTTTTTATAATTCTCATTGTACTCAATATTTTCTGGAATTTCTTTAGCTATAAAATATCCCTCGAAAATTGCCTTTATGATACCATCCGAATCGATGACGACAGTGCGAGGAACAGATTTACCAAAAACTTCATCGAGTTGAGAATTGTTTGCATAAAAAGGAAATTGAATATCTAATTCCTGCTTATGCTGTTCGAGATCATCTAAATTATCCGACGTGAAAGAAAGAAATTTAAATCCCTCATTATCTTTATATTTTTCATACAGTGCATTTATTATCGGGAAGCACATTCGAGATGCAGAGCATCCGGATGACCAGACAAAGATCACGGTAATTTTATCTGAATTTTCATAGGTTTCATACATGTCTGTTGTAGAATTGAAATATTTGAATTCAGGCATTATATACCCCACCGCATACTTTTCTTTGAGGTTCAATTCTGAGATATCGACATAATAACCATTAGTAGAAATCGAATCTATGAGAAAGGATTTGCTGTCGATTGTGAATGAGTCTTCGGCATGAAACACTTCTTTTGTAAAGTTTCCATGCATGTCGAGAGAATCTTTTTCAGAAATATATCCGTCATTATTAATGTCGAGATATAAAGTGGTTTTCTCAAGATCACTGTAATCAAAAGTATTATTTACCAGTCCAATGAAATATTCCTTGTTATGTAACTGTACTAAACCATTCCTGAAATCAGCGGAACCACAAAGCATTTTATCCGAAGTAAGTCCAAACAATTTCATTATTGAAGATTTTGAGTTTTTGTCCTTTGCTAAAAGTGGAATGTACAACTCTACCAAAACATTATTTATGATGCTCGTTATGCCTTCAGCTTGGATATACTGAATACTGTCATTAAAACCATTGTAGAAGTACAGTTCATCGTTGCCACTTGAGGAATTCCTTGCAACGATCAGTCTTTCATTTTGAATAGGAATTTCTCCAAAAAGGAATCCTTTTCCCATTGGAAAGTCTATTGGAAGATTATCAGGTATTTCTTCTTTTAAATACAAAATATTGAAGGATCGCAATCTTTTATTGATATATGGACAGTCATCTAGGATACCGTATGATAATTCATAGGAAAACAAATATGCAATATACAAAAACAATAATATAGATAAAATAAATATAATCTTTTTCATTACAAAGTTCGAATATTTAATGTCTTTTAAAATTATAAATCAATAAGATGGATACATGTTTTTTTTGTTTCTACTTCTCCTGTATCCAGATACATTTTCCCCATTAAACGGCGATTATTTTTAAAATCGAAATTTCCTTGGAATTCTATCAAAAACCTTATATCATATGTAATTTTTGAATCAATATTCTTGTTCTTCTGCCTGCGAGATAATTTTAAGTTATTCACATTCATAAAAATTGAATCTGAAATTGAAGAAACCTTATCAATTACTTCCTGCATGGGTATTACACTTTTAATTGGATCGATTCGTGTAATTTTTGTTTGATGATATTTCAACTTAGGTTGTTCATATTTTTCTAAAACATAGTTATCTTTCAATTGAGTCTTTGCCCAATCTACTTCAAAATAATAGTCTATAATAAATGTAAAAGGTTCATTGACACCGATTTTATCCCAGAAATCATATCTTACGTTGTAAACAAAAATATGCTTATCGAAGTATTCTTTAGTAATATTATTTTGCTTTAGCCAAAGCTTTTCCCATTTTTTTAGTAATTTTAAAGTCATATTAGGCAAGTATGTTGGAATTTCACGATTATTGTATTTTATAAGGAAATATGGTGTGCGAATTGTATAACATTTATAATATTGGTCTGCTTGTTGCTCTATATTTCCAGTTTTTATTAAGAGCGATTTTTTTGATGTAACTTTAAATATATATGGCTTACCCATTACATTTTGAAAAACAACTTTGTGGTTTTTTGCTGGTACTGCGAATTGTTTGTTTTCCAAAACCCATTTTTCCTTAGTTAATCTATTTTTTATGAACGAATTCTTTATTGCTTCCTTATACGTGCAATTAATACTGGCATTAAAGTGTGTATTACATATTTCATCACAAGTTTTTATTTCTGTAATGATGGGTGGATTTTGATCCCAAATAAAGCTTATTTTCTTATCTGAAATTGAGGACAATTTTAATTTTTGAGGTTTCGGTGGTGTGATTTCCAGCAATGGTTTTATCTCTTGAGATTCTGGGGTAAATATCTCCTCCACTTCTATTTGAGATTCCAAGTTTGAAATTATTATAACTGTTAATAAAATAAAAATAATTAATAATCTATGATTATTTCGTGTCATGAGGATAATTGTTCATGATCTTTTTTAATTAGTTGTTCTAAATTGCCGAAATAAACCATCGTTAAAATTCCACTACAACAAGATTTTCAAAACCCGGCGGAGAAGTTTCATCAATGATTTCAAACGATATTTCAGATTCGTCATATAAGTTGACTAATACGTATCTGCAAGGATGCGCCCAATTTGCCCAGAAATAATCATCAATAAAGAAAAACCAGCATTTCCATTCAACAATGTATTGGTTGTTCCAACTGCAAATAATTGAATCTTTTTCTAAAGACTGTTGGAGTTCATAAACCATTATTCCACCAGGAATGGAATCCTGTAAAACTTCAGTTAAAAGAATCTCTTCAGCTTGTTCAAGGGTAATTGTAATCTGTGGATCCGTTGAATGGTCTCTCGAACAATTTACTAATAAAAAAGGCAAGAGTACTAATATTAATAAAATTTGTTTTTTCAAATTAAACTCCTTATTTTTTTTCTTATCCCATTTTGCTTCCTCAACTAATTGCATTAACACACTAAAATATTCTAATTTAGAAAAAACTTAATTTTTATTTAGTATCTGCACATAATTTTTGTCAAATTTTTGTTTAATGGAAATCAGAACGACATTCCAATACCTTCATTCTGAACTCTAGATCGCTATATTCCTTTAAACTAAGGAACCATCTGCCCCACTGCCATCTGACGAACATTATGTCCCTCAAAACCCGGAGCATGAAAGGAAATGATAGCAACGACAGTGTGCTTGAATACTAATATTTGCTCGATCGAATAATCAAATCTAAACTTGTGCATTTCTGTTGCTGGCTGGGCTTGAAATAATAAATTTTGTGCTCCATTAACTTCTATTGAAATTACAATACCAGAAGGAGTGTACATATCATAATATGATTCTTCCCCGGAATATTCTTCAATTTTCAGCACGATCTTTCTATGTTCAATTTGCATGCCAAAATTAATAACTGGTGGTGAAAATTCCAATCTTTCCATTACCGGAATACCTTTTAAGGTGCCGTCTATTCCATATTTCTCTTTGATCTTCGTAATGTCTTCATAGGAAATATCCTGCGCCAGGGACGTACCCTTTTCAAAGTCTTCTTCCTCATCTATTTGAACTGTCAGGTAATAGGGCTCTTCTGCGAGTTGATGCTTCTCGCAGTCAAAAATATAAAAATAAATGTATGGAAATGCTGATCCGTCTGCAACACCCGTGTATTCAAAAGCAACATAGCGTCCATCTTCAGAAAATCCAATTATGGAATAATCCGATATGTCTCCAGAAAATGCATAAACCGTAAGTATGAGGAAAAAAAATATAATGAGGATAGATTTTTTCATATATTTCGTTTGTTTGGGAATTAAAACTTGAGTTTGTCAGCTATTGATAACAAATCTTCTTTTGACATATCGGTCATAGCATTCAGTGAAATGAGGAGCTTCTTTTGGGGATATAGTATGATCAGCACTGATATGTTCATTCCTCTTTCAGCGATTATGGAATGCATCATTTGATGTCCCTTATGAGAGAAAGATTCAAATCCTTCATCGTTTTCTTCATCCGTATCCCCCATTGCAGTTGCGCTTATCATGATCGAAGCAGCCATGCCTTTCATATACATAGCCATGTACTGATCTTCTTCCTCCATGATCATGGTTTGTATGTAACCAGACCCGCTCAAATCACTTAATCCCTTTTTAAATTCATCAAAAGTGATAGATACGGATTCGCTCTCCTCATCTTCTTCGTAGATATCTTCCTCAGATCCTTCCGAATCAAACATATTTCCAAAGGCAGGAGCATCCTCATAGGTAATTCCTTTAGGAGGATCGAACTTTGAAGCTGGCACTTTGATGTTTTCCTTAAAGGAGGTTGCTGTTTCATTTGTTACAATGCCCATTACTTCCACTTCTGATTTAAGTGTCAAACCATTATATATCCATGATTTCATTCCCATTATCTCCATCACTTCACAGGTTTTGCCAAGAAATTTTTCTGTTCCGAGACGTTTTCCTCCAAGTGAATTCATGATATCATCAGCAAGTTGCTTTTGCTCTGCTTTGGTCATTTCGTCTGCCATGTCCTGTAATTGTTCCATGGATGGCAAAGTGCCTTTGCTGCCGGTTTTCGTCAGCATATCAATATCATAAATAGTCTCTCCATCCATGATTATAATCGTATGTTCTTTTTCAGTATTTGTAATACCGAACATCTTGAAGGTTGTGGTAGAATTTTCTTCTTCATAATATTTCATGCCATAATCATCGAACCACACTTCCTTTTCTCCGTTGATATTTCCAGTTAACTCATACACAACATGCCCGGATTTGATCGCATACCTCTTGGTTTCAGCAGCACAGGCAACTGAATAAGCGATCAGGAAGAGAAGCAAACTTAGTAAAATAACTTTTTTCATAAACACCTCTTTCGTATTGTTAATTTTTTTCAATTATTGAATAGAAATTTTTACCATTCTATTCAAGATGAATTTGGAAATCATTAAATCTGAATGTCAATTAAAACAAAATTTCTCTTAACCCCCCTTACTACTTAGAATAGTTTTTACAATTTTTATAAGGCAAATTGAGGCGTAAGAATTTTTGTAAGTTCTAAATAAGCTATTTCAAATTCTCTCTTTAAATTTTCAATAAGTTCTTTTACCGATATAATGTTTTCTATTCTATAAGCATTTGAGCCGGCAAAGCTGAAGCCATTGGTTAAATTTCCAATTTTTGCTTTCATCAAAGCTTTTGCAATACAATATAGCGATGTTTTGAAATCACAAGTTTTAAGGCATTTCCAAGGACATGTAAACGGCATCTTTATTCCTGCGCTTACATCGCGAAGGAAATTATTGATTATTGCCCTACCCGGAAGTCCAACAGGGCTCTTTATGATAACGATATCTTCTTTTTTACAATAAATGTACTGCTCTTTAAATCGAATATCTGCATCACATTCATTGGTTGCAACGAATCGTGTTCCCATCTGAACACCTGAAGCTCCCATTTGGAGAAATCGAAAAATATCTTCACCTGTAAAGATACCACCTGCAGCAATAACAGGTAGATCCTTCCCGTATTTTATTCTGAAAGGTTTTATCACAGAAACAACCTGCGGAACGATCTCTTCGAGTGCATAAGCCGGGTCATCGATCTGCTCCGGTTTAAAGCCAAGATGTCCACCTGCTTTTGGACCTTCCACAACTACTCCATCCGGTATGTGATTAAATTTCTTTTCCCATGTCTGAAAAATGATCTTTGCAGCTCTTGCTGAAGATACTATGGGTATTATTTTGGTTTTAACAGATTTCAAAAACTCAATTGAAACGCCATTGGGTAATCTCAAGGGTAGTCCGGCACCTAAAAATAAAATATCAATTTCTTCTTCCAATGCAGTTCTTACAAGATCATCATAATCCGAAACCGCTACCATGACATTCACTCCAACAATACCTGAAGAAAGACGTTTGGCTTTTCGGATCTCTTCACGCAGAGCAATGATATTTCCTGCTCGATAATTTTTCATCTCTTTATCATGTAACAAACCTAAACCTACAGAAGAGATCACACCTATACCACCCTGATCGGCTACTGCCGACGCAAGTCCAGCCATCGAAATACCAACCCCCATACCTCCTTGGATTATAGGAAGTTTTACGGTAAGATCATCTATTTTCAGTTCAGGCAATGAAATGTATTTTTGTGTCAGTATCATTTTTATTTCCTTCGAACAATTTGATCATTTGTTCTAAAATTACATATATTCATAATTAACTTTTCCTTATTTCATTGGAAATAATGTCAAGAATTCGATTACTTTCTTCGATTGGATTATATTTCTTTTTTTACACATAGTTATATTCTATTCTTTTTTCTTTGCTGGTATATTTCATGATGGCTATTATGTGTCAATGATAACGTAAATTTTGCGAATGGTTTGTAAATAAAAATGGCGTATGATAAACCTGCATCCACCCACCAACTGCACCAAATTCCGATGCATCTGGAGAATGTGGGTCGAAATATAAAATGGTGAAATAGTCTCGTTTCCAAGTCGAACTTGGGTACGAGTAGTAATGTTGGAAAATCACATAGCTTCAATCCGATATCGCCTTAACTCTTTTTTTCTTCTCTTATAATCCGGACAATATCGTTCGAGTTCGTTCCAGAAATCCTTGCTATGATTCTTGATCTTAAGATGTACGAGCTCATGCAGTATCACATATTCCTGAAGTTCGACCGGCAGTATATATAATTTATAATTGAGATTAATATTGTTTTTGTGCGAGCAACTCCCCCACAGCGTTCTCTGGTTTTTGATAAACACCCGATTATATTTAAAGCCATGCTTGCGGGCTAAAGATTCCAGTTTATGTGCGAGCGCTGCTTTTGCAGTATTTCTATTTATCAAGCTTTGATCATGAATTGGACTTTTATAATTTCTCTTTAAATCTTCCAACTTTTGAAGATTCTTCTTGATCCAGTCGGTTTTAGTTAAAACGAATTTTTCAGCTTTTTTGAAACTTACGCCTTTTGGCACAGCGACCCTTACTCTGTCTAATCTAACTGAAATACTGACACGCTTGGCTCGCCTGCTTCTTTCGAAGAGGATGGGACCGATGGAAGGTAGATTTATCAGCATATTAACCCTTTAGCATTTTTTGCATAGGAATTGATTTCATTAATCTCAAAATTATGTCAATATTTCGGAGTTTGAACTAAGAGCTGGACCTTATAATCACGATTTATCCGCCCACTGGCGGATGGAGTTCAGATCGAACCTTTTCTTTCCTTCATACTGAACTCCAGATCGCTTTCAGCGATTACTGAAGTCCAGTCTGAAGTTGTGACAAAATTATTGATTTTAAATGTTGAGTTTACTCTAAAAAGTGTGTAATTTAGAAATATGTTAGAAAATGCATCAAATATTTGGAAACCGATAAATCGGTTACAATTAACTATCTTCCTATTAACCACCAACTTAAGTTGGTGGTTAATGAAACAAAAAAATGCATTAACCATTTTATTTATCCCGTGAAATGCTTTTCTTTTTTATTTCACTGGGAACGGTTTCTCGATTTCTTAAATTGAACTTTTTAGAGTGGACTCATTATTTATTCTCCTCTAAAAACTTCATTAGTTTTTGCTCTAATCTTTTTTAAATTCCTTATGCATAGGAATAATCTGTCTTAATTTATTTTTTCCAATTTGTCTCGTTCCTAAGTTGAACTTGTGGACGAACAGTTCTATGGATAGCTAGGATAAATAGACTCTTCGACAAGCTCAGAGTGACAAAGTTATAAATAATTTGGATGTAAATTTTCCATTACTTGTCACAGCAAAATTCCGAGTATCGGAATGAAGACGGATGCACTTTGCATTTTACATTTTACATTTTACATTTTGAATTGTTTACTTCTCCATTCCTTTATATTGTAATTCATAGAGTTTATAATAAATTCCACGCAGTTTGAGCAGTTCCTGGTGTGTTCCCTCTTCAGCAATGCGCCCTTTGTGTATGACAACTATCCTATCGACATCCTGAATGGTAGAAAGTCGGTGTGCGATAATGATCGAGGTTCTGTTTTCCATGATCTTATGCAAAGCATCCTGAATGAGCATCTCAGTTTCCGTATCGATATTGGAAGTAGCTTCATCCAGCACAAAAATACTTGGATCCCCTACCAGCACGCGCGCAAAGGCAAGGAGTTGACGCTGACCTGCTGAGAGCACTGAACCCCGTTCTTTTGCATCATCATCATATCCATTTGATAATCTTGAAATGAAGCGGTCTGCGTTTACATACTTTGCTGCTTGAATGATCTGTTCTTCGGAAATATCTTGTCGGAACAAAGAAATATTATCGCGGATCTTACCAGAGAAGATAAAGACATCCTGCTGAACCACACCGATATTATAGCGTAGTTCTTCCAAATTATAATCCTTGATCGACTTTCCATCAATGAGGATCTCGCCTTTCCGGAAAGGATAGAATGAGCTGACAAGTTTCACAAGAGAGGTTTTTCCACCTCCGGTCGAGCCCACAAGTGCGACTTTCTCGCCTTTTGCGATTTTAAGATTTATATCCTTCAGCACCCAGTCTTCGTTCTTATATGCCATCCACACATTTTTAAATTCGATCTCACCTTGCAAGCGGATCGGATGTTCTGGCAGTGCTGCATAATGCTCTTCTTTTTCACCCATAAGCTTGAATATACGCTCCAACGCAGCCATCGCTGATTGCATGACATTATATTTCTGGCTCAGATCATAGAGCGGATCAAAGAAGCGGTGAGTATAACTGATGAAAACAACCAGCACTCCCAATGACATCTTATTCTGTATGATGCTTCCGGCGCCATACCAGATTATAAGCGCTATCCCAAGGTGAACCATGACATCAATAAGGGGGCGGAACACTGCAAAAACACGTAGCTGCTTTTTCTCAGCTTCGAAATAACCCTGTGTAACGTTCTCAAATTCGTTTAATTTTTTCTTCTCTTGATGAAAAAGCTGAATTGTCTGAATGCCTGAAATATTTTCACTCAAACTGGTATTTATCTTAGCAAGGCGGATTCTCACAAGCCGATAGACTTTTCGTATATCAATTTTGAACTTGAACATGAAGAATACCACAAAGGGAAGTATCACAAAGATAATAAGCGCCATCTTCCAGTTAATAATGAGCATCACAACAAGGATCGCTACCATCATGAAAATATCCTGTATCAGCGTGACCAGTCCCTCACCAAGCATTTCGGAAAGTGCATTTACATCATTTGTAATACGTGTAACAAGCCGCCCGATCGGGTTCTTATCAAAGAAGGACATTGGTAATTTTTGAAGGTGATTGAAGAGTTTCATGCGAAGATCATACATAGCATGCATTGCACCGTACTGGGTAAGATATATCTGTGCATAACTGAACACAAACCGCAGGATGAGGAACACAAAGAATAAGATCGCCAGCGTTTTCAAACCGCTGATATCGCGAGAGCGAAGTCTTTTTGTGTCATCGATACTAAGCTCTGACAGATTTTTCTGCTGAATGATATAGTATTTCCCAAAGGATTTCAGATATTCAGGATTTTTTTCTGCAATTGGAGTATTCTTATTATTTATCGGATAAGCAGCATAGATCTCTTTGCTGATAAGATCATTGGCAAGGAGCATCTTAAAGTGTTTTGGCAGTATTTTATCGAGATCGTAGCTGTGCAGAAGTATCTTGCCTTCCTGCTGACTTACAACGTACTTTTTATATTTTTTTGTGAAATGCTCCTGCAGTTCCGGATGATCTTCAACAGTTAGAATTTTCAAAGAAGGATTTATGTATTCATCGATAGCATATTTGGTGATGTATGGAATTGCAATTGCGAAGAAAGCAACAAGGATCAAAATGAAGAATGAGATGATGAAATATATCTTGTAGGGCGTAAGGTAGGTGAACAGGCGCTTCATCAATTTGGAATCAAGCATTTTGCCGCTATCTTTTTCTTCTTCAAAAGCTGATGAATGTCCTCGCATACTACATTTCCAGTTCTTCTCTTAATTTCTGACGGTTATAAATATCGGTATAAATTCCATTAAGTGCAAGCAGCGATTCATGTGTTCCCTGCTCTGCAACTTTGCCATCATCCAGCACAACTATCTTATCTGCATGCTGCATTGTAGAAATTCTATGTGCAATGATGAGCACGGTTTTATCCTTCTGGCTTACTCGAATATTTTTTAGAATGATATCTTCAGTTTCTGTATCTACAGAAGAAAATGCATCATCCAGGACAAGAATCGGAGCATTTTTAATAAGAGCTCTGGAAAGCGCCAGACGCTGTTTCTGACCTCCTGAAAGCGAAACTCCTCTTTCCCCGACTATGGATTCAAATTCTTTCTCAAAGTCCTTAATATCATTGTAAAATTGCGAAATCTGAGTTGTTTCAATGATATCCTCATGAGTTACGTTCTCATTTCCGAACTGAATATTCTCTTTAACTGATGAGGCAAAGAGAAAAATATCCTGAGTAACCACTGCGATTGATTTTCGCAGCGTATCCAGCGGGATCTGATATATCTCATGGTCGTCGATATAAATTTCATTTTTAGGTGGATTGAATAAACGGGTTAGCAGCTTTATCAGCGTGCTTTTCCCTTCACCTGTCCTGCCCACTATCGCGAGAGTTTCACCTGCTTTGATATCTATCGAAATATCCTTAAGCACAGGTATTTCTGTATCTGGATAGGTATAGTGCAGATGTTTAAGGCAGATGTTTCCTTTAAGAGAAGTTATTGAATTGTCCACACAAGGTTCATCTATGATCTCAGGTTTCTGGTTCATGATATCCTGAATTCGAATGAGGGATGCAGTACCTCGCTGATAGAGATTCACGATCCAGCCAACTGCGATCACTGGCCAGATAATGAGGTGGAGATAGCTGTTGAATGCAACAAATTCACCGATAGTGATCTCCCGAAGAATTGTTTTAGTTCCACCAATGTATAGCGTCAGCAGCATACTTATGCCGATGATCGCAAACATCGAAGGGAAGAACATACCCCATATTTTCACCAGCTTGATATTTTGATCTACAAGTTCTTCTGCAACTTCACCCACACGATCTTCATAAGCATTTTCACGACCAAAAGATTTTATAACGCGCACACCGGAAATGGTTTCCTGCACTCTATCTGAAAGATGTGAAAATGTGTCCTGAACTTTTTTGAATAAGCGATGAAGTCTCTTGCCGAAATATATTGTAATAAAGGTTACAATAGGTAGTGGAATGATCACATAAAGTGTCATTTTGAAGTTGATGTTACTCATAAGCACAAAGGAAGCGATCGTAACAAAAAATACATCGAAAGCAAGCACCACACCAATGCCAAACAGCATGCGCACTGCATTAAGATCGTTCGTTGCATATGCCATGAGGTCACCCGTATTATGATCCTGAAAGAAACGTGGAGACAATTTTTGAAGATGCTCATAATATTCGTTACGGATCTTCTTTTCTATCTTAAAGGAATTAGTAATAAGAAGAATTCGCCACAGGAAACGCAGCACAGCCATAAATACAGCAAGCCCGAAAATAAATCCTGCGGATATCAAAACAGTCTTCATGGTGAAACTGGGATTGTGCAGAGAGTCGATCACGTGCTGGATGATCTTGGGTACGATCATTTGAATGGCGTCAACGATGATCAGGCAGAGCACACCAATCGCAATGGTTTTCTTATAATGTTTAAGATAGGAGAAGATCAGCTTGAAATTTTTCATAATACGAAAAGCCGGTTTCTACATTGTTATGGAAGTGCGTCCAGCAATTTTTTTGCTTCAGCTCCCCAATTGGAGTTCGTGCCGTAGCGTTCGATAACATTTTTGTAGAACAGCCGTGCTTTGTCGAATTTCTGAAGTTTTTCATAAGCTATGGCGATCTTGATATTGGCATTCACATACCACTGATCCAGATAGCTGTAATCATACACTATCTTTAGAAGCGCTTCAATTGCCTGGTCATACTCCTTTAATCCATAATAAGATTCCCCTATCCAGTAGATTATCTCAGCTTTAACTTCGCTGTCGGTGAATTTATCCTGGATGGTTTTGAAAAGGTGGATCGCTTTCCTGTATTCCTTGTCCATATAGTAGCAATAGGAAATCTCAAATATTGTTTGAGGTGTCATTTCAGGTGAGCCGAAACGTTCAATAAGCATTTGGTATGCTTCGATCGCAAGCATCCATTCGCCCATTGCTTTGCAGGTCAGTGCAAAATTTTCAATCGCCTGCATTGCATACGTTCCTTCTGTATCACGCTGAATTACTTTCTGATAATATTCCAGCGCATCCTGAAAATTCCCCTCACTGAAATTCATAGAACCCAGCTTGAGATACACATTGTTGGTGAGATCGGAATCAGGAAATTTATCGAGCAGTGTGGTAAGATAGGTCTCTGCATTTTCGAATTCTTTATTCTCAAGTTCCATGATCGCCATTTCCATATAGGCATCAGCAGCATATTCAGTTGAACTATGATCTTCGATCACTTCCTCAAATAATTTCCTTGCTTTCTTCTGATCAAGCTGCGCATAATATATTCCCCTTTCAAGCGCAATATGGGCTTCTACCTCATCATTATCCTTAATAACGGATTTATAATATTTCTCAAAAGTTTCTGCCTGAGAACGGTTCTTCAGTTTATAATAGGCAACTATAGTATTTTCAGCAATGTTAGCCCAGTTCAGATATGAAAAACTTTCAAATGGTTTTTTGTAACTCTCGGTTATGTTATAGATTTTCGTATAATTTGTCAGAGTGCTGTTCATATCACCCACAAGCATATGAAGTTTAGCAAGGTGTTGAGTATCGATGAGCATCGTATCCTCTGCTGCAACCTCGCTGATGATACGCCCGTACTGTAGAATCGCATAGCTCAGATTGCCTTGAACTTCATAAATTCCTGCAAGGATACGTCTGTCATTATTGGTAAGCGCTTCGATTTTTATTGAATTTTCAATGGCTTCATCAAACTGACCTTTATCAATATAGAGGTTCCGAAGTGTGCGGAGGAGTTCATCATTTGGCGCTTTTTCGGCAAGGATAGCATAATATGTAATCGCCTTAACCAGTTCGTTTAAGGTTACATAAATGGATGCAAGAAATTCAAGTGCTTCAATATAGTTTTCCTGAGCAGAATAATTTTGCACGTAATACTCGAAATATATCACACTCTGTGAATAAGATTTAAGCTGAAAATAAACATATCCAACATTGTAAAGCAGTTCAGGATCAACGTAGATGGTATGTTCATCAATTTTCTGATACTGGTTTCGTGCAGCGATATAGCCCTCATTTTTAAGATAGAGATCTCCAAGATAGCGATATGCTTCATTTCTGATATCGGCATTTTGTGAAAGAGTCGCAGCTTTTTGCAGGTACATGATCGTCTGTTCTTCAGATTCACCGGATTCGATGAGCGCTTTGCCCAGCTTAAAATACACCCCCCCTATATATGGAAATGTATTATAAGTATCGATGAAGTTGAGAGTTAATTGTCTTAAGCTCGTGATATAGAGATCGGTTCCGGGCTCGTATTTTCTTACTTTCAGTGAGATCAGATGGAATTCCGCATAAGATTTTTCAGGAATATCTATATAATCAGAAACGATAGTCTCGAAAATCTGCTGAGCTTGAGTGTAAAGAGATTCTGCCTGTTCATTTTTCTCATAAGTATATTTTTCAGCAAGAGTGAGATAAAGTTCACCTTTGAGGAGAAGCAGCTTGGGCTCTCTTTCAAAAAGAGGATCACTTTCTAGCAGGTCGAGTGCTTTTTGATAGTCCTTCAGATCATTGCAATAAATTTCTGCAATAGAATGAATAGTTGCGATATAATCATTATGTCGGACAAATTGTGTAAAAGTTTCAAGCATATTTTCAAGAGCCAAGCTCTCATTTTTTGCCAAGAATTGCTTTATATAAACAAGCTTGCCCGATATCTCATCCCTTTCTTCAGAAGTAAGAGAACGAGTAGAAATCGCCTGAGTATAGTATTGTAATGCTGCATCATATTGGTTTAGCTGTTCGCTACAGAATGCGAGATTCAGAAGTGTTTGTCCCCGCAGATCGCTTTCGGGATAGGTTGTGACAATAATTTTATAGTAGTTTATCGCAGCATAATGATCTTTCAAATATTCCTGATATAGCTGTCCAATATCGAAATAAATGGAATCCATTGAAATAATATGAGGATATTCTTTAATAATTTTAAGATAGGTGGAGATAGCGAGTTCGTATTCTTTTTGGTTAAGATAAACTTGTGCACGAAATTGATGAATATCTTCCAGTATCTCAAGAGAGGTATTTTTGAGATTCATGCTGTTCAATATATCTAATGTTTGAATATAATTTTTTAGATGATATTGAGCATAGGCAAGTAGGTACTGTATATGAGCTGTGTATTCGCTTGCAGAAAAATTTTGCTGAAATTCATTACACGTAAGTATTGTATTTCTATATTCTTCAAGTGCAAATTCAAGTGATGCGATCCTGTCAGCTATTCTATCCCGCTGTGAATAAGTATCAAACTTTCGATAAAATTTTTTATACTGTTCCAATGAGTTTTGCTTGTCACCACTTCTTTCAAGGAGTTCTGCATAAAGAAGAAGCAGCGATTGCTCAAATTGACGCGGAATTGTTTCCGTAAGTCCACCTTGTAGTAATTGCAGGGCTTGTTCAGGTAATTCATTATTGTAATAATATTGAGATAATTCCTGTATTGCCTCCCATTTTTCATCGGATTGAGGATAATTATCAACAATTTTCAAAAGTGTTTGCTCATACTCAGAAGGCATATTGTGAAGCTTATACACTGAAACAAGTGATAGCAGGATTCCTGGAATCTGAGCTTTGCCTGTGAAGCTTTCAATGATATCCATTGAAACAAGAATTGCCTCATTATACATGCCTGCATTCTTTAAAGCTGTAATTATCTTATCGAGTGATTGCAGGGCAAAGGGACTTTGCGGATAATTATATATCAAGTCCTGATAATACTGTGCAGCTTCGAAATAATTCTTACTCTCAAAAAGACTTTCCGCAAGCTTGAAAACAGTCTGCGGATAAAGCGTTGTCTCCGGGTGGTCCTCAAGAAGACGCTTATACGCAAAGGATGCATTCACGTATTGTTCGAGCTCCATATATGAATTACCCAAATAGAATTGTGCTTCTTCTGCAAGCACAGATGCAGGATATTTTTGGATAATATCCTGAAATTTGCCTATTGCTTCCTCAAATAGAGTATCATCATACATTTTTTTAGCGAAGTCAAATTCTTCCTGAACACCTGCAAATAGTGTTGTACTTAGAAATATAATCGAAATTAACAAAACTAATTTTTTCATAAAGACCTCATTCGTATCTTGCATTAATCGGAATACTCGTATCAGCGACAGTTTCATAGAGCTCAGGATACTTGGTCAAAATAAGTATTCCTCTGTTTTTGATTGATTTTATTAGATCGAACAATTTAGCACGATGTGCATTCTCCAGATGGTCTGCGGGTTCGTCCAGTATCAGATATTCTGCGTCATCAGAAAAGGAAAAAATAATTTGCAGCAAGCGGAGTTCGCCAAGTGATAATTCATAGATATCTCTGTTAAAATAAAACTCAATCTTTACATTAAATATATCGCATAACTCTCTGATATTTTGAGTGATGGCAATGTCGTTCTTTTGTAGTGTTAAAAATTTATATTCATCTTGTATTGAAGGAAATACAAACTGCTTTTCCGGCTCTTGAAACAGAAATGCTACTTTTTTACAGAATGTTTTTTCTTTCCGTAGCGGAGTATTATCTATAAGAATTTTTCCTTTCCCTGTCTTTAGCTCGCCAAATAGTAGCTTAAACAGTGTTGTCTTTCCGAAACCGGTACCACCATACAGACATTTGGTTTCTTTATTACTCAGTTCGAAATTGAAATTCTCAAAGATCAAGGATTTGTGTTTTCTGGTGGCATAGGCAAAGGAAAGATTCTGGCAAATGATACTCATGCAGGATTCTTATCGAAAAATAGTCTGGCTGCGCTCTGCACCCACGGAAATTATCTTTATCGGAATGCCGAGAAGTTCTTCAATAGTAAGAACAAATTTTTGAGCGTTTTCCGGCAGTTCATCAAATTTTTTGACGGAAGTAATATCATCATCCCAACCAGGAAGAGATATATATGAAGGTTGAACATTTTGCAAAATTCGGGTTTCAACTGGATATTCTTCGAGTTCCAGAGCATTTAAAGTGTATCCCGTGCAAATATTTATCGTATCCAATCCGGAATAGACATCCAGCAATGTGAGTGCGATCTCGTCAAAACCATTAAGCATTGCAGAAAACCTTGCAGCAACAGCATCAAACCAGCCGCATCTGCGGGGGCGGCCGGTTGTTGTTCCGTATTCATGTCCCCTTTCGCGTATAAAATCACCTATCTCATCATGTAATTCTGTAGGGAAAGGTCCATTGCCCACACGGGTAAAATATGCTTTCATCACACCGATGGTCCTGTTTATGCTTCTTGGACTGATACCCGCACCGGACAACGCAGCACCAATTGTTGTATTTGATGATGTCACGTAAGGATATGTCCCAAAATCGATATCAAGGAGTGTGCCCTGAGCTCCTTCAAAAAGAATATTCTTCTTATCTTTAATAAGGTTGTTGATCATACAAGGAGTGTTTCTGATAAAGTGTTTAAGTTGAATTCCAATATCATAGAGCATTTCAACTGAGTCTTCTAAACTAAGGTTTTCGAGCCATGAACCAAGCATATCTCGTTTATTATTGATCAGATTTGAAAGTCTGTATTCGAGATACTCTTTATCGAGCAGATCCCCCATACGGATTCCCAGGCGTGCGGCTTTATCAGAATATGTAGGTCCTATACCTGATTTTGTAGTTCCAATTGCCTGCTTGCCACTCAATTTCTCACCAAGTTCGTCGAGATAAGTTTGTATAGGAAGTGTCACATGAGCTTGAGAACTAATGAAAAATCTGTCCGCAAGATGAATACCTTTGGATTCGATCTCTTCGATCTCCTGCAACAATCTTTCAAGATTGACGACCACACCATTCCCTATAATGCATATCATCTCAGGATCGAGGATACCGACCGGAATAATGTGGAATTTATACGTTGTGTCACCATGAACGACAGTATGTCCCGCATTACAACCACCCTGAAAGCGGACAATTGCATCCATATTCTCAGCAAGTGCATCTACTATCTTGGCTTTTGCTTCATCACCCCATAATGCTCCTAATACGACTGTTACTGGCATTTGAACCTCTTTTCTGCTATTCTTGAATATTTATCTTGGGTGCATTACTCTGTGTCAACAAAATCGTAGCAAGAAATGAAAGTCTTGACACAATCATAAGCAGATATGAAAAATCAATTGAATAAATATTTCAGGAGTATATATGAGCCAGAATAGCAAAGCAGAAATTCGTGAGCTTGCACAGAAAATTTGTTCTCTTTCGAAGGAAGTCGAAACAGAGGTTCTGATCTTCAATAGTAAAAGCGCTCTCACACGATATGCGAATAATTATATACATCAAAATGTGAGTGATACATCATATTATATCAGAGTGCGCACTATAATAGGAAAAAAAACCGCAACTGCAACGACTAACAAATTGGATGATGAATCTCTAAAACAAACACTTCAAGCAGCAATTGATGCTACGAAAATGCAGAAGGATAATGAAAAACTACTTCCACTTCCCAAGCAGCAGGAATATCAAAAGGTTAATAATTTCTGCAAAGAAACAGATGTATTTTCCCCCAAGCAGCGTGCAGAAGCTATCACAAAAGCGGTAAATATCTGTAAGAAAAATGATCTTGAAGGAGCGGGAATATTTTCCAATTCTACTTCTGAGATTGCACTGGCAAACTGTAAAGGGCTCTTTGCTTACGATATCTCAACAAATGCGGAATTCAGCATTACCGTTATGAAGGATGCAGCATCTGGCTGGCATGAGATTGTCAAAAAAGACGTACGCCGGATCGATGTCGAGAAAGCAGCCAATATTGCTGTTGAAAAGACGCTTAAGAGTATGTATCCTGAGGATTTAAAGCCCGGTAAATATACTGTTATTATGGAACCTGCAGCCGTAGCAGAATTCGTGCTTTTCCTGTTGTGGAAGGGATTTAACGGCATGGATTATCTTGAGGGAACAACCTTCCTAAAAGACGGGTTGAATAAAAAAATATTCTCTGAAAAGCTCAATATTTTTGAAGATCCATATAATCCTATTATCGGTTCTCAACCCTTTGATTTTGAAGGAATGCCGGTGAAACCCATGACGCTAGTTGAGAAAGGTATTCCAAAGGGCTTTGCGACAAACCGATGGATCGCCAAGCAAGCAGGTGTTGATAATAACGGACATGCAATTCCATTACCCGGGCAAGCAGCGTACCCTTTTGCACTCAGATTTGAAACTGGTAAAAGTTCAGTTGAGAAAATGATAAAAAATACTGAAAAGGGAGTTCTTGTAACTCATTTCCATTACTCAAATATTATTGATCCTATTTCGTTGCTTATTACAGGTATGACGCGTGACGGTTTCTTTATGGTTGAGAACGGCAAAATAACAAAACCTCTGAAGAATCTGCGCTATACCGATAGTGTTATCAATATTTTCTCAAACATAGAAGAGATCGGAGATACTGCTGAGATCGCAGGCGCTTTCTTTGGCGGCGGTTTCCTGGTTCCTGCAATGAAGATCAATAATTTTAATTTCTCAAGCGGAACTGAATTTTAGGATTGTTCACAAAACTCGTATAAGCCCCAGTTAAATAGAGAAAAATGATTTATCGGGGTGAACCGAAACCAAAAAATATATTTTACCACAGAGAGCACAGAGAACACAGAGGAATATAAAATTGAAGATGAGAAATTGTCAAAGCGAAGTAAAATGGTGAAGAAGGGTTAAATCTAATCTGTGTAAATCTACCCAATCTGCGTGGGTCAGCGTACTATTATTTGGTTTTACCTTTGAGATAGATAAACATTTCAAAAAAAAAGGGCACTCAGCGGTGCCCTTTAATATTTTATATTAATCTGAATTAATCTTCAATTGCTTCAACATTTGCTCGAGGTACAGTAACCTCAATTCCATCTTCCATTTTCGCCTTGAGTACCCGTACTTTAGTTTCGGATTCGACAACCACAAGTTCTTCCGGAAGTGCTGAAACTTTGCAGATCTCTCCGAAATGAGGTTCTCGGATAATTCGGATAGTGCTTCCTATTTGCAATCCGTGTATCTCCCTCTTCTCAGCTTTGAGTTCTTCTTCTTTGAAGGGAATTGGTATGATGATCTCGGGTCTCATTACGCCAGCTCGGATCTGTGTTTTCCCGTGCATGGAAGCTTTATAACCCTCAAATTGTTTCAATATTTCGAAAGTTTGTGTAGCCATTTTGATTGGTCCGAAACCTTCTGTAAGAACAATTGTCAAACCGATCTCTTCATGTCCGGTAATTGCAACACCGATATCATAACCAAGCAAATCCTTAAGATCCTGGTCATCGATACCGCCTACGACAATACCTTTTGCATTTACTTGAATTGCTTTTTTAATAGCCGGTAAACGTACAATAGTACCACCAACAATGATCTTATCTTTACACGAATTATCGATCTGCTCAAGCATAAGTTCAGCATCGGGAGCATCAACAATTACTTTTATTTCACCGGTTATCTCACCGCCAATACCGAAAATTCCCTGAATATACGCAGATTTGTTTTCGATCTCAACACCTTCATTCTCATATATTTTGCTGACTACACCGTCAATAAAAGCTTTCACGGTTATTGGAATTGGTGGTTCACGAAGAAGAACCTGTCCTGTAATGCTTGAGATATTCTCAACAGTACCGGTTATTGGCGATTTCACTGTATTTTTGAAAAGACCAAAGAAACTCTGACTCATTGCAAGAGGTTCATCTTTTTTTATCTTCTCGCCTTCTTTTTTCAGCATTTTGGATTGAACATCAGAAGGTGGAACACCGAGTTTATTTGCAATATTAATTGGTATAACGTCACCTGGCAAGTCGGTTTTTGCCACATTGTCATCTGCGGTGACCTTATCCCCTACTTTTACGACAACTTCTCCTTTGAGAGGAAGAATTCTGTCTTTTCTCAGTATGATGCTTTTTGTTATTGTTAATCCGGGAGTATATGCTTGTGCCATGTGAACCTCCTATGATAACCAATTTTCGGGATAGACTTCCAGATCCATCATCCACTTTTTTAACGATTGTATGCGTGCTGCATTATCTTCCGGAATATGAGCAGTCATTGTTTCTTTGTTCAATTTCTCATCGAAATAAGATTCTCTTCCACGTGTATCAATAACAATACCAACAACTCCGCCGGAGATCGTGGTCTCAATTTCATTATTCTTACCCATACCAAGATCGAGTCCACTCATAGGTTTCAAAGTCGCTTTTGCTTTCTCGTCAACACCAAGATTCAGTTTGATCATCTCACCAAATGGTATATTCTCTTCGAATATCTCTCCGTTTGGAAATTCGATCTTTGCACTTAGTGCAGTTTTGCCCTCTTTATATTTTCCTTTTGGTGCAATACATGTTCCAAGATGAATAAGACAGTCTTTTTCAAACACTTCTGCTGCTGCCTTTTCGCTGATCGTTGATAAGACACCAAGCTGGGGCATCATGAATATGCTATCAACAGCAAAGCGTGTGATACCTTCAGGAAGGAAGGCGTCGATCATCATCATTGCAGACTGATTTCTGCGAGGAGCATGAGACATCACTCCACCACTCCCAACCAATATATCGAGAGACATCATATTTACAATGGTCTCGCCTGATGTTGATTGAGAAAATGCTTCGGAAATTTCTCTTTCTCTCTGTGTACCCTTCAGGGTAACTGCAAATTCCTTATGCTGTTCAAAAGCAAGGCGAAGAGCTTCTTTTGCGATCGCTTGTTCGAGCATTAATTCTTCAGCAAGGAAAGGGATCGTAGTAGGTCGGATCATTTTATTTTTGATCATATTGCGTAGTTGAGTTTCCGGAATATCGAAAGGAACCCAGCGCAAAATGTTCTTGATACCTGTTGAGGCAAGCACATTGGAAATACTGTAACTCATTCCCAGATTAGCACTTACCGTCCTGTTGAAGATCCGATCTTCTGTAAAGACCGAGAATATGTCAGTTGTTGCTCCGCCGATATCCACACCTACAACTTCGATATTTTCAAGACGCGCAATGGTCTGCATGATATTTCCGACAGCTCCGGGTGTAGGCATGATGGGTACTGCTTCAAGTTTACCATCTTCGGTTTTTGCCACAGTCCAGGACATCAGTTTCTTATATCCCGGCGCTTGTGCCATCACATGTTCCATAAAGAGATCGTGGATCTTATCACGTGCAGGTCCAAGATTTTCTCTTTCAAGCACAGGACGAATATTGTCTGTAATGATAAGATCGACTTTATCGCCCAATGTTTTTTTAACAGCTTCACGTGCTTCTATATTACCCGCATAAATAACAGGCAACTTATATTCTGAACCGAGACGCGGTTTGGGATCTGCTGCAGCAATGATCTCTGCGAGCTCAACCACATGCTTGGTTGTTCCCCCATCTATTCCTCCGGATAAAAGTATCATATCCGGTCGGAGATGGCGTATTCTTTCGATCCTTTGATGTGGGAGACGTTTGTCGTTGCTTGCAAGCACATCCATAACGATAGCGCCTGCACCGAGGGCAGCACGCTCTGCGCTTTCTCCGGTCATGCTTTTCACCACACCGGCAACCATCATCTGAAGTCCACCACCGGCGCTGCTGGTTGATACATAGGCATCAACACCTTTTTCGCCATCCTGTGGCACTTCGATCTTTTCATCTTTGATGATAGTTCTGTCTTTTTCTCCTCGAATGTGTACGAGATCTTCAACCTCTTCAACAGCATTCAACACACCTTTTGTCACATCATCAAAGGGCGCTTCAACAGTTGTAGGAGCTTCACCTCGCACGATCAAACGATATTCATCATCGATCTTTCTAATTAATATGGCTTTCGTTGTTGTACTACCACAGTCAGTGGCCAATATTGAACGTAGCTCTTTTGCCATATTTCCTCCGATTTATTTCAATTTATTTTTTAATTCTTTTTTCTTTTTTTTCAATTCTTTTGCCTTTTTCTTCTCGGCTTTCAACTTCTTATGAAACTCAGCATCTTTTTCGTCAATCTTGTTAATAAGATATTTTACATTATCGCTATCCTCTAGAGAACATGCAAATTTTTGATATTCTTTGGGCTTAAAGATCAGCTCTGCAAATGGAGCGATCATATAAAGGATCTGGCTTGCAATAAAGTTCAGAGGTTTGAGTGATTCTATCAGCAGAATCGCAGCAGAACCCATTCTTCTTTCAGCAATAAATTTAGCTGTCCTGTCCATTAATTCATGGGCATCATCTTTAGAAACTTCTACAATTATATCTATCATGCTTTATGCTCGCGCCAATGTGCATACGTAAATATGCTTCGCAAGATTCTCCTTCAATAAAAGTGCGATAGATTTCATTGTTGAGCCAGTTGTCAAAACATCGTCAACTAATAGTAAAGATTTATTCTTAATAGCATCAAATTTTTTTATATGAAAAGCATTAGCAACATTTTTTTCGCGTTCATGTTGTTTTAACTTTGTTTGTGTCTGAGTGTATTTTTTTCTGATCAGCACATTTTTTAGAAGTGGGATATTCAACTTTACAGATAGAGCTCTCGCAATTATTTCAGATTGATTGAATCCGCGAAATCTTTTTTTCGTTCTATGAAGAGGAACCGGCAGTATATAATCCGTATCGGAAATAAACGAGTAGGTCGAGAGGATTTCTGCCAGTTTGTATCCGAGATAAGTACCGATCTTTTTGAATTCATTATATTTGAAATGATGGATCATTTTTTGAATTGGAAGGTTAAAAGTATATGCGCTCACAACTTCATCAAAAGGATATTCCTTTTTGCATTCTTCGCAGATGAAGCTGGTCGCAGAATCCTTTTGACAAAACGCACATAAGTTTTCGTTTAATCTAACAAGTTCGTCTAAACATTTCTCGCAGAGAATTTCAGAATTATCAATTCGTTGGTTACAACACAAACACTGAGGAGGAAAGAAAAGGTTCGAAAGAGAATGTAATAACGTCATTGGATTTTACATGAGTGCAAATAATTTACATAAATCATATTTTTCCATTATTATTTTTCGGGATGAACGATTTATTAAATTTCAAAATTCTAATTTCTAATGTCAAATAAAATGACAAAGCCAAAATGTCAAAGTAATTTCTTCGTCATTTTTTAAATATGGAACTGCTTTTGAAATCATTCTCAACCAATTTTTTGATTCTTTATACTCATTTTACAAAATATCTATTACGAAACTTAATTAACGTCATTTCTCTACAAATTTCTTTATTGAAAGGAATATTTGCTGTCCATCTGTAACGCCACAAATCGGATCAGAAGTCCGTTCTGGATGCGGCATCATACCGAGTACGTTGCCTTTTTTATTCACAATACCTGCGATGTTAAGCAAAGAGCCGTTCGGATTTGTGTTGTCATTAATATGCCCTTCCTTATCACAGTATTGAAAAACGATCTGCTGATTATCCTGCAATGATTTCAATCCGTCATCATCAATAAAAAAATTTCCTTCATTATGAGCGATTGGAATATCGAGCACTCGATCTTTTTCAATTATATGAGTAAAAGGTGTTGAGCTATTTACCACTTTTGCGTATTGATGCTTACAGATGAAGAGCAATGACTTATTCTGCAAGAGCGTACCGGGAAGCAGCTTAGTTTCCGTGAGCACCTGAAATCCGTTGCATATGCCAATGACCAGTCCACCATTTTTGGCAAAGGAGATAACCTCATTCATAATTGGACTGAATTTCGCAATAGCACCCGCTCTAAGATAATCTCCATAAGAAAATCCACCTGGTATGATGACACAATCTGGATCTTTAAGATTTGTTTCTTTATGCCATACATATTCCACTTCATCACCCATAAGATCTTTAGCTACAAAATAAGCATCATAGTCGCAGTTTGAGCCCGGAAATATTATTATGTTATATTTCATATATTTTCTCTAATTTCCTAATCTGGATAAAAAAGTAAAAATTTAACAATAATTTCTAAATCCAAATTTCTAATGTCAAATAAAATGACAAAGCCAAAATGTCAAATTAATTTTTTTCGTCATTTTTTTTATTACGGGACTATTTTTTACAATCATTCTCAACCAATGTTTTGATTCTTTAGATTCCTCAATATAATAATTTTCAAATTTGATGATATCCTCATCATATTTTGTAGTTCTTTCCTCTAAATCGTATCTTTTTATTTGTCATTGGTCATTAGAAATTTTATTAGAAATTAGGTAATTTGTAATTAGAAATTCTTAATAATCATATTTTACTTTAAAATATATAATACGAAACCCGAGTGATATTATTCGTCATGAATATCGTAATAATAAGTTTCAATATTCGGATTTGCCAGAACTTTATCGCAGATCTCATCGATCTCTTTTGCGATATCAGCATCATTTTCTGCATTAATTGTAACTTCGAACATCTTGCTTGCTCGGACTTCAGTAACATTGTTATAACCAAGCGTATGCAGGGCATTCATGATAACCTTGCCTTGCGGGTCGAGAACTTGAGGTTTTAGTGTGACATATATTGTTGCTTTTCGCACATTTGCTCCTACAAATTAATAGATTTAACCACGAAAGGCACGAAAAACACGAAAATGGAGTTTAAGAAAATTATTCTATAAAATTTCATTTTACTATTTTTTGTATTTCGTGGTTCATAATTTAATTTTATCAAAGAATCCTGAACCCATTTTCTTATATACTTCCAAATTTGTGCCTTCAAGTGAATAACTTTCTTCTTTAAAAATAATTTTTTCGAGTTTTTCGTGTATTTCGTGGTTCATAATATTTTTCTTACATATCAAAAACTCTTAAAAAAATCGGATCAACATTATCAGTAAATTTTTCTAAACTGAACAGGGAATCGATCTCATTTTCATTCAGCAGGGAGGTGAATTCCCTACTTCGTTTCAAAATATCTTGAAAATTTTCCTTGGTTTGCCAGCATTCCATTGCAGCTTTCTGTACGATCTCGTATGCTTTTTCCCTCGAGATACCTTTCTTCGCAAGGGCAAGGAGAACGGACTGGCTATAGATCAGCCCATGTGTAATATCTACGTTTTCCATCATCTTTTCCGGGAACACCACAAGATTCTCAATAAGGGCAGTCGTTTTAACAAGTAAATAATGTACCAGTGAAGTGGAATCAGGTATTATGATCCTTTCCGCTGAAGAATGGCTTATATCCCGCTCATGCCAGAGTGCATTATTCTCAAAGCCGGTCATTGCATTACTGCGTAAAATACGTTCAAGCCCGCAGATACGCTCAGCAATAATTGGATTTTTCTTATGAGGCATAGCAGATGAACCCTTTTGTCCTTTTGAAAAATTCTCCTCTACTTCGTGAACTTCCGTTCTTTGAAGATGACGAATTTCCAAAGCTATCTTTTCGAGTGTACTTCCTATTATTGCAATAGATGAGAGGTATTCTGCATACCTGTCTCTTTGAATGACCTGTGTGGAGATGTTAACCTGCTTCAGTCCAAGCTTTTTACATACATAGGTTTCCACTTCCATAGAAAGATGTGCATAATTACCAACTGCTCCGGATATCTGCCCTACTGAGATAGTTTCGATTGCTCTTTGCCAGCGAATGAGATTTCTGTGCATTTCATCATGCCAGAGAGCAAGTTTCAGCCCGAAGGTTATCGGCTCTGCATGAATGCCGTGGGAGCGTCCGATACATAATGTATCCTTATATTTGTAAGCGCTTTCCTTGAGCACCTGCATACATTCTTTTAGTGAGGTGAGAATGATCTCTCCTGCCTGTTTCATCAAAAGAGAATTTGCTGTATCGATCACATCAGAAGACGTCATGCCAAGATGAATATAGCGCGCTGAAGGTCCTACATATTGTGCTACATTCGTGAGAAATGCGATAACATCATGATGAACTTTGTTTTCTATTTCGTTTATTTCCGAAACTTTAAACTGTGCTTTTTGCTGAATGTTTATTAAATCAGCATCCGGCACTAAACCGAGTTGATTCATTGCTTCAGCAGCTGCGATCTCAACATTCAACCAGGTTTTAAACTTATTTTCAAGACTCCATAAATGAGCCATTTCCGGTAATGTGTATCGTGCGATCATAGGACCTCTATTCTTCCTCAATTATTTCTATCGGAATTGTGAGATCGAGCTCGTTTGCTTCGATCTGCACATTTGCAGGTACTTCGAAATCAAAGATATTATCTGTATAACGCGGGAAGTCCCATTTGTCTATCTCAAGAGTTAATATTTCATTTTTATCTTTTAGCACAGTAATGTGATACGGCAGATTTTTTTTGTACTTGGATAGCTGGATACGAATGTCACGGATCTGAATAACTTCAAGATGAAATTTCTTATCGAAGATATAATACACACCATTGAATGGCGAAGTCATATAATAGCCGAAATTCTCCACAACATCGTGACTGCCGACAATTCCCTGCACATTTACGAGTGAATCGACAGGTATTATACGGGTTATTGTGAACCGTTTTTGGTCAGGAATGAAGACATTCACAAAATTATCACGTAGAACGATCAGAGCTTTAGGTGCGGGTGAAAGACCTAATATACCACCGGAGTATAGATCGATTCTCACTTTTAAATCCTTTTTCCTTAATAAGAAATTCGTCTTTATCTCAAAACCGTTATAGTTGATATTTGCTATTCCTTCTGCCTTACATTCCTTCAAAAAACTAAGATTGTCAATGATCTTGTTTTGAATTTCAAAGGTGTTGTACTTGCTGGGTTGCACAGAACTGCAACTGAGGAGTGCAAGCATGGACAGAATTCCAATAATATATTTAATCATTTATTCCTTAATATTTTTAAGTGGATCAATAAACTTAAAATTTGAATATCCAATAACCAACACGGAATATCCAATGTCCATATTATTAAGATGTGGCGCAGTGTCGGCGGAAAAATTTTGGTTTCTATTTCTCATTTTTCTTTTTCGCTGTGTCCGCCAGCTGGCGGAAAAGTATTGAGATCAACTCATCTGTTTCCTGCAATAAAGGTGACAATTTTGCTGAAGGTATAATTAATTGTGCCTTTACTAATATCTTCAGCCACACTTCGGTCTCCCTCATCTCTTTTAAAGCTATTTTCAATTTATGAATAAAATCAGACCTGGATTCAGCACCTTGAGCTTCTCCATAATTCGCAGCTGTGGAAGTGCTACTTCTCAGCAATTGAAATGAAACATGTTTACCTGCTTTTGTTTCGGGCAATTGTTCAGAAACATTAATAATTCTAACCGCATAATCAATAAAACGTTCCTGTAAATCGAACTTCTTCTGATTATTTTCTCTATTCTCTTTTTTTTCACTCATTTATTTTTCGTTCATCATTGGATATTCCGTGTTGGATATTGGTTATTATTTCCAACTTACCCAGTTAATTCTTCAAATAGCCATTATTTTCTTCATTCTCATCGATCTCTGTTATTCGTTTTTTCCTAAAAATGGAGATATAGCCGATTATTCCTGCGATCATCATAAGCAAGCTGAGTATCTGTCCCATTGTCATGAAGCCAATAAGATGCCCTAAATGAGCATCGGGTTCACGGACAAATTCCACAAGGAATCTAAAAAGACCATATAAAAAGATGAAGCTCCAGAATACAAAGCCCTTTCGCACATTCTTTTTTATGAGGATAAATAATATGATGAAAAGCAAAATGCCTTCGAGGAATAATTCATAAAGTTGAGAGGGATGCCGAGCGACCTGTTCTCCCGGGAATAACATACCCCATGGGAGGTTCGTCGCTCTGCCGTAAAGCTCTGCATTGATGAAATTTCCCAGCCGCCCAAGAGCTAATCCGATCGGTGCAACCACTACAGTCGGGTCTGCTAATTTATAAAAGTCATAATGATATTTTCTGCAAAATAAGTATCCGAAAAATATCGCTGCGATCAAACCCCCATGGAATGACATTCCTCCGTGCCAGACAGCAAAAATTTCAAGAGGATGTCGAAATATTTCCTGGAAATTATAAAAAAGCATGTAGCCAAGCCGCCCACCTATTATGACTCCAAGTATGAGGTAAAAGAACAGGTTTTCAAAGTGTGCTTTCTTAATATGGACGTCTCGTTCCTTGTAGAGTTTCTTAAGAAGGAAATAGCCAATAATAAAGGAAATGATATACATCAGAGCGTACCACCTGATCTCAAAAGGTCCTAAGCTGAGCGAGCCGATAGAAAATTCTGGTATGGTTGCAAGTGACGGATTGATTTCCGGGTATGGTATCATGATACTGTTTCCATTTTTCTCTGAATTGCATTATACCAAAGATCGTACAACTCATTAATATCGCATGAGATAAGCTTGTCTATTTGAAATCTATGACCAGCAACTTTTCCGAGTATTTGATAAGGACAGTTATACTTTTTTATTATTTTGATAAGTGAAGGAATATTTTTTTCTTCAATAGATACAATAATTCTTGAATGAGCTTCACCAAAAAGTTCGATGTCAGGACGATGAGTAAGTTCCATCTCAATATTGGCGCCAAGCAATCCTTTGGGGTTGAAACATGATTCCGCCAATGCAGTTACGAGACCACCTTCCGAGCAATCATGAGCTGATTTTATAAGACCTTCTCTAATAGCTTTGTAACAGATATTTTGAATTTTCTGTTCATGTTCCAACTCAACTTTGGGTGCATGCCCGGCGATTTCGCTATATTCAACTGCCAGATATTCCGATCCTCCAATTGTATTACAGGATTTTCCTAATAAAATGATCACATCTCCAATATCTTTGAAATATTGGGTTGTGGCTAATTTGACATCCTCCAGAATTCCTATCATTCCAATAGTTGGTGTGGGATACACAGCACTTTTTACTGTTTCATTATAAAAGCTTACATTGCCTCCGGTTACAGGAGTTTTGAAGAATCTACAAGCATCACCCATACCGCGAATACATTCTGAGAATGTCCAGTAAACTTCCTTCTTATATGGATTTCCAAAATTAAGGCAATTCGTGATAGCAAGCGGTTTCCCACCTGAACAAATAATATTTCGAGCAGCTTCAGCAACAGCACCCTTTGCACCTTCATAAGGATCGAGATAACAATATTTTCCGTTGCAATCCGTGGTCATTGCAAGCGCCTTGTTGGTGCCTTTTATTCTGACAACCGCTGCATCCGATCCGGGCTCTACTACAGAATTGATCCTAACCATGTGGTCATACTGAGTATATACATAATTCTTACTGGCAATGTTTGGAGAAGAGAGTAATTTTTTAAGCGTTTGATTATAATCTTTTGGCTCATTCATACTTTTTTCATCAAAGGAATGCGCTTTCTCAAGATATGATGGGTATTGAGTTTCGCGCACATATACCGGTGCTTCTCCTCCGAGAACAAGTGTCTGAGCAGGAATATCTGCAACAACAATTCCATTTTCACGTACTCGCAAATTTCCGTCTTCGGTCACTTCGCCTATTTTCACGACGTGCAAGTCCCACTTTTCATAGATTTCCTGAACTTTTCCGAAGTTCTTTGGTTCGATAACCAGCAGCATTCTTTCCTGTGATTCCGAGAGCATGACCTCATATGGAGTCATTCCTTTTTCCCTTTTGGGGACGAGTGATACATCTATATCAACACCGGTTCCTGCTTTTGCAGCCATTTCTGAGGACGAGCAGGTCAGACCTGCTGCGCCCATATCCTGAATGCCCACAACCAGATTTTGCTTTATCACATCCAAGGTAGCTTCGAGGAGCAGTTTTTCCATGAACGGATCCCCTACTTGCACAGAAGTTCTTTTTTCTGCGGATTCCTCGGTAAGTTCTACAGACGCAAAAGTGGCTCCGTGAATACCGTCCCTGCCTGTCGAAGAGCCGACATACAAAACAAAATTACCAACGCCGTATGCTGCGGCAGTAGCAATGTTTTCATGCTTAAGAATCCCGACTGTCATTGCATTAACAAGCGGATTCCCTTCATAGCTGTCGTCAAAATAGATTTCTCCTGCAACTGTGGGAATACCCATGCAATTGCCGTAATCTGCGATACCTTTTACCACACCTTTGAGAAGATGTTTTACTCTCGGATTATCCAAAGAACCGAAGCGGAGTGAGTTCAAAGAAGCGATCGGTCGAGCGCCCATAGTGAACACATCTCTCAGAATGCCGCCAACACCGGTTGCAGCGCCCTGGTAAGGTTCCAAAGCAGAAGGATGATTGTGGCTCTCGATCTTGAAAGCAACTGCGAGTCCATCTCCGATATCAACTACACCTGCGTTTTCTTCACCTGCATCTTTGAGAAGGTATTCACCGGAACGCGGGAGCGTTTTTATTTGCAATATCGAGTTCTTATAACTGGCATGTTCCGACCACATTACAGAAAAAATACCCAACTCCGTTATCGTTGGATCTCTTCCTAATATTGAGAAAATACGCTTGTATTCTTCTTTGGAAAGACCGTGTTCTTCGATAAGTTCATCTGAGATTTCAGGGTTCATTTATCCTCGACAGCTATTATTTAGCTTATGGGTGCTATATCCACTAAAAATTTAGCTACCTTTTACTCGTCAAGAAAACTGAATGCGTTTTACGACCCAATCTCATTTCCTTGACAACTAAATCCACCCATTCTGATTTCTTCGTAACCTAATTTTTGGCAGGTCTATATGATAAAAGTATTTAAAACCTCGGACGGAAAATTTACCGAGAAAGAGCAATACTATCTTCTCGAAGAAAATATCTGGGTGTATCTTGTATCTCCATCTCAGGAAGAGATCGAGCTTATCACTACGACCTTTGATATTCCAAAGGATTTTATAGAAGACCCTCTCGACGAAAATGAGAGTCCCCGTATGGAACTCGAAGATGGTAAGAGACTCATCATTATTCAAACCCCTTATTTCGAGGATGATGAAGAAGCAGCGATCCAATTTATTACGCTGCCTTTGGGTATAATTCTCACAGAAAAATGCATCATTACAGTTTCTTCAAAAGATGATGACGTGCTTCAGAACTTCGTAAAAGGGCGGGTGAAAAAATTTTCAACTGCAAAGAGGAATCGTTTGATACTCCAGATTTTGTCCCGAACTGCTACGGTCTATCTTAATTACTTAAAACGAATAAACAGAATAAGCAATACTATCGAAACCCAACTCGAAGAATCGATGCATAATGAACGGCTTATGGATTTGCTGGACTTACAGAAAAGTTTGGTATATTTTGCAACTTCGCTGCGTTCAAATGAAGCTGTTATGGAGAAGTTAAGCCGAGTGGGTGTTTTCACCAAATATGAAGAAGACGAAGATTTGCTGGAAGATATGATCATTGATAATAAACAGGCAATCGAGATGACATCGATCCATGCGAATATTCTGCGCAGTACCATGGATGCGTTTTCTTCAATGATCTCAAACAACCTAAACAAAGTGATGAAATTTCTTACTTCGGTTACGATCATACTAATGCTTCCTACCCTCGTTTCGAGTATTTACGGTATGAACGTTGCACTTCCCTTTGCTCGATCTGCACATGCATTTGTGATATTAATGGTGGCATCAGTGTTGCTGGCATTGGTTGGTGTAATAATATTTATAAAACGGAAATGGTTTTAAAACCGGAAAAGGAAACTAATGAAAAAAAATCTAATTTTTACGATAATCGCTTTTTTTCTATTGAGCTCATTCCCCAATTACGCATTTGCAACTGACGAAGGGCTTAATGAGAAAGAAAATCTTATGGCTGCGCTCTGGCAGCAGACATCATCGGAATACAGGGCGCTTTGTTATCAGGCATTCAATGTAGCAAGAGACAGAATTAATATGGATCTTGCCAAGGAATGGCCTAAACCACGTGCAGTTATAATTGATCTTGATGAAACTGTGATTTTTAATGCAAAATTCAATGCCACAGGAGTTATCAGAGAACAGGAATATCCCAAAGAATTCTATGAGTGGATCGCTTCAGTAGATGCAACACTTATACCGGGAGCGGGTGAATTCTTGGAATTTATTGATGATGAAGGATACACGATTTTTTATGTAACAAATCGACGAGACGAAAGTACTGAAATCACCCTTCAGCAGATACTTGATCTTGATCTTCCTCAAGCTTATAGAGAGAATTTACTAATGAGAGGAACGGATCATACAAAGCAAGGAAGACGGGATAAAGTAAATGAGGATTATGCTGTAATTCTTTATATAGGTGATAATTCAGTCGATTTTCTGGGCGATTATTATAGTGGATCAATTGAAGAGAGAAAAGCTCTCACAGATTCTGTCCAGGCAGAATGGGGACGCAAATTCATCATACTCCCAAATCCCTTGCATGGTTCTTGGAAAAAAGCACTTTATCATGGAGTAGTTGAATGGTTGTCAGGTGAGGAAAGCTTGCGACATAAAGCTTCGCTCTTAGAAGTTATTGAATAAAAAAGAAACTCTTTTGAGATCATGCTCAACTAATGTTTTGATTCATTTGATTTCTACAAATAAATACTTCTAACCACGAAAGGCACCAGTCTTCGTTCCACTACTACTTGGCAGGCTAAAAACACGAAAATGGTGTTTAAAAAAATATTCTATAAAGCTTCATTTTAATAATTCGTGTACTTCGCGACTGAAGCGTCTCGAAAATACGTAATTCATAGTATAATACTTCTTTTTGCAAATATGTATTTCTATTCACAAGCTCTTTTTATTATCATTTGTCATTTCATTAGAAATTAGATATTTGGGGTTAGTTATTCAAGTTACACAGGAACGGGAATTACCTAATAAAATTAGGTTCTTTTCAGAATTGAGTGGGTAAATAAAAATAATATCCAATATCCAACCACAGTGTAATAAAAGAAAAAGAAGATTACACGGGGCAGGCACGGAATATCCAATGAAGAAGGAAAAAGATAGATGAGTGAGTAAG